>VGPD01000020.1 GCA_016875635.1 Chloroflexota bacterium
CGGCCACCGCGGCCGCCGCCACCGGGACGAGGTCCCTGGTTCACCATTAGAAGACCAGCCCTTCTTCGCGCGCCGCGTCCGCGAGGATCTTCACGCGACCCGCGTAGCGGAACCCGCCGCGGTCGAAGATCACCTCGGTGATGCCATGCTGCTTCGCGCGCTGCGCGACCAGTGCGCCGACCTGCTTGGCGCGGTCACTCTTAGAGCCGGTACCCAGCGCCGCCTCGCGGTCGGAAGCGGCAGCCAGCGTCCGGCCGGCGGCGTCGTCGATCACCTGGACATAGATGTGCTGGTTGGACCGGAACACGGCCAAGCGGGGGCGCTCCGGCGTGCCGGTAACCCGGCGCCGGACGCGCGCGTGGCGACGAATACGGGCGGCGTGCGCGTTCTGCTGCGACATTACTTGCCCTTCGTCTTCTTCCCGGCCTTCAGCTTGATCTGCTCACCGCGGTACCGGACGCCCTTGCCGTGGTACGGCTCGGGCGGACGGACGCGACGGATCAGAGCAGCCTGCTGGCCCACGACCTGCTTGTCGTTGCCGTCCACATGCAGCAGCGTGTTCGTCTCCACGGTGAACGCCGCGCCGGGCAACGGGTGCATCTCCACCGGGTGCGAGTACCCGACGGTCAACACCAGGTTCTGTCCCTGCAGCTGGGCGCGATAACCCGTGCCCTGCAACTCCAGAGACTTGCGGAACCCGGTAGTCACGCCGGTCACCATGTTGGCGATGAGCGAGCGGGTCAGGCCGTGCAGCGCACGGTTCTCTTTCGAGTCGTCCGGACGGGTGATGACCGCCGAGCCGTCGGCGACCGTAACCCGGATATTCGGATGTACCTCCTGCACGAGGGAGCCCTTGGGGCCCTTCACCGTGCAGGTCTGACCCGCCATGGAAATCTCCACGCCGGACGGGATCGGGATGGGGAGCCTGCCGACTCGTGACATCTCGGCCTACCAGACGTAGCAGAGCACTTCGCCGCCAATACGCCGACGCCAGGCCTCACGGCCCGACATGACGCCTTGCGACGTGCTCATGATTGCGACTCCGAGGCCACCGAAGACCCGCGGAATCTCACGCTTGTTCACATACACACGCAAACCAGGCCGGCTCACCCGGCGGATGCCGGAGATCACCGCTTTGCGGTCCTCACCGTACGTGAGGTCCAGCTTCAAGAACTGGCGCGGACCGTCCACCACATCTTCGATGCCGCGGATGAAGCCCTCCGAGTGGAGGACTTCCGCGACGGCACGCTTCACCGTGGACGCCGGAATTTTGACGTCCTCGTGTCGCGCTTCCGCCGCGTTGCGGATGCGGGTGAACATGTCTGCCAGGGGGTCGGACTGGGTCATCCGGTACGCCTGCCTTCTCCTGCGTGGGTTCCGTTACCGCGCCACCAACATGCCGGTACGGCTACCACGAGGCCTTTTTTACGCCGGGCAACATGCCCTGCAGAGCCAACTCTCGGAACTTGATCCGAGACACACCGAAGTCGCGGATATACCCGCGAGGACGGCCTGTGATCTGACACCGGTTGCGGAACCGGGTCGCGCTGGCATCGCGCGGCATTTTGCCGAGCCGCCAGTACGCCTGGTCCTTCGCCTCAGCCGAGGCGGTCCCGTCCCTGATCACCGCAAGCAACTCGGCACGCCGCTTCGCGTGCAGCGCGATGAGGCGCTGCCGCTCTGCGTTCTTGACGAGCTTGGACTCTTTCGCCATCGGACCCGCCTACTTCTTCGCGAACGGCATGCCGAGGAGTTCGAGCAGCCGCTTGCCTTCTGCATCCGTCTTCGCGGTGGTGACGATGTTCACCTGCAACCCGCGAACCCGGTCCACCGTGTCGAACGGCAGTTCCGGGAAGATGATCTGTTCCGAGAGGCCGAGCGAGTAATTCCCCCGGCCGTCGAACGCGTCCACCGGCACGCCATGGAAGTCACGCACGCGCGGGAGCGCGGCGCCCATCAGGCGGTCCAGGAACTCCCACATCCGCGCCCCGCGCAACGTGACGGCCAGCCCGATCACGTTGCCCTCGCGCAGCTTGAAGTTCGAGATGGCCTTCTTCGAACGACGGACGTACGGCTGCTGCCCCGTGATGGAGCGCATGTCGCCCGTCGCCGACTCGACGGCCTTCGCGTTCTCGATCGCCTCGCCCAGGCCGATGTTCACCGCGACCTTCACGACCGCGGGCACCTGCATGACGTTGTCGTAGCCGAACTCGGTCATCAGCGTCTTCGCGACTTCGTCGTGGTAGCGCACCTTCAACCGGGGGCTCGTGGAAGTGGCTGTCGCCATTAGTCGATCGCCTCCCCGCACTTCTTGCAGGTACGCACCTTGCGTCCGTCGTCCAGCACCTTGAAGCCGACGCGGACCGCCTGGCTGCACGAACGGCAGATCACCGCCAGGTTGGACACCGCGATCGGCGCCTCCATGTCGATGATCCCGCCCGCTTGCTGCGGCCCCGTGGAGCGGCGGTGCTTCTTCACCATGTTGATACCGGTCACGACGGCTCGGCCCGCGCTGGGCAGCACGGCGCGCACGGTGCCGCGGCGTCCGCGGTCCTTGCCCGCGAGCACCTGCACCTCGTCGTTCCGCTTGACCTTTGCGGCCACTACAGCACCTCCGGCGCAAGCGAGACGATGCGCATGAACCGGCGGTCGCGGAGCTCACGGGCGACGGGCCCGAAGATGCGCGTGCCGCGCGGGTTGCCTTCCTTGTCGTTCACGAGCACGGCCGCGTTCTCGTCGAATACGATCACGGAGCCGTCCGCGCGCTGGACCGGGAACTTCGTGCGCACCACGATCGCGCGCACCACCTGGCCCTTCTTCACGTTGCCGTTCGGCTGCGCCTCTTTCACCGTCGCGACGATCATGTCGCCCACGGATGCGTACCGGCGCTTTGACCCCCCGAGCACCCGGATGCACAGGAGTTCCCGCGCCCCGGAGTTGTCGGCGACCTTCAGCCGCGTCTCCTGCTGGATCATCTAGGACGCCCATCCCCACCGGCGCCCGTCGAGGTGTCCTCGGCGGCGGCGTGTGCAGCCGATCGCTGCATCTCGGCGACCAGGTTGCGGTCGAGCGACTCCGGCGCGACTTCCGCGACGGCGCGCTCCGTCAGCACCTCGATCAGCGTCCACCGCTTCAGCTTGCTGATCGGACGGCACTCTTCGATGCGCACGGTGTCGCCGAGCGTGGCCGTGTTCTGCTCGTCGTGGACGTGGTAGCGCTTCGTGCGCCGGATCACCTTGCGGTAGAGCCGGTGCCGTGAGGCGCGCTCGATCTGCACGATGATCGTCTTGTCACCCTTGTCGGAGACGACGGTGCCCACCCGGCTTTTCCGGTTGACCGCCTGCCCCGTTGCCAATTGCTCGGCGGCCATTGCTATTCCTTGCCCGCGGCGGCGTCGATCTCCGCCAGGATCTCGCGCTCCTTCAGGAGCGTCCGCACACGCGCGATGCGCTTGCGCGCCTTCGCTACTTCCGAGTTGTTCGCCAGCTGACGCGTGGCGGCCTGGAACCGCAGGTTGAAGAGCGCCTGGTGGGCGTCCTCCAGTTCCTGCTTCAGTTGTTCGTCCGGCATCGAACGCAAAGAGGTGGTGACAGCACTACTCACTGGTACGCGTCCTCCTTGCCGATGACTTTCGTGTCCACAGGCAGCTTGTGGTGCGCCTTCCGGAAGGCCTCGCGGACCGCGGCCTCCGGCACGCCGGCGACCTCGAACATCACACGGCCGCGCTTCACGACGGCGACCCAGCGGTCCGTTGCGCCCTTACCGCCACCCATGCGGACTTCGACCGGCTTCTTGGAGACCGGCTTGTCCGGGAAGATCCGGATCCACACCTTGCCGCCGCGGCGGAGGGTGCCCGTGATCGCCCGGCGGGCAGACTCGATCTGACGTGCGTCCACCCAGGCCGTGGTCTGCGCCTGCAGGCCCCACTCGCCGAAGACGACGGTGTTGCCTGAGTGCGCGGCGCCGCGGCGATGGCCACGAAACGACCGACGGTACTTCGTGCGTCGGGGCATCAGCATGGCGCTATTCCCCCTCCACCGTCGTGACAACCAGCGGGTTGGTGTCCGGGGTCACGTCGCCCTTGTAGATCCATGCCTTCACGCCGATGACCCCGAAGGTCGTCCGCGCCTCGGCCCGCCCGAAGTCGATATCCGCGCGGATGGTGTGCAGCGGCACGCGGCCCTGCATCTCCTGCTCCACGCGGGACATCTCCGCGCCGCCCAGGCGGCCGCCGATCTTCACGCGGCAGCCCAGGGCGCCACGCTGCATCGTCCGCTGCACGGACTGCTTCATCGCCCGGCGGAACGCCACGCGACGCTCCAGCTGGTCGGCGACGGAACGTGCCACCAGGTACGCGTCCAGTTCGGGGACGCGGATCTCCTCGATGTTCAACCGGATGCGCTTGTCCGTGGAGTGCTGCAACAGGCCCCGCAGCTGCTCTGCGTTCTGGCCGCCGCGGCCGATCACGATGCCCGGCTTCGCCGTGTGGACTGTCAACGTCACCTGGTTCGCGTTGCGGTCGATCGTGACCTTGGAGACACCCGCCTCGGGCAGCGTCTTCATGATCAGGTCGCGCAGCCGCATGTCCTCGAGGACCAGGTCGGCGTACTGCTTGTGCCGCGCGTACCACTTTGACTGCCAGTCCTTCGTGACGCCGACTCGGAACCCGTACGGGTGGATTTTTCGACCCATTAGAACTGGTTCCCCTCGACGACCACTTCGATGTGGCTGTAACGCTTCACCATCGGCGCCGTCCGTCCGCGGGATCGGGCGCGAAAGCGCTTGAGCGTGCGGGCATCACCGGCGGCGGCGCTCTTGATGCGCAGGCCGTCGGGGTTCACGTCAAAGTTGTTCTCCGCGTTCGCAGCGGCCGACTTCACGACCTTCCAGACGATGCGCGCGCTCCGCTGCGGCATGAACTGCAGCAGGTTCAACGCCTCGTCGACCGGACGGCCCTTGATGGCGTCCAGGATCAGTCGCACCTTCTGGGGCGCGACCGGCTGGTCCTTGGCGAGAGCACGCACTTCCATCAGCGCTTCCTCGTCGTAGTCTCGGACTTACCACGGTGGCCGCGGAAGGTGCGCGTGAACGCGAACTCCCCGAGCTTGTGCCCCACCATGTTCTCGGTGCAGAACACCGGCACATGGCGGCGGCCGTCGTGCACCGCGATCGTCATCCCCAGCATCTCGGGCATGATCGTGCTCGCGCGCGACCACGTCCGGATGATTTCTCGGCGGTCCGCACTGGCCACCGCGAGCACCTTCTTCAGGAGCTTGGGGTGGACGAACGGCCCCTTCTTCGTTGAGCGCGACATCCGTCCCCCTTACCGCCGGCCCTGCGAGCGACGGCGCACGACGAATTTGTCGGTGCGCTTGTTGCTGCGGGTCCGGTATCCGAGCGCCGGCTTGCCCCAGGACGTCTTGGGCCCGGCCATACCGACCGAGGTCTTGCCTTCACCACCGCCGTGTGGGTGGTCGACCGGGTTCATCGCCGAACCACGGACTTCGGGACGACGGCCACGGTGACGCGCCCGCCCCGCCTTACCCAGCTTCATCTGCTGGTGCTCGCCGTTGCCCACACTGCCGACCGTCGCGCGGCAGCCCTCCGGCACCCGACGCATCTCACCGGACGGCAGGCGCAACAGCGCGTAGCCGTTTTCCTTCGCCATCAACTGGATGCCGTTGCCGGCAGAGCGGCCCAACTGGCCGCCGCGGCCCGGGGACATCTCCACGCAATGCACCATGGTGCCCGTGGGGATGTTCGCCAGCGGCAACGAATTCCCGCGCGCCACCGGCGCATCGTTCGCGGAGAGCACGGTGTCGCCGACCTTCAGCCCGTCCGGCGCCAGCATGTACCGCTTGTCGCCGTCCGCGTAGGCGATGAGGGCGATGCGCGCCGAGCGGCCCGGGTCGTACTCCACCGCCGTGACCTTGCCCGGCACGCCGAGCTTGTCGCGCTTGAAGTCGATGATCCGGATCAGCCGCTTTGCCCCGCCACCGCGGTGACGGACGGAAATCTTGCCGCCCGAACGTCCGCTCGTGCGGCTCTTCGAGACGGTCAGACTCTTCTCCGGAGCCTTTTTAGTCAGCTCCTGGAACGTGAAGCCCGTGGCGCCACGACGTCCGGGGGAGGTGGGGCGGAACTTGCGAATCGGCATCGCCTAGATCCCCTCGAACAATTCGATCGTGTCGCCCGGCTTGAGCGTCACAATGGCTTTTTTCCAGGACGACGGGTCAGCTCCGGGGCGGCCGGAGCGTGTCCGCTTCCGCTTCCCCCGCTGCATCGTCGTGTTCACTTCTTCAACGGTGACGTTGAATGCGCGCTGCACGGCTTCCTTGATCTGCGGCTTGTTCGCACCCACCGAGACCTCGAAGACGTACTTCCGCAACCCCGCCAGCGCCGTGCTCTTCTCGGTCACGATCGGGCGACGCAGCACCTCGTACGGATGGATTTCCTTGGGCATGAGTTACGCCTCCACCCGGTCGCGCTTCGCGGCGCGCTCGCCGCCCCACAGCGCCTCGATGCGGCGCACCGCATCCACTGTCAGCACGAGCGACTTGTGCGCGAGCATGTCCGCCACGTTCAACGTGTCCGCCGGCACAACGCGCGCACCGTCCACGTTGCGCCCCGACATGAACGCCATCCGGTCTGAGGTCCCCGTAACGATCAGCGCGGACTGCCCCGCGCCCGTCGCCGCCAACATCGCGACCACCGCTTTGGTCGACGGCGTCGTGAGGCCGAGGTCGTCCACGACGGTCAGCCGCTGCTCCGCAGCACGGGAGGAGAGCACCGACCGGATCGCCAAACGGCGCATCCGCTTCGGCAGGCGCTGCGTGTAGTCACGCGGCTGCGGGCCGAAGACGACACCACCGCCGCGGTGGAGGGGGGAGCGGATGCTGCCCTGGCGGGCCATGCCCAGCCCCTTCTGCCGGCGGATCTTGACGGTCGAACCCTCAACCTGGCCACGGGTCTTCGTGGAGTGCGTGCCGGCGCGGCGTGCGGCCAACTGGGCAACCAGCGTCTGGTGGACAACGGCCTGGTTCGGCTCGATGCCGAACACTGCGTCTTCCACGTCGATCTGCTGCTTGGCCTGGCCGGCCTGGTCAACTACCTGCAACTTCATGCCGAGGCCTCGCTCTCCGCGTCGGCCGTGGCGACCGCGGTACCCGGAACGACCGGCGCGACGTAGCCCTTCAGCGGCTTCCGGCGGCCCACCTCCACGGTCACCATCCCGCCACGGGGGCCGGGGACGGAGCCTTCGATGAACAGCAGGTTCCGCGCCGGGTCATTCGCCACGACAAGCTGGTTCAACACGGTGCGCGTCACGCTCCCCATGTGCCCGGCCATGCGCTGGCCGCGGTACGTGCGGCCCGGCGTGGTGCCGGAACCGACGGAACCGGGGGCGCGGTGCCGGTCGGACTGGCCGTGCGTCTTCGGGCCGCCACGGAAGTGGTGCCGCTTCACGCCGCCGGCGAAGCCCTTGCCCTTGGAGGTCGCGGTGACCGCCACGAACATGCCCGGCTCGAAGCCCTCGCATGTCACGGTCTGGCCGAGGGTGAGCCCGGTCAGGTCGTCCGTACGGAACTCCTGCAGCCGCGTGAGCACCTGCTTCTCGAGGCCAGCGTTGCGCAGATGGCCGTGTTCCGGCTTGTTCGTGCGCTTACGCGGGCCCGCGAAGCCAACCTGCACGGCGGTGTAACCGTCGCGGTCAGGCGTGCGGAGCTGGGTCACGAAATTGGGGCCGAGCTCGATCACCGTGACGCCGCGTACTTGGCCAGAGCCATCGTACAGGCGCATCATGCCGGCTTTGCGTCCGATCATCCCGGTGGTCATGCCGGCGTCCTTACAGCTTGATCTCGATGTCCACACCGGACGGCAATTGCAGCCGCATCAGCGTGTCCACCGTGCGTGACGTCGGCTCCAGGATGTCGATGAGCCGCTTGTGCGTGCGGGTCTCGAACTGGTCGCGCGAGTCCTTGTCAATGAACGGAGAGCGCATCACGGTGTACCGCCGGATGCGGGTGGGCAGCGGCACGGGGCCGGCGACCACAGCGCCGGTGCGCTGGGCCGACTCCACAATCTGCTTTGCCGAGGCGTCCAACACTCGATGGTCGAACGCTTTCAGCTTGATGCGGATGCGCTGCTGAGCCATGCCGGACCCCTGTCGTCTAACGTGCCGTCAGTGCTCTTCAGTTACTCGATGATCTTGGTGACGACGCCGGCGCCCACCGTCCGCCCACCCTCACGGATGGCGAACCGCAGGCCCTCTTCGATCGCGATCGGGTAGATCAACTCGATGTTCATCTGCACGTTGTCACCGGGCATCACCATCTCCATGCCCTCCGGCAACGCGATGTTCCCAGTCACGTCCGTCGTCCGCACGTAGAACTGAGGGCGGTACCCGTTGAAGAACGGCGTGTGGCGGCCGCCCTCTTCCTTCGACAGCACGTACACCTCGCCCAGGAACTTCTTGTGCGGCGTGATCGACCCCGGAGCCGCCAGCACCTGGCCCCGCTCCACGTCGTCGCGCTCGATGCCGCGCACCAGAGCCCCGACGTTGTCCCCCGCCTGGCCCTCCGTCAGCGTCTTGTTGAACATCTCGACGCCCGTCACCGTCGTCGACTTCGTCGGCTTCACGCCGATGATCTCCACCGTCTCGCCGACCTTGACCTTGCCGCGTTCGATCCGGCCCGTCAGCACTGTGCCGCGGCCCTTGATCCCGAACACGTCTTCGATCGCCATCAGGAACGGACGGTCCACCATCCGCTCCGGCTCCGGGATGAAGCTGTCCACCGCAGCCATCAGGTCCCAGATCGGCTTGTACTCCGGCGCGTTCGGGTCCGTGCTCGTGCACTCCAGCGCCTTCAGCGCCGATCCACGCACGATCGGGGTGTCGTCCCCCGGGAAGCCGTTCGCCGTCAGCAGTTCCCGCAGTTCGAGTTCGACGAGCTCCAGCAGCTCTTCGTCTTCCATCATGTCGCACTTGTTCAGGAACACGACGATCGACGGCACTTCGACCTGCTTCGCCAGCAGGAGGTGTTCACGCGTCTGCGGCATCGGGCCGTCCGGGGCCGCCACCACGAGGATCGCGCCGTCCATCTGCGCCGCGCCCGTGATCATGTTCTTGATGTAGTCCGCGTGGCCCGGGCAGTCGACGTGCGCGTAGTGGCGATTCTCCGTCTGGTATTCGATGTGCGAGATCGAGATGGTGATCCCGCGCGCACGCTCTTCCGGCGCGTTGTCGATCTCCTCGAACTTCGAGTAGTCCGCAAAGCCCTTCAGCGCCAGCACTTTCGTGATCGCCGCCGTCAGGGACGTCTTCCCGTGGTCCACGTGACCGATCGTCCCGATGTTCAGGTGCGGCTTGGTCCGCTCGAATACGCCCTTGGCCATCAGTCTCTCCCCAGTTCTTCGACTGTCCGTCGTCCCGCCGTCAGTTCGGCCGCACCGGCTATGACGCCGCGCCGGCCTTCCGCTTGTTGCCGATTTCGTCCGCCAGGTTCTGCGGCACTCTCTCGTAGTGGTCGAACTCCATCGAGGACGTCGCCCGGCCCTGCGACATCGAGCGCAGGTCGGTGGTGTACCCGAAGGTTTCAGCCAGCGGCACCAGTGCGCGGATTACGCGCGCGTTGCCACGCATCTCCGACCCCTGCACAACGCCGCGCCGGCTGGAGATGTCACCGAGCACGTCGCCGAAGTAGTCCTCAGGCGTCGTGATATCCATCTTCATGATGGGCTCGAGGAGCACGGACCCGGCTGCCTGCAGCGCCTCGCGCATGCCGATCGACCCGGCGGTCTCGAACGCCATTTCGGACGAGTCCACCTCGTGGTAGGAGCCGTCGACACAGGTGACGTGGACATCGACGACCGGATAACCGGCACGGATGCCGCTCCCGAGCGCGCCCTCGACGCCACGTCGGACCGCGCCCACGTACTCGCGGGGGATCGATCCACCGACCGTCTTGTCCTCGAAGAGGAAGCCGGCGCCGGGTTCACGGGGCTCGATGGTCAGGACGCAGTGGCCGTACTGGCCACGGCCGCCGGTCTGGCGGACGAAGCGACCCTCCGCCTTCGCCGCGCGCGTCACCGTCTCGCGGTAGGACACCTGCGGCTTGCCGGTGTTCGCCTCCACCTTGTACTCGCGACGCATACGGTCGACGAGGACCTCGAGGTGGAGTTCACCCATGCCCTGGATGACCGTCTGGCCGGTCTCCTCGTCCGTGCGGACGCGGAAGGTCGGGTCTTCCTCGGACAGCTTCTGCAGCGCCTCGCCCATCTTCTGCTGGTCGTCGCGCGTCTTCGGCTCCACGGCCACCGAGATGACCGGCTCCGGGAAGCTGATCGACTCAAGGCGGACGAGGTGATCCTTGTCCGACAACGTGTCGCCCGTGAACGTGTCCTTGAGGCCGATCGCCGCGGCGATCTCGCCGGCGCGCACCTCGGTCACATCCTCACGGCTCGCCGCGTGCATTTTCACGATACGGCCGAATCGCTCGCGCTTATTCCGGGTCGTGTTCACGATCTGGTCACCAGAGGTGGCCACACCGGAGTACACCCGGAAGAACACCAGGCGGCCGACGAACGGGTCGGACACGACCTTGAAGGCGATGGCCGTCAGCGGCTCGCCGTCGTCCGGCTTCCGCTCGACCAGCTTCTCGTCGTCATTCGCGTCGTGGACCTTGATCGGCGGGACGTCCAGGGGCGAAGGCAGGTAGTCGATGACAGCGTCCAGCAGCGGCTGGACGCCCTTGTCCTTCAGCGCCGATCCGCACAGGACCGGCGTCACCTCGCCGGCGATCGTTGCCCGACGGATCGCTTTCGCCAGGGTGTCGGCGGAGATCTCTTTGCCTTCGAGGAAGAGCTCCATCAGCGCGTCGTCGTTCTCGGCGGTGCGCTCCTTCATCTCCTCGTGGGCGATCTGGGCAGTCTCGGCGTACTCGGCAGGGATCGGGCCGCGGGTCACGATCAGGCCACGGTCGCCAGAGAAGGACAGGGCCTCCATCTTGACCAGGTCGATCACTCCGACGAACCGGTCTTCCGCGCCCATCGGGATCTGCAACGGGACGGGGATCGCGCCCAGGCGGTCCTTGATCATCTGCACGCAGCGCTCGAAGTTCGCGCCCATGCGGTCCATCTTGTTGACGAAGCACATCCGAGGCACGCCGTACTTGTCAGCCTGGCGCCACACCGTCTCCGACTGCGGCTCAACGCCGGCCACGCCGTCGAAGACGACGACGCCGCCGTCGAGCACACGCAGCGAGCGCTCAACCTCGACCGTGAAGTCGACGTGGCCCGGAGTGTCGATCAGGTTGATCGTGTGGTCGTTCCAGGAGGCGGTCGTCGCTGCGGACGTGATGGTGATGCCGCGCTCGCGCTCCTGCTCCATCCAGTCCATGACCGCCGTGCCCTCGTGGACCTCGCCGACCTTGTAGGTACGGCCCGTGTAGAAGAGCACGCGCTCGGACACGGTGGTCTTACCCGCGTCAATGTGCGCGATGATGCCGATGTTTCGAGTGCGCTCGATGGGGACCGTACGGGGCATCGTCTATTCCTGAATCTTCCTGCGGCGGACGCTGACCGACTGGCCTACCAGCGGTAGTGGACGAACGCCCGGTTGGCCTCCGCCATCCGGTGCGTCTCTTCCTTGCGGCGGACGGCGTTGCCCGCGTTGTTTGCCGCGTCCAACAGCTCCGCGGCCAGCTTTTCCATCATCGAATGGCCCGACCGGCGGCGTGCCGAATCGCGAAGCCATCGGAGCGCCAGCGCCTGCCGGCGCTCGCCGCGGATGTCGATCGGCACCTGATAGGTGGCGCCACCGACCCGGCGCGGCTTCACTTCAACGACCGGCGTCACGTTGCGCATCGCCTGGTCGAACACGTCGACACCACGGCGACCCGTGACCTCTTCGATCTTGTCGAACGCGGAATAGAGCACCTTCTCGGCGGTGCTCCGCTTCCCGGAATACATCAGCGCGGCGACGAACTTCGTCACCACCCGGGACCCATAGCGGGGGTCCGGGATCGCCGGGCGGATCGTGGCGCGGTTACGGCGCATCTGAGTCTCCCGTTAGCCCTTGCGTGTGCCGTACTTGGAACGGCCGCGCTTTCGGTTCTTCACGCCCGTGGCGTCCAACGCGCCGCGGACGATGTGGTAACGCACACCCGGCAGGTCCTTCACGCGACCGCCGCGGATGAGGACCACGGAGTGCTCCTGGAGCGAGTGGCCCTCGCCCGGGATGTACGCCGTGACCTCGATGCCGTTCGAGAGACGGACTCGCGCGACTTTACGCAGCGCGGAGTTCGGCTTCTTTGGCGTGACGGTCCGCACCTGGGTGCAAACGCCCCGCTTCTGCGGCGACCCCTTGGGGGACCGGCGCATGCGGTTCTTCAACGTGTTGAAGCGGAAGCGCAACGCGGGCGCTTTCGTCTTCTTGCGAATGGGCGTCCGCGGTGCGCGGACCAGCTGATTGATCGTCGGCACGCCGACTCTCCTCACCCTTAACCCGAGGCGACCGAAGCCGTGACGGGAACGCCTTGAAGGCAACATGAACGGCCGGACGGCCTGTCAGTGAGCCTTGCGCGACGTCATCCGTCGCCGGTCCTCACTGCAAAGCGGCCATTCGACCGTACTCGCGTGGGAAACGCGCGCGCCTGTTCAAGGCGCGATCTGTGATTCTGGGGCCGCCCTCGACGAGTGTCAAACCCCAGTAGACAAATTCTCCCCGATTAACCGCCGACACGCTTCGCCATGAGGATGTCCGGAGCGCCTGGACCGTTCGCATCCGGCACCACACCGATGATCGCGAAGCCACATGCGAGGTAAAACTCATACGGGTGCCCTCGCAGATTACGTATGCCGCTTAGATGCTTGAGCGGTTCTCCTTTGTAAAGATCGACACCGAACAATGAGGTTCGGCCCTCACCCGTCCCCGGCACGATTTCGTCGTCCGTGCCGAGGCGTAGCGTCAGCCCCCCGCGCTCGGCCACCCGTCCCTCGATCGCCGCCACGAGCGCCCGCCCGACCCCTCGACGTTGCTGGGTGGGTGCTACTGCCAACGGGTGGAGTTCCCACACGCGGGCGTACTCGTGAAAGCCGCCCACCCAACCGAGGATGGTGCCGGCCTCATCCCGGGCGACCAGGCTCAGCCGGCCGGGCTCGAACGACTCCCTTAGCTCCGCCCGGGCGGCTTCGATGTCGGGAAGCCACGCCGTCACCGGCCGGAACGCCTCGAAGAGGACACGCGCTGTCGCCTCGACCAGGGCATCGTCGGCGGCGTCGAGGTCCTCAATGTGGAGAGGAGGCATCGGCGGCCTAGCGGCGAAGGAGGATCTTCACGAACGACTCGCGGTGGACGGGCCCGTCGAGGCCGCTCTCGCGCGCCTGCTTCGCCCGTTCTCGGTACATCTCCAGCATCTCCCGCTCGGTGCGGCCCCGCATCTGCGAGGTGTGGGCGAGGATCGCGCGGATCTTCGTCCGCATCACCGGTTCGATGTCGACGTGATAGTTCGGCTCACCCGGGCCAGAGAGGAGCAGGGCGACCGGCCGGTGCGGCTCCAGCTCCTCTTCCTTGTCCAGCGGGTAGTACAGGTGGTCGTCCGCCGCCGGGTAGATCGCGTCGTACGTCGCCTGCCCGGTGTAGCGGTGGTCGCGGTGGTTGAACCCCGGGCGGAACCCGTCCCAGGTGATGACCAGTTCGGGCCGGGTCAGCCGGATGTGCCGGACGATCAGCCCGCGCAACTCGTTGTCCGCTGCGACGTAGCCGTCCGGAAAGCCGAGGAAGACCGGTTCGTTCGCGCCCAGGATGGCGCTGGCACGTCGTTGCTCCTCCTCGCGTTCACCCGCGAGGAACTGCGGCGTCACCCCGGGATCCTTCGTCCCCTTGTTCCCCGACGTGGTTACCAGGACATCGACGTTCCAGCCGAGCTTGGCGAGAAGCGCCAGGGTCCCGCCACAGCTGAATTCGGCGTCGTCCGGGTGGGCGAAGATCGCGAGGGCACGCCTCGGCACCTTCGCCGTCAGTTCGGTGATGAAGTCCGCGTCCATGTCGATTTCGGTGGCCATCGTCATGCCGGGCAGTCTACCGCCGGACGGAATGGCAGGGGGCTACGAGGCGGCGCCTCGCTGGTACTCCTCGACCAGCGCCGCCAGTGCCACACCGACGCGCGAGGCCACCTCGCTCCAGTCGTAGGCGCGCATCCGCTCGACGCCGGCCGCGCCGAGGGCGCGACGCAATGGCTCGTTCCGCAGCAGCAACTCGATCCGCTCCGCGAACGGCTCTGGACACCGCCACGGGACGAGGTACCCCGTCCGCCCATCCACCACCGTCGAGGCCAGCCCACCGACACGCGAGGCGACCACAGGCGTCCCGCACGCCATCGCCTCCACGGCAACCAGGCCAAATGACTCGTAGAACGATGGCACGGCGACCACGTCGGCAGCCGCGTACCAGTCGGCGAGCGTGTCGTGCGGCTTCGGCCCGAGGAAGCGCACCGCAGCGGTCGCTCCGACCTCGGCCGCGATCGCCTCGAGACGCGCGATCTCGGCGGCGGCTCGCTCGTCGCCTCCGATGACCAGCAGGTCGACCGAGATGCGGGGCTGCAACTCGCCGACCGCCCGGATGAGGATGTCGAGTCCCTTCAACGGCTCGATCCGCCCGACGACCAGCACGAAGCGCCGCGCCGGATCCAGGCCGAGCCGAGCGCGGGCCTCGGCCTGCGGACGGGGCGTGAAGATGCTCAGGTCCACGCCCAGCGGAATCACCGCGATCCGGTGCGCGTCCACGCGGAAGATCTGTCGCAACAGCTGACGCTCGTGTTCGGTCGCGGCGACGATACGGTCGAGCGCGTGGACCAGCCGCCGCTCCGCCTTCAGGCGTTCGGGCCGCTCAGACTCCGAGGCGCGCGCACGCAATTTCACGTCGCCAAGCGTGTGGAACATCGCCACATGCGGGACACGCCATCGCGCCGCAAGCCGGTCGCCCGACGCAACGGAGAGCCAGTAGTGCGAGTAGATCGCCTCATATCTGAGGCCTTCACGGGACCGGAACGCTTCGACACCTTCCGCGAACGCCTCGACGAACGGGAGGAGATCCTCCTTTTCGAGCCGCTCGACCGGACCGGCCGTGACCTGGACGAGGCGTGCGCCGGGCGCGAATTCCGTGACGTCCGGCTCCGCAGCGCTGGTACGACGCGTGAACACGTCGACAGCCACATTCAGGGCTGCGAGGCCGCGTGCGACCTCGAGCACGTAGACGTTCATTCCACCCGTCTCTCGTCCCCCCAGCGGCGCGAGCGGAGACGTATGGAGCGAGAACATCGCGATCCGCTGAGGCAGCGGAAGCGGCGGAGTCGCGTCGGCCGGCGCGACCATCGCGGCTACGACTGACCGATCAGGCGGAGGAACTCGCTGCGCGTCGACATGTCGGAACGGAAACGCCCGCGCATCGCGGACGTCACCATGGACGAGCCTGGCTTCCGGACCCCGCGCGCAGTCATGCACAGATGCTCTGCGCTGATCACGACGCCCACACCCTTCGCCCCGAGGACATCTTCGATGCAGTCCGCGATCTGGCTCGTCAGCCGCTCTTGCACCTGCGGCCGACGCGCGAACACCTCGACCGCCCGCGCGAGCTTCGAAAGTCCCACGATCTTCCCGTCCGGGAGATAGCCCACATGCGCCTGCCCGTGAAACGGCAGGAAGTGGTGCTCACACATCGAGTAGAACGGAATGTCACGCAGGATCACCATCTCGTCATGGGTTTCGTCGAACGTGACGTTCAGCACATCACGCGGGTCCTGCCACAGCCCCTGGAACAGCTCGATGTACATGTCCGCGATGCGGCGTGGTGTCTCGGCCAGCCCCTCGTCCGCGGGGTCCAGTCCGAGGTCGCCGACCATCGTCTGGAGGGTCGCGATCAGCGCGTCGCGGTTGGCGGCTGCGCGGGGCATCGATAGCGCCATCGGCTGATCCTCCGGTCAGGAAGCGAGGTGTCCACGATACACCGGCTTACGCAACGTCAGAGCCAGGAGTGGCGCCCAGCTACGTCCAGCCGAGGGATTGCTCAACTTCACCAATGTTGGCAGCGGCACGGTGGATGGTCGCCTCGACCGTCATCGCCGTGTCGGGGTCTTTCAGGCCGTGGCCTGTCAGGATGCAGACGGCGATCTTGCCTCGAAGATCAGCCCCGGCGCGGTGCTGTTGAACCAGGCCGGCGAGCGAGGCCGCCGAGGCCGGCTCGCAGAACAGCCCCTCATCCGCGGAGAGGCGCCGGTACGCCGACAGGATCTCCTCGTCCGTGACCGCCCTGATCTGGCCACCGGACGCGTCGCGGGCGTTCACCGCGCCGTCCCACGAGGCGGGGTTCCCGATCCGGATCGCCGTCGCGATCGTCTCAGGGTGTTCGACAGGATTCCCGAGGACCAGCGGGGCAGCGCCGGCCGCTTGAAAACCCCACATCTGCGGGAGCAGCGTGGTGCGCTCGGAGCGGTAGTACTCCTGAAATCCCTGCCAGTACGCGGTGATGTTGCCAGCGTTGCCGACCGGGATGCAGAGGATATCCGGAGCGTCACCGAGATCGTCCGCGATCTCGAACGAGGCCGTCTTCTGGCCCTCGATCCGGTGGGGGTTCACGGAGTTCACGAGTGCGACGCTGTGCCGCTCCGCAATCTCGCGGACGATGTTCAGTGCGTCGTCGAACGACCCATCGATCTGCACGATCTCCGCACCATGCACGACAGCCTGTGCAAGTTTGCCCATCGCGATCTTGCCGGCGGGCACGATCACGTACGCCTTCAGACCGTGGCGGACGGCGTACGCAGCAGCGGACGCCGAGGTGTTCCCGGTGGAGGCGCAGATCACGGCGCGCGCGCCAGCCTCGACGGCCTTCGCGACAGCCATCACCATCCCCCGGTCCTTGAAAGAGCCGGTCGGGTTCAGGTACTCGAGCTTGAAATACAGCGCCTCCAGCCCGAGTTCGCCCTCAAGGGCGCGGGAGCGCACGAGCGGCGTACCGCCTTCGCCCAGCGTAACCATCGGTGTCTCGTCGGTCACGGGGAGACGGTCGCGGTAACGCTCCAGAATGAAGCGGCCGCCGTGAGTCGATGCCGGTACCGGGCTCACAGCGGCTGCTCCCGTCCTGCGCCTTCGTGCTGCTCGTCCATCCGCACGAGGAGCGCGCGGGAGATCCGGATCTCTCGCTCGATCTCCTCGATGCGCCGGCGCGCGCTCTCCTCACCGGCGCGCAACTGGCGGCGCAGGTGTTCGAACACGACATCGCGCTGCGACTCGATCCGCTCGAGAATCCCGCGCCGCTCGTCGGCCGCGCCGGCCAGCGTCCGGGCGAGGAGCGCCTGCTCCTCCATGAGCGCGCCCTGATGCTGGCGCATCTCTTCGACGGTCTCCTCGACGGTGTTGAGGCGATCCTCGACACGCGCACGCGTGACACGCTGCTGCTCGAGGACCTCGAGCAGCACCTCCTCCCGGTCGCGGACCACACGCAACGCGGCGACCTCATCGTCCATGCGACGCTGGTCGGCCTGCAGCGTCCGCACACGTGCCTCGACGGCTTCGAGCGTGCCGAGCAGCGGCGAGAACGACGAGACGACCCGCGCGACCTCGACCCCGTTGTGGCGAGCCTGCTCCTCGAGCGCTCCGAGCCGGCGCTCCAACGACTCGAGGCGGGAAGCCTGGTCACGGTCGTCCCGCTCCCGCTCGGAGGCTTCTTCCAGGATCGCGCGCTGCCGCGCCAGCACCGCGGCGTCTCGGCCGGTCGCGTCGTCGAGCTGCGAGGCGATCTGGTTGAGGACACGCTGAAGTTCGCGCTGCGCCTCAGCCTCCCGTTCCTCGGCCCGCGTGAGCTGGGCAGCCAGGTCGCGCCGAAGCGCGGCCTCCGCGGCGATCCGCTCTTCGAGGGCGCTGAGTTCCTGACGAACCTCGCGCGTCGCTTCCTGCCCGGCCTCGTGGCGCAGCGTGCGCCCGTCGACGACCTGAAGCGTCTCGACCAGTCGCGCGGTCTCTTCCTGTTGTGCCTTCAGCGAGTGGTTCAGCAACGTGATCTCGCGCGTCAGCGACTCAATGCGCTGCTGCGCACGCTGGAGCTCATCGCCGATCCAGGTCCCCTGGCCCGGCAGGGGTGAGGGCAACGTGGCCGGCGGTGAGCCCATCTCGTGCCCCTCTGGACCCGCCATCACTGGCCTCTAGCCCGCCATCGGCAACACGTTGCCGACTTCGCGCACGACATCCATCGAACGGATCGCCGCTACCGCGGTCTGGATCGCGCCACCCGACGCCTGGTGCGTCGTGAAGACCAGTTCCGCGGTACCGTCCGCAGAAGCACGGTCGAACTGAATGACTGAAGCGATCGAGATCCGCTGCTCGCCGAGCACCGCGGCAATCCGTGCCAGTACGCCCGGCTGGTCGAGGACGGTCACGCGCAGGTAGTACCGCGCCTCGTGCTCCTCGGGGGGCGCCACACGCAGCCGGCGGCGTGGCACGAACGCGAGCGGGCGCCGTCCGGCCACCACGTCCTGTGCCACATCCAGCACGTCCGCCAGGATCGAGGACGCCGTAGGGCCGGCGCCCGCGCCCGGCCCTTCGAACAGCACCCGCCCGACCAGATCCCCTTCGATCTGGATCGCGTTCAAGACACCGTCCACTTTCGCCAGCGGTTCGTTCGCGCCGACGAGCGTCGGCTGCACGGTCGCCGCCACCGCGCCGCCGATCAGCCGCGCACCCGCGAACAATTTGATCACATATCCGAGGCGTTCGGCGTAGGCGATGTCCCGTGCCGTGATGGAGGTAATCCCCTGGCGCGACACCTCGTCCGGGCGGATCTCCACGTTAAACGCGAGACCGCAGAGCACCGCGATCTTGTACGACGCGTCGATCCCCTCCACGTCCGCTGTCGGGTCGGGCTCCGCGTAACCGAGACGCTGCGCCTCCGCGAGGACGTCCGCGTAGTCAGCGCCCTTCTGGGTCATCGCGGTGAGCATGTAGTTCGTCGTGCCGTTGATGATCGCGGTGATCGCGGACACCTCGTTGGCAAGCAGGTCACGCGAGAGCGGGCCGATGACGGGGATGCCGCCGCCGACGGATGCCTCGAAGAGCAGCCGCACACCATGGTCCGCGGCGACTTTCAGCAGTTCGCCCCCGGCCTTCGCCATCACTTCTTTGTTCGCGGTGACGACGTGCCGACCGGAACGAAGCGCGGCTTCGATCGCCTCGCGCGCGGGGTGCTCACCACCCATCACTTCGATCACGATCTGTGTGCCGGGATCGCCGAGGACATCCTCGAGCCGTCCGACAATCTGCTGCGGGGAGAGTCCAGCACGGGTGCGCTCGACGTCACGCACCATTACCCGGCGGACCTCGATCGGCCGCCCCACGCGCGAGGCGTAGCGCGACGATCCGGCGGCGAGCGCCGCGATGACGCCAGCGCCGATATTCCCTGCGCCCAGGAGTGAGACGCCGACGGACTCACTCATTTCGCAGCCTGCGCCCGGGCACGACTCTGTGCTTCCTGCAACGCGTCACTGACCTGCCGCTCGACCCATGTCTTCGCGGTGCCCGTCAGTGACGATTCGCCTGCCAGTACTTCTTCCTGCGCCTTCACCCAGTTCAGGAACTGGCGGCTGGCCACCTGGGTCTTTACGGTATCGTCGTATGCGCGGTCGTCGCTCCGCTCCACGACCCGGGCGAGGAAGTAGCCACCGGTCTGATCGTCCATGAAGACCTCGGACAACTCGCCCGCCTTCAGATCGCGTACCGGGCTGATCCGGTCGGGCAGTGACTGCGGGTCGTACCAGGCGAGGTCAGCCTGCGCCGCTTCCTTCACCAGGCCACGGGCGGCCGCCTGCTCGGCAAAATCCGCCCCGCCAGCGACGGCTGCCCGCATCTCCTCAAGGGCCTGCTTGTCCTGGGACGCCACGGCGAGCAGGTGCATCTGCGGTCCCTTCTCGACCACCTTCGCCTTGAACGAATCGACCGCCTTCGTGCGCAGCACCGCGGCGCGCACAATCTCCTCGAACTCCGCACGGGAAATCGGGAGCGTCTCGATATACCGGTCGTATGAGGCGCGGAACACATCGTCGGACTGATCGTCAGGCGTCCCGACACGCTTGCGCAGTTCCGCCTTCAGGTCATCGTCCGAGACGGAGACGTCGAGGTCGCCCGCCTTCTGGCGGAGGACCTCCTCTCGCACGAGCGTGGGGATCACCGCGTCCGGGTTCGAGGAGACGGCGCTGTTCTGCTCGCCGACCGCTGCGTACTTCGCGCGCACGGCCACGTCCGCGGCCGTGAACATTCGTGAGCCAACCGTGACCACCTTCGCCCGAGGCGGCATGACCACCGTCAGCAGGACACCGGAGGCCACGATCAGGACGACCGCGATGCCAACGACGGCAGCCGCGAGGTAGATCCGGCGCTCCATGCGCACTTCACTCGCCTGCCGTGCACGTCGATCGGCGGCACGGTTGGGTCGCACCGCGCGTGCTGGCTGCGCCGCGCGGGAGGGGCGGGTGGTGGCCACGTCACACTCCCCTCAACTGGCGGGCGTCGCCCGCCAGCCTAGCCACTGCTACCGGCGTCCCATGTGTATGCCGGAAATCCGCACATGCTCCGAGGTGTAGGGGAGCAGCGCGAGATGGCGTGCCCGCTTCACCGCCTGTGAGACGGCCCGCTGGTGACGCGCGCACGTCGACGCCTTCCGGCGCGGCTCCATCTTGCCGCGCTCCGTGATGTAGCGGCGGACGAGGTTCACGTCCTTGTAGTCGACGATGTCCGTCTTCGCGCGGCAGAACTCACAGCCGCGTGGACGGCGGAACCCGCCGCCACCACCGCCGCCACGTCCGCCGCGACCGCGTCGCTCCTCGCCGTCGTCGTTCATCGTCAGTCCTCCACTGCCCCGGTGCCGTTCTTAGAACGGCAGGTCGTCCGGGTCGATATCGCCTTCTCTGTCCGGGCCGACGGCCATGCCGGGGGCGAACCCACCGCCACCGCCACCGCCGCCGTCACGGCCACCACCCAGGAATTTCACTTCCTCCGCGATCAATTCCGTGCGGTAACGCTTCTGGCCCGTCGCCTGGTCGTCCCAGGAACGCGTCTGCAGGCGTCCCTCCACGTAGACCAGGCGCCCCTTTTGCAGGTACTGCGCACAGGTCTCCGCCAGGCGGTTCCACGTCACGACGTTGAACCACTCCGTCTCTTCACGTTGCTCGCCGTTGCTGGTGTAGCGCCGGCTGGTCGCGACGGAGAATGTGGTGACCGCGCTGCCATTCGCGGTGTACCGCATCTCGGGATCACGCCCAAGGTGGCCAATGACCATGCATTTATTCAGCACGGGATGCTCCGGATCCGGGGAGACGCGTTAGTCGGCGGCGGTGGCCGCTTCGGCCTCAGCCATCTCCGGGTTGTCGGCGTCCGGAGCGGCGCTGGCCATTGGCCCGCGGTCACGGTCGCGGTCGTCCCGCTCATCGCGGTCACGGCCACGGTCGTCGCGGTCCTCACGGTCCCGGTCGTCGCGGTCACGGTCGCGGCGGTCGTGGCCCTGGAACGGGATGATCCCACGGACAAGCAAGTGGCGGATGACCTGCTCGGAGATCCGCAGCAGCGCCTCGACGACGGGCGCGCCCTGCGGCGGGAGCTTGAACGTCATCAGGACGTACGTGCCCTCCAGCAGGTGGTTGATCGGGTAGGCCAGCCGGCGCCGGCCCCACACGTCAGTCGAGAGCATCTCGCCGCCGTTGGCCTCGATCTGCGACTGGATGTTCGCGATCGCGGCGGTTGTCTCATCCGCGTTGAGACGCGGATGCATAATCGAAACAAGTTCGTATTCGTTCACGGTGCCTCCGCTGACCCTGGTCGTCAGGAGGCGGCTGACTCGGCAAGCGCCGACGCCGCCCCGATCCGCGGTAATGGGTATGCACCGAGTCTAGGTGCCTCGCGCCCGCAGGAGCAAACCCGCCTGACACAGGGAAGCGAACCTGACACGGCCGGGACGCCTCGACCGCGCGCGCCGGGGAAGAGATCCCCGGGGCTGGCTAGTTATTGGACGGTGGCCGTGGCCCGCCGGGGCCGCGGGAATCACGGATGATTTCGGCGATCGCCTGCTGGATGTGGCTGTCTTCCACATAGGCCGCGCCGTCACGCTCGCGGATGGCGGCCGCCCGGACCAGGATCAGGGCGCGCGGCATCCCCGCCGGGGGCTCCGTATTCCACGCCGTCAGGGTGATGAGGACCCCGTTCGGGTCCTCCAGGAAGACCAGCCGCTCGTACCCCCGGACGATCTCCTCGGATCCGGAGACACCCGCGGTGGACATCGCGTGCCAGATCTCCGCCATCGTGTCGCGCGAGACATTGAACGAGAGGTACTGCATCGAACCCACGCCCGGCTGCGCCTCCGCGATGGCCACCCGGGCGCCCTCGGCCGGACCGACGAGCATGATGAAGGAGTCGTTGCCGCCGCAGTACATCAGGGCACAGAGCGATTCCGGGTCGTCCCGGTTCGGCTCCACGTAGACCGGCACCAGGCCCAGCCGCTGGTAGAAGTCCATCGAATCGCGCAGGCTGCGCACGATGATCGCCGTGTAGCCCACACCCTGCGCCTGCAGCATTCGAGCCTCCATGCCCCATCGCGGCCATCGATGTGGCACGCCGCCGCAGGGTACCCCGCCCGACCGAGGAGGCGCGACGCTTCGCCGGATGGATATCATCCGGCGATGGCCAGCACCCCTCACCCCAGCATCCCGGACACACTCGCGGCGAACGCTGACAGCCTCCTCGAATTGCGCGCGCTCGTCGGACGGCTGACCGACGCCGATCTGGCGCGCTCCCTCGGGGGCGGCTGGACGGTGGGCACGGCCCTCGGCCACCTCGCCTTCTGGGACATGCGTGTCGCCGTCATGGCCGACCGCTGGAAGGTCGACAACGCCGTATACGGCTCGAACATCGACGACGAAGGGGTCAACGAGGCGATCGAACCGCTGCTGCTGGCGGCCTCCGGGCGTGCCCTCGCGACGATGGCGCTTGCCTCGGCCGCCGCGGCCAACACCGCCATCAACCGGCTGCCGCCGGAACTGCTGGCACGCGCGGTCGGAGGAAACGGGGTGTTCGAGGGTCGCCGGGCCGACCACCGCCGCGAGCACATCGAGCAGATCGAACGGGCTCTGGCGGGAGGCTGAAACGCCCCGGCCACGACCCTCGCACCCCTTCTACCCGGCCTGTAGGATGACGTCATGGACACGAAGCGCGTCCGCGCAGTACTCGTAGCCGTCGTACCCGTAGTAGTACGGTAGCGGCAGCGCGGCCCCCGCAAGGGCCGGCCCGCTGCCGCTGAGCCCCGCCCGGTGCGGGGCATTTTGTTGGCCGTGTGAGCCATGAATCCGAGTGAGGCGTCCGATGACCCCAGCGAGCGACCCGAACACCAACCCGCGCGAGATGGCGACGGCGTACGACCCGCAGGTCGTAGAACAGCCGCTGTACGGGCGGTGGGAGACCAACGGCTACTTCAAGCCCTCCAAGCCGGGGGCGACGCCGTTCACGATCATCATGCCGCCGCCCAACCTCACCGGTGAACTCCACCTCGGGCACGCGCTCACCGTCTCGATCGAGGACGCCCTCACACGCTGGCACCGGATGCTCGGCGACGACACGCTCTGGCTCCCCGGCGTCGACCACGCCGCGATCGCCGTGAACGCGATCATCGAGCGCGACCTCGCGAAGGAGGGATTGTCGCGGCATGACATCGGGCGCGAGCAGTTCCTCGAACGGACCTGGGAGTTCGTGAAGCGCTCGCGCTCGCGCATCACGCTCCAGCACCGGCGGCTGGGCGCATCGGCCGACTGGGAGCGCGAGGCGTTCACGATGGACGAGGCGCGCGAGCGGTCCGTCCGCGCCACATTCAAACGGCTGTACGACGACGGCCTGATCTACCGCGCCGACCGTCTGATCAACTGGTGCGTCGACTGTGAATCGGCGATCTCCGACATCGAGGTCGAGTACGAGGACGAGCCGGGCGCGTTCTGGTGGGTGAGCTACGAGGTCGCGGACGATCGCGGCCAGCGCACCGGCGAGACGATCACCATCGCGACCACACGCCCGGAGACCATCCCGGCCGACGCCGCGGTGGCCGTGAACCCCGAGGACGACCGCTGGAAGCACCTGATCGGGAAGCACTGCATCGTCCCGGCGGGGGGACGGCTCGTGCCGATCATCGCCGACGCTGCCGTGAGCATCGAGGGCGGCTCCGGCGCACTGAAAGTGACGCCGGGCCACGACCCCGTCGACTTCGAGATCGGAGAACGGCACGGGCTCCCGACGATCTCGATCATGCGGCCGGACGGCACCCTGAACGACGAAGCCGGCGCATACGAAGGCCTCGAGCGGTTCGAGGCGCGCAAGAAGATCGTCGCCGACCTCGAAGCAGCGGGACGCCTCGTGAAGATCGAGCCCTACACGCACGCCATCGGGCACTGCCAGCGCTCAGGGACGATCGTCGAGCCGCTGATCTCGCTCCAGTGGTGGGTGGATGCGAAGACCCTCGCGAAGCCCGCGATCGCGAAGGTCGAAGACGGCAGCATCAAGTTCGTGCCGTCGCGGTTCGAACGCGTCTACCTCCACTGGATGGAAAACATCCGCGACTGGTGCATCTCCCGTCAGATCTGGTGGGGCCACCGCATCCCCGTCTGGTACTGCGGCGGCTGCGACCACATCACCGTCCTCGGCAGCGTCGGCACCCCCGAGCAGTGCGAGGGCTGCGGCTCTACGGACCTGCACCAGGACCCGGACACCCTCGACACCTGGTTCTCCTCCGGCCTCTGGCCGCATTCGACCCTCGGCTGGCCCGAGGAGGCGGACGACCTGCGCCGGTTCTACCCGACCCAGGTGATGGAGACCGGCTACGACATCATCTTCTTCTGGGTCGCGCGCATGATCATGCTGTCGCTGTACAACATGGGCGGCGTCGTCCCCTTCGACACCGTCTACCTCCACGGCCTCGTCCGCGCGGCGGACGGCGCGAAGATGTCGAAGTCGCGCGGCAACGTCATCGACCCGCTGGAGTCCGTCGCAAAGTACGGGACGGACGGCCTGCGCTTCGCGATGATCTCTGGCACCTCACCCGGGAACGATCAGCGCATCACCGATGACAAACTCGAGGCCGGTCGGAACCTCTCCAACAAACTGTGGAACGCCTCGCGCTTCGCCCTCACGATGGTCGAGGGCGGCGACGACCTCGCACTGCCCGCGCCCGGCACAGGCGCGCTGGACGATCGGTGGATCCTGAGCCGCCTCGCCAACGTCACCCGCGACGTCGACCGGCTCTGGCGACAGTTCGAACTCGCTGAGGCACTCCGCCAGGCGCGCGACTTCTTCTGGGACGAGTTCGCGGACTGGTACATCGAACTGGCGAAAGTGCGGGTGCGCGCGGGCGACCGCACCCCGGTCGCCGTCCTCGTCCACGTCGTGGACCACGTGCTGCGGCTGCTCCACCCGTTCATGCCCTTCGTCACCGAGGAGATCTGGCAGCGGCTCGCCACCGTGCGTCCCGACGCCGACGGCGCGCCCGCGCTGATCGTCGCGCGCTACCCCGCGGCCGACGACGCACGTCTCGACGAGGACGCTGAGCGGATGATGGTCGCCGTGCAGGACTTCATCCGAGGCGTGCGCAACATCCGCGCGGAGAAGCGCGTGGACGCCGGCCGCTTCGTCGAGGCGTACATCGCTGGCGCGGAGGCGACCGAGGCTGCCCGCGCCCTCGCTCCCGCGATCGAGCAGCTGGCCCGCATGCAGCCGCTCCACATCGTCTCGACGCCGGACGAGGCGCCCTCGGACGGCGTGGTCACCGCGGTCCTCGCCATCGGCCGGGTCATCCTCCCGATGGCCGGCCTCTTCGACCCGGCCGCCGAACGTGAACGCATCAGCAAGCAGATCGCGGAAGTCGAAGCCGAGGTCGGCCGCCAGGAGGCGAAGCTCTCCAACGAGCAGTTCACCGCCCGCGCCCCGGCCGCCGTCGTCGCCAAGGAGCAGGAACGCCTCGCGACGGCCCGTGGGCGCCTCGATGGGCTGCGGGCGAGCCTCGCGGAGCTGGGGTAGGACGGGGCGTTACGGCGCCCGCCCCTCTGCCTCCCGTACCAGTGCCCTCACCTCGCGAGGCGATCGCAGCACGATCACCCTCGCGCTGTGCGTGATCGACGCGAGCGCCTCGGCCGTGCGGTGGCGGGAGCGACGCCACGAGGTGATCCACCAGAGCAGCATCGAGTCCTTCGAGAGGAACGTCCGGCGGAGCGACTCTCGATTCCCGTTCCAGAGCGGGGCGCCGCCCAGCGACCGCACGATCGTGCGCGAGGCGAGCCGCCAGTAGACGACGTGGAACGGGAGGCGGAGCCAGATCGCCGTGTCCGCCAGGGGCAGGATGAGGTCGCGCACCGCACCGTAGTTGCCGTCACAGACCCAGCCCTCCGGCGAGGCATCGAGGCGGGCCCGCACCTGCGCGCGGAAGTCCTCGTCCGTGCGGTCCTCCCAGTTCGGGCGGTAGTGGAAGATCTCATCCAGTTCGATGTACGGGAGGCCGAGGCGCTTGCCGAGCGCACGGCCAAGCGTCGACTTCCCCGAGCCGGAGTTGCCGTAGATCGCGATGCGCCGGCCGACATAGCGCAGCACGACTACGCCTCGGCGGCCTGCGCCGCCTGCACGATCAGCGCGCGAAAATCGTCCGCGACAGCGGGCGCGGCCGCGATCCAGGTGTCGATGGCCCACGCGCCCTCGGGCAGTACGGGCGGGTGCAGCGCCTCCGCGACGCCGCCCTCCTCGTGCACGATGAGCGATCCGGCCGCGGCGTCCCACCAGTGCGGGCCGCGCTCGTAGTAGGCGTCGAGGCGCCCGCAGGCGACGGCGCACATGTCGAGGGCGGCGGAGCCGGCGCGCCGAATGTCGCGCACGACGTGGACGACCTCGGCCAACATCGCGGCCTGGCGGCGGCGGTGCTCGGCCATGTAGTCGAACCCGGTGCCGACGAGCGCCAGGTCGAGGGCGGCGACATCCGACGTGCGGATTCGCATGCCGTTGAGCCACGCCCCGCCGCCGCGCCATGCGTGGAACGTCTCGCCTCGTTGCGGGTCCACGACCACTCCGGCGACCGGCCGCCCGTCCAACTCGGCGGCGACGGAGACGCCGAAGGCGGCGCGGCGGTACAGGTAGTTCACCGTGCCATCCAGCGGGTCGATGACCCAGCGCACCCCGGAGGCACCCGTGCGACTCGCCCCCTCTTCACCCAGCAACCCATCGTCGGGACGGGCCGCAAGCAGCCGCTGGACGATCAGCGCCTCGGCGGCGCGGTCCATCTCCGTCACGGCGTCGGTCGGCGAGGTTTTCGAATCGATGGTGCGCTCCCCGTGCAGGTGCGCCAGCAGCAGCGCCCCGGCCTCCTCCGCCACCGCGACGGCGAGGTCGTGAAGCGCCTCGAATTCGGACGAAGTGGACGGGGGGCGAAGCGACATGCGCGCGGCTTCCCGATGCGGGGTCTGTGTCTGAGTCTCGGTGAATGCGGCGGCTTTTAGCCGCACATCGCGAGGGTGTGGCCGCTAGCCGTCCACGTCCTCGCCGGCCTGCCGGTCCACCGGCAGCCACAGCCGCCTGTTCCCCGGCGAACGCACGCAGTGCACCACCGACTTCCCGCCCTCCAGCCGAGGGCGGATCCAGCCGAACGTCTCCACATGGTCGTCGCGGTCGAGCGGCTCGCCCGTCTCGTCGATGATCAGGTCGATCGTGGTGCGCTCCCGCATGTATCCGGCGGTCACCTCACCCTCGAGGTCGCGGATCCCCCGCAGGTCGACGAACCGCCCGTCGTTGCCGCCCGCGCGCAACCCCGCTGCCGCGAGGGCGCCGATGGCGCCCGACCGTTCGCGTCCCAGTGCGCGGAGCGCGACATTCGCCTCGTTGGAGAACGTCAGCGCCCAGTCCAGCCGCATCACTTCGCTCTGGCACCGCCGGCCGAACGCGAGGACATGCGGCAGATCCGCGTGCCTCGACATGATGGCGAGCCCCGGGTCGCTCCCTTTCGCCGCCGCCTTCCGGAGGTAGTCGACGAGGTCGTCCTCCAGGTCGAGCACGGAGCGGTCCGTCTCGATCTCGAAGGCGTAGCAATAGTTGTGCCCGGTGTCCTTGATCTTGTAGGAGCGCAGCAGCTCATGCCGCGTCACACCAAGAGAGGTGCCCCAGCCCCCGGCGTCGACCTGCGCCGCGAGCAGACGGACCAGCGCCCCCGTCCCCGGGGCACCCTCGGCGTCCGTGTCGTCGATCCCGATGATGAACTGCTCTCGGACCGTCTTCTCCTGCGTCACGGCGCACCCCCCTCCGGCTGCCCGAGTCTAGCGTCGTACCCCACCAGCCTCATCTTCGCCGGTGTTCGAGCGCGTCCAGCCGCTCGTCGCTCAGGCCGAAATGGTGGGCGACCTCATGGTGGACGGTGCGCCGCACCTCTACCTCCATTTCGGACGGGGCGAAGGCACGCTCGTGCGGCCCCTGGAAGATGAGGATGCGGTCGGGCAGCGCCATCCCGTAGGCGGCGCGCTCCGTCAGCGGGATCCCCGTGTACAGACCAAAGAGGTCATCCCCCGCGTCTACCTCACCCGCGGCGAGGTCAGCGGCCGAGGGCTCCCGACGCACGATCACCTCCACGTTGTCCATCTGGGCGGAGAACTCGGGCGGCAGGGCGAGCATCGCTCGGCGTACCAGGCGGCGGAAACGGTCTCGGTCCATGCCGCGAGTCTACCGGCCCGCCCCCATGACCGCCCCGGGGCGCACGCCTGGCGATCACCAGAGATTTTCTGCATCAGAAGGGTGGAGGGCCTGCCAGAGCTGCCGATAGTTCGGCATGAGGGTTTCCCCGTAGGGCGCCCTGCCCAGGGGTACGCGGAGGCAGACAGAGCAATGCTCGGACCGTGGCGACGGCAACCCGTGACAGACCTCCGCGCCCGCGTGGAGGCCTCCATCAAGGAAGGCATCGGCCTCAGCAAACAGGAATGGATCCTCGCTCCCCCGATCCGGCCGGCGGACCTCACCACCCTCGGGGAGGCCGTGGTCGAATGGAGTCGCGTGCGGGCAGCGGAGTCCCGGCGGCCGCACGGGATCGACCAGTGCGCGCTCGCGTTCGCCTGTGCCCATCCCGGCGGCACACCGATCGCGTCGGTCACCTTCGGTGTGTTCCGCCCCATCGAGCTGTACACCGAAGACGGGATCCCCGAGCAGGTACACGCGTTCCTTGAGGGTCTGCCGCTCCCGGCGCTCAATGAGCGTTCTCTGCCGGTGCGGTTCGCCGCAGCCCTGTTCTCCTGGGGAGATGTGGCGCGCGCGACCATCTTCGCCGACCGCGACGACGAGTAGCCCGCCGGACTGCCGCGGCGCCCGCGGCCGGATGCCCGTCTGGCGATCAGTCGCGCAGTGCCGCCATCGCGATCTCTTCAGCGATCTTCTGGATCGGGCCGCCCTCGACGGCGAGCGCTTCGCACATCTGCACGAGTTCGCTCAACTGGAGCGGGCGGTGCTGCGGCGCGCCGGTGATCCGCAGGGCGCGAGAGAGCAGCGCGCGGGCGTCGGAGGTGGAGGTCACCTGGTTCAGCGCCTGAAGGAGATCGTCGGTCGTCATCGGTCGGTCCGTCCGTCGCGTGGCGTTCCGTACTCCCCCTTATCGTCGGCAAGCGCCCCACCCGGCCCCGTCGGGGGTTCCCCGATCTCCGGTCCCTTCACCCGCTTGAGGTGAGGCTTCCCATCTCCCCGCCTACGATGGACTCATGCATCTTGACCGGTACCGCGGCATGCACCTCCTGCTGGCCCTCGGGTGCTTCGCTGCACTCCTCGTGGGGTGCCGGACGGAGCGTGAGGCGAGCAGTGTGACGCGCAGACAGCGGCCGGAGGCGGGCGCGCCACGGGCCTTCATGCTCGGGTTCACCGACACGCCGGCGGCGCTCACCCCGGAGGCCTATACCGCCACCTTCGACCTTGCCTCCAACTACGGCGAGGCGATCCTCGTCCAGCGCGCGGTCGCCTGGGCGGACTTCGTCCCGGGGACAAAGGTCTCCGACGAGCTCCGGGAGCAGACCGTACATGCACGGCAGGCCGCGAGCGAGCGCGGGCTCACCCTGGCTGTCGCGATCGACCCGTTCGACCCCGCCGCCCGGGGCCGCCTGCAGGGACTCCCGCAGAAGTACGCCGGGAAGACCCTCGCGGACGGCGACCTGCGCAAGGCATTCGTCGCGGACGCCGTGTTCGTCGCGCGCACCGCAAAGCCGGCATACATCGCCCTCGGCCTGGAGGTGAACACGACCTTCGAGCGAAACCCGGAGGGCTACCTCGCGTTTGTCGAGGCGTACAAGGAGGCCTACGACGGGGTGAAGGCTGTCTCCCCGGAGACGAAGGTGTTCCCGGGCTTCCAGTACGAAGAACTGCTCGGCATCCTCCCCGACCTGCCGCCGCACCCGCCGCGCTGGCAGTTGCTCGAGGCGTACGGTGGGAAAGTCGACCTCTTTGCGATCACGACCTACCCGTCCTTTGTCTACGAGGTCGCACGCAAGGTGCCGCCGGGGTATTACACCGACATCTCGAAGCAGACGAACCTGCCGGTCGCGTTCCTCTCGGCGGGGTTCGCCTCCGCGCCGGGCCGCGAGAATCTCAACTCCTCCACACCCCCGGAACAGCGCCGCTACCTGCAGCGGCTGATCGAGGACGCCGACACGCTCGCCTCGCCCTTCCTCATCTGGTACGCCGGACGCGACCCGGGCTTCGCCCAGTCGCCGCCGTTCGACCTGCTGGGCGGCCTCGGCCTGCGCGACACGCGCGACCTGCCAAAGGAGGCATGGGAAGTCTGGGAGACGGCGAGCAATCGCCCCTACGATCCGCTCACCCCGCCGCGCACACCGACACCTGCCCCGGCTACATCGAGGCGGTAACGCTTACCGCGACAGCCCCAGAAACCGTGCGGCGTTCCCGCCCAGCACCGCCGCGCGCTCCGTCTCGTCCGGCACTGCCGCCTCGACGTACGCCCGGTCGGCCTCCTGCGTGCGCAAGGGGAAGTCCGAGCCCCAGGCGACGCCTTCGACCCCCACGAGGTCGATCACACGGCGAAACACCTCCGGTGTGTAGAGAAACGCTGACGCCGCGCTGTCAAAGATGACTCGCCCGGCAATGCTGGCTCGCACCTCCGGCATCAGCGCGGCAAACGGGAAGCCTCCACCCCAGTGCGCTGCGATCACGCGCGCCTCCGGCCGCGCCTCGATCAGCCGGCCGAAGGCGCCGGGCGTCACCCCCCCGGTTTTGCCCGGGTAGGCGTGTCCCGTCTCCTCGGAACCGTGAATCAGCACCGGCAGACGCGAAACCGGCACACCCTCGGGTGTCCGCTCGCGTACCTCGCCGATCCCGGCAGCGCCTTCGGCGGGTATAGGTGTCGGGACGAACGCGAGGATGCGGCCACCCGAATCGCGCGCCACCTCGACGAGGTACGCCGCATGCTCCGCGGCAATCGCGGGGTCGCTCCACCAGAATCCGCAGGCCACCGAAACGTCCACGCCGGCACGGTCCATCGAGGCGAGCAGATCCTCCGCCGTCGCCATCTTCGCCTTCGGATCGGCGTACATCTCCCCGAACGCCTCATCGGCGGCGGCGAGGCGCGCACGCTCCGCGATCAGACGCGGCGGAAAGAGATGGGTGTGAATATCCACAATCACGTGGGGGATCGTACGATCTGTGCGCGGCACGCACCCTGCCCGGCACACCAACCGCAGGGGCGCGCTGAGTCATCGGGCGGGTGTCCGGCCGTCACGGGGTCTCCCCGGGGCGTGCCCGCGAGGACTCGCCATGGCCGCCCGCCACCCCCGTGCCACCCGCCTCTCCCCCCTTCACCTGGCCGTCCGACGCCCGCCGGCAGACGTGGCCACGCACCCCCGCGACCGCGCGGGCACCGTCGACCGGTCGTACCTCGCACCACCCCACGGTTATAGTGGTGCCCTCCTGTTCGTTGCAGCGATGGCCGGACTCGCCGCCGTCGCCTGGGGGGCATCCACCGAGGCGCTCCAGGCGGCCGGGGGGGTTCTCGACTGGCTGGGCGAGCACGACACGCCGCAGGGACGGGCGCTTGCGACCGTGCTGACGGCCTCCGCCGCGGCGTTGGCATTGATCGGGGCGTGGGCGCGGGAAACCGCCGAACACCGCCCGGTGCGGCTCGCCGACGGGCGTGCGAGGATGACGGTCGACGAGGTGGCCGCCGCGTTGCGGGACGTGCTCCTCGACGACGCCAGCATCGCGGACGCCGAGGTACGCGTGCGGAATCTGCACCGGCGCGGCCTCCGGGTGGCGGTGCGGGCGGACGTCCAGCCGCGGGCGCGCATCGTCGACACCGTCGACAGCGTGGATGCGGCGGTGCGTGAGATCGTCCAGCAACAGCTGGGCATGCGCCTCGCGGCGCGTCCGGCGGTGGACGTGCGGTATCGGGAACTCGACTTGCGGTTGGGACGGGACACATGACCGAAGCGACGGGGCCAGCAGCTCAGGACGGCACACCGCTGCGCGCGATGACGCCTCCGCGCCCGTTCGACGCCGACCCCGCGCCCGTGGCGGCCCCAGTCGTCGACGACGCGTCCGCGGACGAGACGGTCGAACCCCTCGACACCGCGCCGGAGACTGAACCCGCCGTGCCTGACGCGCCCGAAGCCTTCGAGGACCTCCGACAGCTTCCCCTCCTGCTCGAGGCGCTCCTGTTCGTCGCCGACCACCCGGTCGAGGAGGCCTACCTCGCGCGCGCCCTAGAGATCTCCCCGCAGCGGGTGATGCGCGCGCTCGATGAGCTCGGCGACTCCCTGCGCGAGGCGGGCCGGGGCGTCCGCGTGCAGCGGGGGCCGGAGGGCGTGCTGCTCGTCTCCGCGCCGGAGGCGGCCACGCCGGTGGAGCGCTTCCTCGGCCTGGAACTGAGCCGCCGGCTCTCGACGGCCGCCCTCGAAACGCTGGCGATCATCGCGTACCGCCAGCCGGTGACACGCGGGCAGGTCGACGCCGTCCGGGGCGTGAGCAGCGACGGCGCGATCCAGACGCTGCGCGCGCGCGGCCTGATCGAGCCGGCGGGTTACGCAAACGGCCCGGGACGCCCGACGCTGTTCCGCACCACGCAGCGCTTCCTCCAGCACTTCGGGCTGGAGCGCACCGGCCAGCTCCCCCCGCTGCCCGAGGAGGTCGACCTGCCGCTCTCGGAGATCGGCGCACAACTCGGTCTGGACGAGCAGGCGATCGTCGCCGCGCTCGCGGACCCGGAGCCGGACGCAGAACCCACCACCGAAGAACTGAACGCCGCCGCGGCACTCGACCTTCCGGAAGATGCGGTCGCGCTCGCCAGTGCGGCGGAGCAGGCATTCGCCAACGCCACGCACGCCGGCCTGGAGCGTGACGCGGAGATCTAACGGGGGGACGCGATGCTTACCGTCTCCGTGCTGCTGACCATCGGCATCCCTCAGTCGCACTCCCTGAAGGAGAAGCGCGGCGTCGTGCGCCCGCTGGTGGAGCGTCTGCGGACACGCCTGCACGTCACCGCCACCGAGGCCGGCCTGCAGGAGCGCGTCGACGCCGCCCAGGTCGGTTTCGCCGTCGTATCCGGCGACGCCGCCACCGCGCGCGCCGTCGCAGATGAAGCATGTCGGTTCGTGGGGGACTACCTCATCGGCCGCGGCGAGATCATCGACACCGCCACCGAGGAGACCCTGCTGCGCTAGTCCCGCCCAGCAGGCCCCGACGCGGACAGCAAGACGGGCCGCCGGCGAAGAGGCGGCCCGTCCTGGGAGGGCTCCATCGGGGGCGGAGTGGACTAGAAGTCCATGCCTCCCATACCACCCATACCACCCATGCCGCTCATGTCCGGCATCGGCTTCTCTTGCTCTTCGATCTCGCCGACGGCCACCTCGGTCGTCAGCATCAGTGCCGCGATCGACACCGCGTTCTCCAGCGCCACACGCGACACCTTCACCGGGTCGATGATGCCCAGCTTGAACATGTCGCCCATGCGGTCCTCGGCGGCGTCGTAGCCGACGTTCTTCGCCGACTCCTTCACGCGGTCGACAATCACGGACGGCTCGCCACCGGCGTTCTCCACGATCTGGCGGAGCGGGGACTCCAGCGCCATGCGCAGGATCCGCGCGCCGGTGCGTTCGTCACCGGTCAGCCGGTCGATGACCGCATCGAGCGACTTCTGGATCCGGATGAAGGCCACGCCACCACCCGGCACCACGCCCTCTTCCACGGCTGCGCGCGTCGCGGAAAGCGCGTCCTCCAGGCGGAACTTCTTCTCCCGGACCTCGACCTCGGTGGCGCCGCCGGCCTTGATGACCGCCACGCCCCCGGCGAGCTTCGCCAGCCGCTCCTGCATCTTCTCGCGGTCGAAGTCGGACTGCGTGTCCTGGATCTGGGCGCGAATCTGGCGGATGCGCGACTGGATCGCCTCGTCCGAGCCGGCGCCTTCCACGATCGTCGTCTGACCCTTGTCGGCGACGACGCGGTGGGCGTGGCCCAGGTCGGCAAGCTGCACCTCGGTGAGCTTGCGGCCCATGTCGCCGGTGATGAAGGTGCCGCCCGTGAGGATCGCCAGGTCCTCGAGGATCGCCTTGCGGCGGTCCCCGAACGACGGCGCCTTGATGAACAGCGGGTTGAAGGTCCCGCGCATCTTGTTGACGACCATCGCAGTCAGCGCGTCGCCCTCGATAGTCTCGCAGATCACGACGAAGTTCTTGGAGACCTGGAGCACCTTCTCGAGGATCGGCAGGATCTCCTGCAGACTCTCGATCGAGTAGTCCGTAATCAGGATGTACGGGTCGTCCAGTGCGGCTTCCATGCGGTCCGGGTTCGTGACGAAGTACGGCGAGGCGTAGCCGTTGTCGACCTGCAGGCCGTCCGTGATCTCGACCTCGTCGTCCATCCCGCGGCCGTCTTCGATCGTGATGACGCCGTCCTTGCCGACCTGCTCCATCACGTCCGCGATCAGGTCGCCGATGCGGCGCTCGTTCGCGGAGATCGCGGCGACCGCCGCGATCGTCTCCTTGTCCTCGACCGGCACGGCCATCTTCTTCAGCTCGTCGATGGCGACGCGGAGCGCCTGCTCCATGCCGCGCCGCAGGTAGATCGCGTTCGCGCCCGCCGCGATGTTGCGCAGCCCCTCGTGGTAGATCGCCTGGGCGAAGACGGTCGCGGTGGTCGTGCCGTCGCCGGCAATGTCGTTCGTGCGGATCGCCACCTGCTTGAGGAGCTGCGCCCCCATGTTGTGGAAGCGGTCCTTCAGGTCGATCTCGCGGGCGACGGTGACGCCGTCCTTCGTGATCACGGCGGGCCCGTAGTTCTTGTCCAGGACCACGTTCCGGCCGCGGGGGCCCAGGGTGGCCTTCACCGCGTTGGCGAGGATGTCAATGCCGTGGCGCAGTTCGCGTCGGGCGTCGTCGTCGAAACGGAGTTGCTTCGCAGGCATGGATCCTCCGGTCACAGCCCCGCAGGGCGAGGGGCCGCGGCGCGCGGCGCGCGCCTCCGGCCTCCCGTGGGGTCAGTCCGCGGTCTACTTCTTCTTGGCGCCGGTCTTCGGGGCGGCTTCGTCCAGCTTCGCCAGGACGTCCTGGAAGCGGATGACGATGTAGTCCTCCGAATCCACAGTCACTTCCTGGCCGGTGTACTTCTGGTACAGGATGCGGTCACCCTCAGCGAGGTCCATGGTCTCCATCTGGCCGGCTTCGTTGATTTTGCCAGGGCCAGTCGCGACCACGATGCCGTGCTGGGGGGTCTCCTTCGCGGAATCCGGGATCACGAGGCCGGAGGCGGTCACTTCCTCCGACTTCACCGGCTTGAGCACGATGTGGTCCGTCACGGGGACAACCTTCGTCGCCAACGCACCAACTCCTTCACCACCCGGCCCCCGGATCGCGTCACGCGACCCGGTGCCGGCCCCACCGTTGCTTCGGGTGTCCGGGGGCGCACACTCGAGGGCTACCGCAGCCCGTGAAGCGCGCACACCAGCCGATGCGGCGGATGTTAGCACTCCCCCTCTGGGAGTGCTAGTTCCCTGCCCCGGGAATCCGGAGAGGCTGCTGCGCCTGGACGCCGGGCATCAGGGTCATCCGGCATCCACACAAGATCCTCACATGGCCCACCGACCGCCCTCACCCGACGACCGGTATCGTCGGTCACGATCACGCCCCGAACGATGGGGGATCCATGCGAGCCACCGCCCTCGCCGAACCGCCCGCCCGTTACCGTCCGCAGCCGGCGACGGTAGCGGGCGCACCAGACACCGAGACGCTGCCTGGCGAACCCGCGATCACGGCAGCGTGGCTCCTCGGGCGGGTGCCGCCCGCGGTGCTGCCATGGCCACTGCTCCGCCCGGGACGGGCCGGGAGCGGGCCGGGGCCGGACATTCGGGAGGCGATGGTCCTGCTCCCCAGCGGCGTGCCGGCCAGCGGGGACGTCGAGGTCCATCGGACCGCGACCGACTTCGCCCGTCATGGACACACCGATGACCCGCGGTACGCCGGCCTGCTTCTCCACCTCGTCTGGCGTGACGACCGCCCGCCGGCGGAGCGCGGCGGCCCGGTGCGACTGGCCGGCGGCGGCCTCGCCCCGACCGTCGCAATCGAGACGGTGATGGGCAATCCCGCCCGCCTCGAAGCCGCGATCGCCCGCGGCCCAGGCGGCCCCTCCGAACCGTGCGCCGGCAGCGCCGTCAACCGGGCGAGACGGCGGTCGCCGCCACCCTGCGCGCCGAGGGACACCGGCGGCTCGCGGAACGGGCGTGGCGCGCCCAGCACCTGGCCGCCGAGGTGGGATGGGAGGCCGCATGGCTCACGCTGCTGGATCGCGCCCTCGCCTCCTCCGCCGGACGGCGCGTCGAGGCGTCCGCGGCGCGCGTCACCGCCGCGGACGCCGTGACGATGGCGGTGAGCGGGGGAGCCGGTGACGGCGACCTCATCCGTGCCCTGGCGGACGGGGCCCGCGAGGCGGCCGGCCGCCCGGCGG
>VGPD01000021.1 GCA_016875635.1 Chloroflexota bacterium
CGGCTCCACCGTCATTGCCTTGCGGGGGGGACGGGTCGAGGCGCTTCGCGCGGCGTTCCATTCGACTTCGCTGCGCGTGTACATCTCGGAGGATGTCGCGGGTGTCGAGTTTGGCGGGGCGCTGAAAAACGTCATCGCCATCGCCGCCGGGATGGTGGATGCGCTCGGATTCGGCGACAACGCGAAAGCGGCGCTGCTGACCAGGGGACTGGCGGAGATGACGCGGCTGGGTGTGGCGGCCGGCGCCGACCCCCTGACCTTTCAGGGGCTTGCCGGCGTGGGTGACCTGGTCGCCTCGTCCTACAGCCCGCTCGCCCGGAACCGACGCCTGGGCGAGTTGGTCGCCGGGGGACAGACGCTGCAGGAGGCCATCGATGTGCTGGGTGAGACCGCCGAGGGCGTCGCCACCGTCCCAGCGGCGCTCCGGTTAGCTCGGTCGCTAGGCGTCGAGATGCCGATCACGGAGGGCCTCCAGCGGGTCCTCTCGGAAGGCCAGTCTCCGCTGGAGGCGATCCGCGTCCTGATGGGCCGAGAGCCGCGTTCGGAGCGGTAAGGGCGGCCGTCCGGCCCGCCGGATAGAATGAGCCCCTATGACTCACGAACACGATGGTGACGACGAATTGGACGAGGACGGGGCGACCACGCTTCCGTCGGCCGAGGCCGTCCTCGATGAGGTCGAACGAGGGATGCCGCTCCAGCCGGGACGGCTCCACGTGCTCTCTGAGCCCGGCCCGGACCTGCTCCAGCGCATCATGCGCCTCTGGCCGCGGCTGACGCCTGAACGGCGGCGGGATGTCCTGGCCGCGCTTCAGCATGAGGCTGACGAGCACTCGATTCTCGACTTTCATCGGATCTACCTGACGGCCCTGCGCGATCCTGACACGGCGACGCGGATCCTGGCTGTCCGCGGGCTCGCCGAGGAGGACCGGCCGGAGATCATGCGTCTGCTTCTGCCGATCCTCGCCGGAGACAGTTCCACCGACGTCCGGGTCGAGGTTGCGCGAACTCTGGGGCATCACGTCCTTGCGGTGGAATTCGGCCTGGTGGCGGAAGACGACGCCGAGGCGTTGATCGCCGGCCTCCGCGACGCCATCGAGGATGTGGAACAACCGGACGAGGTACGCGGGGCGGCGCTGGAGGCGCTGGGCGCGTCAAGCGACGAGGCGACCGCGGAACTGATCTCGGAGCAGTACGAGACGGGCAGCGGGATGATGAAGCTCGCCGCGCTGCGGGCGATGGGACGGAATGCCTCGGACGGGTGGTTGGACCTCCTCATCTACCATTTCGACGACGAAGACCCCGAGGTGCGCGCGGTCGCGGCCGAGGCGGCCGGGCTGTTGCTGCTGGAGGAGGCGGTGAGCCCCCTCGTCATGCTGGCCACCGAAGACAAGGACCCTGATGTCCAGGTGGCGGCGATCAAGGCGCTGGGTGAGATCGCCAGCGACGAGGCGGAACGCATCCTGAACCGCTGGCAGCGCGAGCGGCACGAACCGCATATTCGCGAGGCGCTGCGCGAGGCGCTGGGCTCTGTGCACCTGATGAACCAGGAAATGCGACACGGACAGGGTGGTCGACCGGACTTCGGCGACGAGGAGCCCCCGCTGTGAACGGCGCATTGACCGGCGTCCGGGACGAATTCTCCGCCGGCGGGGTGGTCTACCGCCACGGAGCAGAGGGCGTCGAGATTGTGCTGGTGGGACGCCGTCGGGAGCGGCTCTGGGCGTTGCCCAAAGGGAAGCCTGACGGTGACGAGGACGCGGAGCAGACGGCGCTGCGCGAGGTGCGCGAGGAGACTGGCCTCGAAGCGCGGATCGATCAACTGCTGGGCGAGGTCACGTACTGGTATACAGGCCATGACGGGCTGCGTGTGCACAAGCGGGTCACCTACTTCCTGATGGAAGCAATCGGAGGCGACATGGCGGCCCACGACCACGAGTTCGACGATGTCATCTGGGCCCATCTCTCCGAGGCGGAGCGCCTGCTGACGCACCGCAACCAGCTCCATATCCTGCGTCGCGCCGCCGAGCTGACGGATCGCGCTGCATGACCGCCACGCAGCCGCGGATCGTCGCTACCGGACGTCTCGTGCGGTTGCGTGAGAAGACCGTGGAGGACGCGGAGCGCGATTATGCGTGGCGTACCGATCCCGAGCTCGCCGCGTACGACGCGGCTCGCCCCCTGACCGTCAGGTTCACGAACTTCGTTGCCACCATGGCGGAGGAGTTGAAGTACCCCACCGCACATCGCCGTACGTATGGCATCGAGGAAATAGCGACCGGACGGCACATCGGGAACGTCATGTACTACGGGTACGACGCCACGCAGCGTGAGGCGGAGATCGGGATCACCATCGGTGATCGCGATTTCTGGTCGCGGGGGTACGGCGTGGACGTGGTGCAGACGATGCTGGGATTCCTCTTCGAGGAGAAGCGACTGCGGCGGGTATACCTGCACACGCTGACCTGGAATTACCGGGCGCAGAAGTCGTTCGAGCGTTCCGGGTTCAAGCGCATTCGCCAGTTGTCCCGCGGCGGATACGAGTTCATCTACATGGAGGCCACGCCGGAGACGCTGGCCGCAGCTCTATTGCCCCTTGCGGACGAGACGGACGGCTAACCCGGGTCTCGCACCGGTGTGTGACAGGACGTGGAAGCGGGCCGCCCTTCGGGCGGCCCGCTTGTTTCACACTCGCGTGTGGTCGACCTCGGAAGGTCCCAGACGCTAGGCAGATTTCTTGGCGACGGGACGGCCCGGGAGGTCGAGGTCCGCCGGGGGCGGGGCCGGGTTCTGCAGGCCCGCGAGGAGCTGCGACGGCACGAGCCCACGGAGCTCGTCCACGGTCCACATGCCGCCCTTGGCGATCGTGCGGTCCGGCGTCTCGTCCCACGCCAGCGACACGGAGCCGCCGGAGACGTAGAAGACCTTGCCGTTGATGTTCCACGCCTGGTCCGACAGCAGGTAACAGACCATCGGGGCCACGTAGTGCGGGGCCATCAACTGCTGGACGATGGACGCCTCGCGCACGGGAGCCTGCGCGATGCCGGCGCGGGCACGCAGTTCGCGGGCGCTGTCTGGGATGCTCGCCGTCATGCGGGTCGCCGCGGCCGGCGAGATGCCGTTCGAGGTGACGCCGTAGCGGCCGAGGTCACGGGCGAGACAGCGGATGCCGCCGGCGATGCCGGCCTTCGCCGCACCGTAGTTGGACTGACCCGCGTTGCCGGCCAGGCCGGAGCCGGACGAGAACGCGATCACGCGGCCGTACCGGTTCTGCCGCATGATGACGGAAGCCGGCTTCGCGACGTTGAAATATCCGGTCAGGTGGACAGCGACGACGTCGTCCCACTCTGATTCGGACAGGTTGAAGATCATGCGGTCGCGCAGGATCCCGGCGACGTGGATCACGCCGTCCAGCCGCCCGAAGGCGTCCACGGCCTGCTTGATCATGTTCTCGCCGCCGGCCTCGGTGGCCACGGTGTCCGTGTTGACGACGGCCTTGCCGCCGGCGGCGGTGATCTCCTTGACCACCTCCGCTGCCGGGCCCGTGTCGTGGCCGGAACCGTCCACATTCACGCCAGGGTCATTCACGACCACGGAGCCGCCCAGGGCGGCGGTCAGCAGGGCGACTTCACGTCCCATGCCTCGACCGGCGCCGGTGACGACGTATGAGCGGCCCTCCAGGGGCTTTGCCATGTTCGGTTTCCTCTCTTCCGTGACTACGCGAGCGGGCGCGCCGGAATGTCGCGGCCTGGGACTTCAACGTCCTCGCGCGGGGGGGCCGGGTTGTTGATGTCCTTCATGAGGACCGCACCGACGGCGTCGTCCAACTCATCCAGGGTCCAGAGGCCCGGCTTGAAGATGGTGCGCATCGCGGTCGGGTGGTGCGCCACGGAGACGCTGCCTCCGGAGACGTTGAACACCCAGCCGTTGATGTTCCAAGCGTCGTCCGAGGCGAGGTAGGCCACCATGGGCGCCACGAACTCCGGCTCGCGCAGGCCGCCGAAGGCGCTCTGGCGGGCCGGCGCAGTCGTGTCCGCCGCACCGGTGATGCCCGCGCTGGAACGCAGCTGGCGGGCCGAGTCCGGCACGGTCTGCGTCATGCGCGTGGCAGCACCCGGGGCGATGGCGTTGCAGGTCACGCCGTAGCGGCCCAGGTCCTTCGCCACGACGCGCGTCATGCCCGCGATTGCGGACTTGGCGGCGCCGTAGTTGAACTGGCCGGTGTTACCGAGTGTGCCTGACGTGGAGGAGAAGTTGATGATCCGGCCATAGCGCTGCTGCCGCATAAGGACAGAAGCGGGCTTGATCGTGTTGTAGTGGCCCTTCAGGTGGGTCGCGATCACCGCGTCCCACTCTTCCTTGGCCATGTTGAAGATCATGCGGTCGCGCAGGATCCCGGCCACGTTGACCAGGATGTCGATCCGGCCCCACTGGTCCACGGCCTGCTTAACCATGTTCTCGCCGCCAGCGAACTCCGCGACGGAGTCCGTGTTGACGACAGCCTGCCCGCCGGCGGCCTTGATCTCATTGACCACCTGCTGCGCCGGGCCGGCGTCGCCGCCGGAGCCGTCCACGTTCACGCCGGGGTCGTTGACGACGACCTTCGCGCCCTCTTTCGCGAACAGCATCGCGATGCCGCGGCCGATGCCACGGCCCGAGCCCGTGACGACGGCGACCTTGCCGTCCAGTGCGCCCATATCCTTGTCCTCTCCCGCCCTCTTCCGAGGGCACTTCACAGATGCACATCCTCAACGACGGAGGATGCGGATCGCCCTGTCCTACCCGCGTGCCGGCAACGTCACCGTCCCGGCTCCCGGGGAGGTTTTCTGCCCGGACGGATTCTCCGTCCAGATCTCCAGGTCGACCAGGTGGTTCGACCCGTCGATGTACTTTTTCGTGACTACGCCCCGACAGACGATGTCCTGGTTGGGGTAGTCCATCCCTCGATAGGTGCAGCCGAACTTCCGCACGCCCCCCGCTGGCGCCACCCAGTCGTGGAGCAGCTGTCCCAGAAACGCGTTCTTCAACGCGCCGTGGACGATGATGCCGTCCAGGCCAGTGTCCTTCGCGAAGGCCTGATCGTAATGGATCTGGTAGAAGTCGCCGGACGCACCGGCCCAGACGACGAGTTGCTGCGTGGAACAGTTCTTCCGGAGCGTCGGGATTTCGTCCCCCACGTCCACATCGTCCCAGTACACCTGTTCCGGCATCGCCACGCCTTCTGTCCGCCGCCCTAGTAGTTGATCAGGTTCCCGTACATTTTCGCGACGAGCGTACCGTCCGACCGGACGTACGAGGTTTCACGGAAGGTGATGAGCATCGGGCCGATCGACCCCTGCCGCTCCTGATACTCCGTGACCTTCGAGCGCGAATGAACGACATCTCCGGCGCACAGCGGTTCGAAGTACTCGAACGTCGTCCCGCCGTTGAGAACCCGTCGATATGGCGTCTTCAGAGGCGTCTGTCCGCCCATCTCCGGCCGTTCCCCCGGCCGGAAGATCAGGCTTCCGAGAAACCCGGGGGGCGCGACGACGTCGCGGTATCCGCGCTGCCGTGCGACCTCACGGTCGTAGAAGATGAGGTCCGTGTGCCCCACGGCACGCGCAAACAGACGGCAGCCGGTGGAGGTGACTTCGGAGATCATCTCCGGGCCTTCCACGCCGACCGACGCTCGCATGTCGTCCGTGATCGCAGACTCCGCCATCGACTCCCTCCTCAAGGTGAGTGAGTTGTCGGTACTGGCGTGGCACGGTCAGGGGGACGCCGTTGCGTCGTTCCCCGCGCCGCGGGCGAACGATATCGACGCCCCTCCGGGGTGTCAAACCTCATGTCGCGCCCTCGAACCTGCACCCGGTGTTCGGCATCGTGTCCTGTGTCGTGAGTTCTAGCGTGCGTGTCGCGCTGCTACGCGAGCCACGTACTCCGCACGTGCCTCGTCGATCTCGCGCCAGACGGCATGGATGTCGTTCGGGAGGGCCTGATATCGCGGGTCGGTGCCCACGGAGCCGCCGGTCAGGTCCAGTGGCCAGAACCGGCCGGCACGCAGCTCCTCGATGAGGTCACGCTCGGTCCGCACATCGCGTTCGAAGTAGGTCGCGCATTTGCCGATATCCGCCGTGGCGTGTGAGTCGGTCCCGGCCGTGCCATGAAAGTGCATCCGGTCCGCGATGCGGGCAGCCATGGCGTTCTCGTTCTGCTTGCCGCGCCCGTTCAGGACCTCCATAGCGACGATGAGCCCGAAGCCCTCGTTCTCCTCGGCGCGGTCCAGCGCATCCTCCCACTCGTGTGGCTTATCCCATTGCCATGGGTGATGGCGGCGGTAGGGGTGGGCGGCGACCATCACGCCGTCGACCTCGTTCACGTGGCCGATGAGTTCATGGGCGCGGTGCATCCCAAAGACATATTTGTGCATCCCGTAGACCAGCATGTGGCCGTCTTCGGTGTTGATCTCCATCGCCGGGATCACCGTGAAGTTGTGACGCTTCGCCAGTAGCCGGACTTCCTCTGGGTCCCAGGCCCAGTCGTGTTCGGACAGCACGATGGCATCGAGACCCGCCTGCTTCGACCGCTCGACGAGTTCGTCGGGACGCAGGTAGGAGTCCCAGGACCCCGGGTGGGTGTGCGTGTGCAAGTCGATCAGCATCGGTCCGCCGTCATGGTTCCAGCATCACACGTACAGGCGGGAACAGCGAGGGCGGCCCTGCGGGTGCGGGCCGCCCTCGTTTCACTTCCGCTCAGGCCTAGTCGTCAGCGACCAGGACCAGGTTGGCGGTGACGGACAGGACACCACCGGTGCCGTTGACGATCGCGGTCTTGGCGTTCGTCTGCTTGCCCGGGAGACCGTTGACGCCGTCCTCGGCCGTGCCTGACAGCTGCCGGTACGCCTCGATGAGCAGCATCATGCCGTACTGGCCGGAGTGGCTGAACGACAGCCCGCCGCCGTTGGTGTTGACGGGGATGCCGGATCCGCCCGGGCCGGCCTTGCCGCCCTCCCAGAGGCTGGGGCCTTCGCCGAGCTTGGTGAGCCCGACGAGCTCAGCGGTGATGCCGGCGGTGATGGTGAAGGAGTCGTAGAGCATCGCGAGTTCCATCTCGCGCGGCCCCATCCCCGCCATCTTGTACGCGACGTTCGCCGAGCGGCGTGCCGAGGTGGCCGTGAAGTCATCCATCTCCAGCATGTTCTGGTGGCTCATCGTCTCGCCCGCACCAGCGATCCAGACCGGCTTGGTCCAGAAGGACCGCGCCCGCTCCGCCGAGGCGATCACCACGGCCCCACCGTGGTCGGTCACGAGGCAGACATCGAGCAGCTTCAGCGGCCACGAGATCAGGCGGCTGTTCATGACGTCGCTGATCCCGATCTTGCCGCCGGCCGGGTTCGTCTCCTTGGAGAACATGATGGCGCGCGGGTTCAGCGTGGCCCAGTCGCGCGTGGTGACGGCGATCTGGGCGAACTGCTCCTGCGTGGAGCCGTAGCGGTGCATGTGACGCGTGAACGCGTGCGAGTACTGCGACGGGGCGCCCGTCGTGCCGTACGGATTGACCCACATCACGTCGGCCTGCCACGGGTCGCCGGGGCCCGCGCGGTAGGTGCCCTTGCCCTGGTTCTTGCGGGCGCCGGACCAGCCGGCCTCGCCATGGGCGACGACGGCGATGTCGATGATGCCCGCGTTGATCGCCATCATCGCGTGGTGGACGTGCATCACGAAGGAGCAGCCGCCGACGGAGGTCGTGTCGATCACCTTCGGCTTGATGCCTAGGTACTCGGCGATGCTGTTCGTCGTGTTGGTCGCGTACAGGCCCTCGATCTCGGAGGGCTTGATGCCGACCTGGTTGCAAACGTTCGAGATCGCCTGGATCGCGAGCAGCTGCGAGGTCGTGCCTTCTTCGATGTAGCCGATCTTGTCAGACTCGGCGGCGCCGACGATGGCGGCGGACATGGAGGGATTGCTTGGCATGGTGTTCCTCTCCTCGCCCTAGACCACGCGCCAGTAGGGGACGTGGACGTTTTCGTTGGCTTCGTCGAACTCGACCTTGACCTTCTTGCCGACCCATGAGAGGTCGGGCTTGGCGGCGTCGACGCCGCGGAGGACGGTGAACATGCGGTCACCTTCCTTGAGGTCGATATAGGCGGTGACAAAGGGGGCCTCGTCGGCCCATCCGCCGAAGGCGCGGTGCTGGACGGCGAAGGTGTGGACCCAGCCCTCACCGGACGCCTCGAACCACTCGATGTCCCGGGAGTGGCAGAAGGGGCAGATTATGCGTGGGTAGAAGTGAGCACGGTTGCAGTCCGTGCAGCGAGGAAGCATGAGCTTCCCCTGCTTGGCACCGTCCCAGAACGGTTGGGTGCTGTACGGCTCAGGGTCGGGGATGGGTTTGTTGTACGCCAACGTCCGCTCCTCTTCTGTCGCTCGGGAGGCAGGGCGCCTCCACCACTCGATGGACAGCGGCGGCCCGCAACGGGCCTCCGTGGAAGCGACGAGGGCGAGGGATGCCGCACTGCCGGGGCAGTGGAATGGCGCGAGCCCGCCGCGACCGCGCGCACTCTAGTCGCGGGATCAGCGGCGGGTCAACACGGGCGTGGACTGGGCCCCGGGGACGTCCCCCGGCCGGTCGCCAGATTCCGCCGGCGGGAGTCGGGAATCAGGCGCTTTCATTGCACCCCATAGGGGAGGGTGTTACGTTCCGCGCGGCCGCGGTCAGACTCCCTGGCGAGCGTGTTGTGCCTCCGCGGGGCTTGCCGCGAGAAGCGCAGAGCACTGACGGACGGTCTCGAAAGGACGCCGCGTGATCCCGGAGCAATTCGGTCGCGTTGCGGTCCTGCTGATCTTCGCACTCGGCTTCCCGATGCTCCCCCTCGCCATCTCCTTCCTCTTCGGACTCCTGAAGATCCGGCCGGCCCATCCCGACCCCGTGAAGAACGCGACGTACGAGTGCGGCGTCGAGGCCGAGGGTTCCTCCTGGGGGCAGTTCAATGCGCGCTACTACCTCTTCGCGCTCGGCTTCGTGATCTTCGATGTGGAAGTAATCTTCCTGTACCCGTGGGCGGTGAACCACGCGACGATGCCGCTCTACACCATCCTCAAGGCCGCGTTGTTCATCGGCATCCTGCTCTTCGGGCTTGGGTATGCCTGGCGCAAGCGCGCCCTGGAGTGGCGCTGATGCCCGCTGGCCCGCATCAGCTGCTCGGACACCGCGTGGCGGACGCCCTTGAGGCGGCGCTGCCAGGCGCGGTCATCGGCCGTCACGTCGAGTGGATCGAGGTGCGCTCAGACCGCGTCCGGGATGTCCTCCGCTGGCTCCACGACTCTGAGTCCTTCGATGCCGCCCAGCTCTCGAACCTCACCAGCGTCGACCGCCACACGCACTTCGAGGTCGTCTACCACCTTCAGTCGTTGGACCTGAATCACCAGATCGTCGTGAAGGCGATCGTCGAGGACCACGAGAATCCGCTGCTGCCGAGCGTGTACCCCGTGTACAAGGGTGCGTTGCTTCAGGAACGCGAGGTCTACGACCTCATGGGGATCCGGTTCGACGGCCACCCTGACCTCCGGCGCCTCTTCCTCTGGGAGGGCTACCCGGCGTTCCCGCTGCGGAAGGACTTCCTCAGCCTCGGCCAGATCACGGGCAAGGCGGTCAACCCGGGGTTGCAGCGGTTCCCCTTCGAGGACAAAGAGTCGCCGGACCGGATGCTGAACGCCGGCAACATCGTCACGGGCGAGCGCGAGGCCAGCGCCGGCAACGCAGGCGGCAGCGCCGGGGCGGGGCACTAACGTGAACTCCACCGCCGAACCGTACGTCCTCAACATCGGGCCGCAGCACCCATCGACTCACGGGGTCTTCCGCGTGCGGGTCGTGATGGATGGCGAGGTCATCCGTGACCTCGACATGATCGTGGGGTACCTCCACCGTTCGATGGAGAAGCTCGCCGAGGAGCGCACCTACACGCAGAACATCCCGTTCACCGACCGTGCCGACTACCTCGCGGCGATGTCCGGGAACCTCGGTCTGGCGCTCGGCATCGAGCGTCTTGCCGGTATCGACGTGCCGGAGCGGGCCTCCTACCTGCGCGTGATCTTCGCGGAGTTGCAGCGCGTCGCCAGCCACGCGATGGCGAACGGGACCCTCGTCTCAGACGCCGGCGCCTGGCAGACGCCGCTGCTCTACATGTTCCGTGAGCGCGAGAAGATCCTCGACCTCTTCGAGATGACCTGTGGCGCGCGGCTGACGACGAACTACATGCGTGCGGGCGGCGTCTCCTTCGAGCCCCCCGCTGAGTTCTGGCCGGCGCTGAACGAGCTGGTCGCCGAACTGCCGGGCCGGATTGACGAGTACATGGAGTTGCTCGCCGACAACGAGATCTTCCTGGCGCGGACGCGCGGCATCGGCATCATCACCCCCGAGGACGCGATCAACGGGTCGCTGGTCGGCCCGGCGCTACGCGGTTCAGGCGTCCCGTGGGACCTGCGCAAGGCGGAGCCATACTGCGTGTACGACCGGTTCGACTTCGATGTGCCGGTGGGCACCCGAGGCGATGTCTATGACCGCTTCATGTGCCGCATGATGGAGACGCGCGAGTCAGTGCGCATCCTGAAGCAGGCGATCGCGCAGATCCCACCCGGCCCGCACAAGAACGACGTCCCGCTGGCGCTCCGTCCGCCCGTCGGGGAGGTCTACAGCCGCGTCGAGGGCCCGCGTGGCGAGAACGGCTTCTACCTCGTATCCGACGGAGGCCCGGCGCCCTATCGGTTCCACCTCCGTGCCCCGTCACTGATCAATCTGTCGCTCCTCCGCGAACTGGCGCGTGGCGCTTCGTTGCCGGACGCAGTCGTCACCCTCGGCTCGATCGACATCGTCGTGGGGGAGATCGACCGATGAGCGAACAGCCGATGCGTCCCGCCACGCCGATGCTGCGCCAGATCGCGGAGCATCGCTCCCTGCTTCAGCGCTTCATGGGTGTTTCGAAGGAATGGAAGGGCTTCGCCCTCCTTCTGCTCGGGGGTCTCGGCCTCTCCAATCTCGCGATCGCGTATGTGGTGATCGATGGCCGTCTGGATGGCCAGTGGTACGACATCCGCGACCTCGGGAACGTCACCCAGCATCTCCGCAGCTGGATGCAGGATGAGGGGTTCCATCCGGCCGTCCCCTACCTGACTACAGCGCTCCTCGGTGCGCTGGGCATCCTCTCCGTGGTCGGGGGGTGGCTGCTGATCGGCTCCTGGGTGGAGCGGCGTGTGCTGGCGAAGTTCCAGATACGCCAGGGGCCCAACCGGACTGGGCCCTTCGGTCTGTTCCAGCCGATTGCGGACGCCGTGAAGCTGATGCAGAAGGAAGTGGTCATCCCGCGCGTCGCGGACAAGTTCCTCTATTACGCGCCGCCGGTGATCATCTTCATCCCCGCCATCCTCGGGTGGGGGCCGGTGCCGTGGGCGGGGAAGATGTCCTTCCTCGACCTCAACGTCGGTGTCCTCTACACGATCGCGATCTCGTCGCTCGGCGTACTGGGCGTGTTCCTCGCCGGGTGGTCGTCGAACAACCACTACTCGTTGCTCGGCGCCATGCGCACCGTCGCGATGATGGTGTCGTACGAGATCCCCATCTCGTTGGCGCTGCTCGCCGTCGTCCTGCTGACCGGCTCGATGCAGCTCTCGACGATCGTGGCCTGGCAGGCGAACTACAACGCCTGGCTCATCTTCCTGCTCCCCTTCGCAGCCTTCACGTTCCTGTTTGCCAGCACGGCTGAGATCAACCGAACGCCGAACGACATCGGCGAGGCGGAGTCCGAGATCGTCGCCGGCTTCTATACGGAGTACTCCGGCATGAAGGCCGGGCTGTTCATGGGCGTCGAGCTGGGGAACGCGATCCTCGTCGGCGCGATGATGGCGACGTTCTTCCTGGGCGGGTACACGATGTTCGGGCTGGAGACCTGGATCCCCGGTTACCTCATCCTCGCCGCCAAGATCGGCGCGGTGTACTTCCTCTTCGTCTGGCTGCGTGGCACGCTGCCCCGGTTCCGGCTGGACCAGTTGATGGGGTACGCGTGGAAGTTCCTCATCCCGCTCTCCGTCGTGCAGGTGCTGCTCGTCGCCGTCGAGGCCTCGATCTTCGCGCGGTGGGAGACGCCAGCGTTGTTCCCGCTGGCCGCGTTCGCCCTCCTCAACCTGGGCCTGACCGTCGAGATGGTGCGGCGCTGGGCGCACGCCCTCGGTTACGCGCCCGAGGTTGCCCAGCAGCAGCCCGTGATGGCAACGGCGATCGGTGGCCTGAAGGCCGCCCAGAAGATGCGGGGGGGCTAGTGGAGTCTCCGGGCATGATCCTGGCGTTCTTCGCGCTGTCCGGGCTCACCGTGGCTTCGGCGCTCCTTGTGTTCGTCGCGCGCAACCTGCTGCACGCGCTCGCATTCCTCGTCCTCTCCTTCCTGGGGATGGCCGGGCTGTTCCTGACGCTGAGTGCGGACTTCATCGGTGTGGCGCAGGTGCTGATCTACGCCGGGTCGATCTCCGTCCTGATGGTGTTCGCGGTCATGTTGACCCCGCTCGCGTCGCGCAACAACGGCTCGACGCTGTACGTGATCCCGGCGATGCTCGCCGCGGGTGGACTCGCAAGCCTGATCGGCTTCGTGGCCATCGACACGGAATGGGACGAGCGGAAGGGCGAGGCCCTGGGCGTCAGCGACTTCACCACGACCGTCGCCGGGATCGGTGACCTGCTCCTCGGGCGGTACCTCCTCGCGTTCGAGGTGGCCTCGGTCCTGCTGCTCTTCGCGCTCCTCGGCGCGATCGTGCTCGTGCAGGAGCGACGTCGGGCGGGAGAGGAGGCCTGATGCCCCCCATCCCCGCCATCGAAGACCTCAGCATCACGCTGGCGCACTATCTCGGCCTCGCGGGGACGGTGTTCGCCATCGGCACGGTCATCGCGCTCTCCAAGCGAAATGCCGTCGCCGTCCTCATGGGCGTCGAGCTCATGCTGAACGCGGTGAACCTCACGGTCCTCGCGTTCTCCCGTTTCTCGGCGGCCTTCGAGGAGGGCGGGAGCGCTCCGCTTGAGGGCCATGTGTTCGTGGTCTTCGTGCTCACGGTCGCGGCCGCTGAGGCGGCTGTGGCCCTCGCGATGGCGGTCCTGGTGTACCGCAGACGTGAGACGGTCGACCTCGACCGCTTCAACCTGATGCGCGGATAGCGGGCGAGGGCGACGCATATGTGGGTGAAGTTCATGGATGTCGCGGACGGTTACGCCGCGCTCATGTGGCGAGAAGTCTTCAACCAGGAAGCACTCTCGGTCCGCATCGTCCCGCCGGTCGAGGTTGGGGGGATGAAGGACCCACGCGAGATCTGGGTACCGGACGGCAAAACGCATGTGGCGCGTGAGGTGTTGAACAAAGTCTAATGCTGTTCCCCGAAATCCCCGAGGCGGCCGTCTGGGCCATCTACTTCGCGCCAGTCGCGTCATTCGTCACGATTGTGGCGTTCCTGCGCACGCGTCCGCTGCTCGCCGGACGCGTCACGATCGCCGCCGTCTTCGTCGCGTGGCTCCTGGCGCTCTGGGCGCTCGACACCGTCTCGGGCCACGATGGCGAAGCGGTCGGTTTCGCGCCGCACCACTGGTTCACGCTGTTCGAGTTCGAAGTGGACCTGGGGATCCGGCTTGACGGCCTGAGCGCGATGATGCTGTTCGTCGTGACCTCGATTTCGCTGCTCGTGCAGATCTACTCGACCGGGTATATGGCGGGAGACGGCGGCTACGCGCGTTTCTTCGCCTTCATGTCGTTGTTCACGGCGGCCATGCTCGGCCTGGTGATGTCCTCCAGCCTGCTCCAGTTGTTTGTCCACTGGGAGCTCGTCGGCCTGACCTCGTACCTGCTGATCGGCTTCTGGTTCCATAAGCCGAGCGCGGCCGCGGCAGCGAAGAAGGCGTTCATCGTCACCCGCTTCGGCGACTTCGGTTTCATGCTGGCCGTGGTGCTGATCTGGTCGAAGACGCAGACCTTCGACATCTTCGAGATCAACGAGGCCGTCCACGCGCTGCCGAGGGCGGTGGTCGCCGGGTTCGTACTGGGGCTGCTTTCCGGCGCCGCCGGCAAGTCTGCGCAGTTCCCGCTCCACTTCTGGCTGCCCGACGCGATGGAAGGCCCGACCCCCGTCTCCTCGATTGTGCACTCCGCGACGATGGTGGCGGCGGGCGTCTACCTGCTCGCGCGGTTCTTCCCGGCCGTGGATGCGGCGCCGGGTGGTATCCAGATGTTGATCGCCTACACCGGCGGCTTCACCGCGATCTTCGCGGCGTCGATGGGGATCGTGGCGACGGACATCAAGCGGGTGCTGGCGTATTCGACCATCTCGCAGCTGGGCTACATGGTGATGGCGCTCGGCCTGGGCGGGTACCCGGCCGCGATGTTCCACCTGTTTACGCACGCGTTCTTCAAGTCGCTGCTGTTCCAGGGCGCAGGTTCGGTGAGTCACGCGACTAACACCTTCGAGATGCCGCTGATGGGTGGGCTCCGGAAACACATGCCGATCACCTTCGCGACGTTCGTGATCGGGGCGCTGTCGCTCTCCGGTGTGTTCCCGCTGGCGGGGTTCTGGTCGAAGGACGAGATCCTGCTGGACGCGTGGAAGCACGACAAGTTCCTCTTTGCGGTTGCGACGGTGGTCGCCTTCATGACGGCGCTGTATATGTTCCGCGCCATCTTCATGACCTTCTTCGGCGAATACCGGGGCGGCGCGCCGGCCGAGGACCACGGGCCCACGCATGACGCGCACGCTGCCCCGGCTTCGTCGCCGCACGACACCGACGGCCACGGCGGCCTGCACGAGTCACCACGCTCGATGACCTTCCCGCTGATGATGCTCTCGATCCCTGCCGTGCTCTTCGGCCTGATCGCGCCCACCGGCTTCTTCGGCAGATTGATGGAGGGCGCGATCGATCCGTCGTTGCGCCACTTCGAGTTCCAGATCGAGCCGGTGGTGCTGGTCGCGTCGACCGTCGCGGCGCTCGGAGGCATCGCTGTGGCGGCGGCCATCTACTACGCGCGGATGCCCGCGTCGTCGGCCATCCGCAGCCGCCTCGGCCCGCTGCCGATGGTGGTCGAGCGGCTCTACTTCGTGAATGAATTCGCTGAGACCGGCATGGTGCGCGGCGTCCTCCACGGCTTCGGCCGCGGGGCGGCGCTCGTTGACAAGTACCTCGTCGACGGCGCCGTGAACGGGGCGGCCTATGCCACCCGGATCGCGGGGGACATCCTGCGCCGGGCGCAGACCGGCCAGGTGCAGGCCAACACCTCGCTCATGATGGTCGGCGTCGTGGCCGCCGCCGGGACGCTCCTGGCGCTCTCCGGCGGGCTGATCGACCGTGTTTCGCCGGGCCTTGTTGAACGGCTGATGCCGTAATGCTGACGCTCTTCCTGCTGCTCCCGGTCGCCGGCGCGCTCATCGCCATCGCGCTCCCCGCCGCTCGCGAGGGGGAGGCGAAGGTCATCGCGCTCGCGTTCACCGGGCTGAACTTCGCCCTGGCTGTCGTGATGTACGTGGTCTTCGACCGCGGCGTCGAGGGCTACCAGTTCGTCGAACGGTTCGAATGGATCCATGGTGCCGGGTTCACGGTTCAATACGTCGTCGGCGTGGACGGACTGTCCGCTCCGCTGATCGTGCTGCTCGGGCTGCTCTCGATGGTCTCGGTGCTGGTGTCATGGAAGATCGACGTCAAACCGAAGCATTACTTCGCGTGGCTCCTAATCCTCGAGTCTGCGGTCGCCGGCGTCTTCCTGTCGCTCGACCTGATCCAGTTCTTCCTCTTCTGGGAACTGGAACTGCTCCCGATGTTCTTCCTGATCAGTCAGTGGGGCTCCGGGCGTCGCGTCTACAGTGCCATGAAGTTCCTGATCTACACCCTGGCCGGTTCCGCGCTGATGCTCGTGGGCTTCCTCGTCATCGGCTTCGGCGCCAAGACCTTCGACATCGAAGCGCTGACGAAGACGCCGCCGCAGGAGACGATCGTGCCGCTGGCGATCGTGTTCTGGGCGATCATGCTGGCCTTCCTGGTGAAGTTGCCGGTCTTCCCGCTCCACACCTGGCTGCCGGACGCGCACACCGACGCCCCCACGGCAGTCTCGGTGATGCTGGCCGGCGTCCTGCTGAAGATGGGTGGCTACGGGATCCTGCGCATCGTTCTGCCGCTCATGCCGAACGAAGCGCACGATTTCTCGAAGGTGCTCGCGACGATCGCCGGATTCTCGGTGGTCTGGGGTGCGGTGATCACGCTGCGTCAGACCGACTTGAAGCGGCTGGTGGCGTACTCCTCGGTGTCCCACATGGGATATGTTCTGCTGGGGGTCTCCGCGCTCGGGCCGGTCGGCCTGTCCGGCGCGGCGCTGCAGATGTTCACGCACGGCTGCATCACCGGGCTGCTCTTCGTGATGGTCGGGATGATCTACGACCGCACGCACACGCGTGAGATCGCGAAATTACGCGGCCTGATGCACCACATGCCGCTCATCGGCACCGTCTTCATCGTGGCGGGGCTCGCCTCGCTGGGGCTCCCTGCGATGTCGGGCTTCGTCGCGGAGCTCACGGTTTTCCTCGGCTCCATCGAGGCTCATCCGGCCGCGACGATGGCCGCCGTCTTCGGCGTCGTGCTCTCCGCGGGCTACATCCTCTGGACGGTCGAGCGCATCCTGCACGGTCCGAAGACGCATGACTTCCACGACCTCACGGACGCGAAGCAGTGGTGGGAGATCACCGCGATGGCAGTCCTCGTCGTCGCCATCATCGGCACGGGCATCTGGCCCGCCGTGCTCACGGACACGGTCCGCCTCGGCATCGAGCCGATCGCAAAGATTGTCGAGGCTGCCTCGTGACCTTCTTCGACCAGGTGCATGCGGTAGGCCCGGCCCTCGCCCTGTACGCGGGGGCGGGCGCCGTGCTGTCCGCGGACCTGCTCCAGGGGCGCCGGGCTTCGATCTGGGGGTTGGCCGTTGTCGCGGGGGTGGTTTCCCTCGGTTGGACACTGGCGCAGCTCATCGTTGGGGTTGAGGCGGGCGCGCTGGGCGGTGCGGTGCGCGTCGACGCGTTCTCAATCTACCTTGCGGCGATCATCGGTGGCGTGGTGCTCGCGGTGACGCTGGCGGCTCGCGAATGGGCTTCGACGCTCGAACAGGCAGCCGAGTTCTACGCCCTGCTGCTCGTCTCTGCCGGGTCGATGGTCCTGCTGGCGCAGGCGGAGGACCTGATCACGCTGTTTGTCGCCCTCGAGACGACCTCGATCGCCCAGTTCATCCTCGTCGGTATCACGCGGAACGACCGCTCGTCCGAGGCTGGCCTGAAGTACCTCCTGACGGGTGCAGTGGCGGCGGCCATCCTCCTGTACGGCTTCGCCTTCCTGTTCGGCATGGCGGGCACGACCTCGCTGGAGGGCATCGCGGTCTGGGTCGCGAGCGCGCCCGAGGCGCAGCGGCTCCCGCTGATGCTCGCGTTCGTCTTCGTCGCGGTCGGGATCGGCTTCAAGATGGCGCTTGTGCCGTCGCACGCCTGGGCGCCCGACGTGTACGAAGGATCGCCCGCGCTCGTCGCGACCTTCCTGTCGGTCGCCTCGAAGGCTGCGGGCTTCGCGGTCGCAATGAGGCTCTTCTACACCGCGCTCGGTGGCGGTGACACGTTCATCTCACAGGACTGGGGCAAGATGTTCGCGGTGCTCGCGGCGCTCTCGATGATCGTCGGGAACACCGGGGCGCTGCTTCAGACGAACGCCAAGCGGCTGCTCGGGTACTCCTCGATCGCACAGGCGGGCAACATCGCCGTCGGCCTCGCGGCGGTTGCCGCGGGCAGCACGGCGGGCCCGAGCGGCGTGCTCTTCTTCCTCGGCGCCTACGCGGTGACGAACGTCGGTGCGTTTGTGGTCGTGAGTCTCGTCGCGGACCGCCTCGGCTCTGAGCAGATCGCGGATTACGCCGGGCTGGTGAAGCGGTCGCCGGCGGCGGCGATCGTGCTCTCGCTCTGTCTGGTCTCGCTGACCGGCATTCCGCCGACGGCCGGGTTCGTGGCGAAGGTCTACGTCTTCAACGCAGCCGTGCAGAGCGGCGAGCGATGGCTGCTCGCCCTCGTCGCCTTCGCCGTGCTGAACACCGCGATCTCCGCCTTCTACTACCTGCGCTGGGTGCGCACGATGATCCTCGACGAGCCGCGCGACGCGACACCGTTCCGCGCTTCGGGTGGAGTGCAGTTCGTGCTGGCCGTCTCCGCGGTCGGTGTTCTGCTCTTCGGCCTCGACCCGTCGCCGCTCATCCAAGCCGCGCAGGACGCTGCCGCCGCGCTGCTGTAGGCGCGAGGCATGCCCGCAGCCCGTTACCCCCTCGACATCCGGGTCGCCTCGGCCCAGCGTGGCCAGGTCGATCTGGTCGCGCTGCGCCGCCTCGTCCGCGAGGTGTTGCGCGACGAGGATCAGCCAGTAGGCACAGCCCTCGCGCTGCGCATCGCCGGCGACGAGTTCCTCCACACCCTGAACCTCGAACACCGAGGCGTGGACGCGCCCACGGACGTCCTCTCCTTCCCTTACGACGAGGGCGAGGCCGTCCCCGTCCCGGAAGGGTTCGAGGACAAGGAGGGACGCTACCTCGGCGATATCGCCATCTCGCTGGAGACGGCCGGGCGGCAAGCGAAGGCGGCGCGGATCACCCTCGACGAGGAGGTGCGGCACATCGTCCTGCACGGGGTCCTGCACCTGCTTGGCTATGACCACGAGACGGCGGCGGAGGCGCGGGACATGGAAGAGCGCGAGGAGCGGCGTCTGGGCACTCACATCCACGGCGGTCCGAAGCGCCGAGGGCCTGCGCACACGGACTAACGCTGTCTTGCCTGCCCCCTCCGGGGGCCGCTGATACACTTCCCGGTGAGCGTGCGGAACTCCCCTTCGTGGCGCGGGAGCCGAGTGGCCCAGGAAGTCTTTTATCGGAAGTGGCGGCCGCGTCGATTCGCCGATGTCGCCGGCCAGGATCCCGTCACGACCACCATGCGTAATGCGGTGGCCGCCGGGACGCCTGCGCATGCCTACCTCTTCTGCGGCCCGCGCGGCACCGGCAAGACCACGACCGCCCGGATCCTGGCGAAGGCCGTCAACTGCGGCGACCCGCAGGCGGGCGAGCCCTGCGAGCAGTGCCCCTCCTGCATCTCCTATAACGAGGGTCGCGCCATCGACCTCATCGAGCTCGACGCGGCCTCGAATCGTGGTATCGACGAGATACGCGACCTCCGCGAGGGGACGGGTTACGCCCCTGCCGCCGGCCGATACAAGGTCTACCTGATCGACGAGGTCCACATGCTGACGGACGCGGCGTTCAACGCGCTGCTCAAGACGCTGGAGGAACCGCCGCCGCACGTCATCTTCGTCCTCGCGACGACCGAGGCGCATCGCATCCCCGCCACCATCCTTTCCCGCTGTCAGCGCTTCGACATGCGCCGCATCCCCGTGTCGGCGATGGTGCAGCGGCTGGAGACGATCGGTTCGGGCGAGGGGCTGACCGTCGCGCCCGGGGGATACGAGCTGATCGCCCGGCAGGCGACCGGGTCGCTCCGCGACGCGGTGAACCTGCTGGACCAGTTGGTGGCCTTCCATGGCACGACGCTGACACTGGACGACGTGCGGGCCGGCCTCGGACTGGTCGTGGATGACCGGGCCGCCGGACTGGCGCGGGCCGCCGTCACGCGCGACCTCGCCGGCGGGCTGAACCTGCTTGCCGGAGCGCGCGACGACGGCGTCGAGGTACGCGCGTTCCTGCGCGAGACCGTGGCAGTCCTCCGCAGTCTGCTGATGTTCAAGGCGGGCGCTGGCGACCGTCTCGGCCTCGCGGACGCGCAGGCGGACGAGATCGATGCGATCGCCGTGGACGCCTCGGTCGCCGACATCGTCGCCGCGTTGGAGGCGCTCTCCGGCGTCGACTTCGCGGGCGACTCGTACGACTCCCTGCCCGCGGAGATCGCGTTCGCCGCACTCTGCACGGGCATCTCGTCGGCGTCTGCTGCCCCTCCGCCGGCGCCGAGTGCGCCCGCACGCGCGGCCACACCTCCGCCTCCCCGCGCCACCGCCACGCCTGCTCCGGCCTCCGAGGGTGCGCCGTCCCGCCCCGCCCCCCGCGCAATGGCTGCCCGACCGGCCTCGAAGGTATCAGCCGCTCCAGCCCGTCCTGCGCCCGCGCAGCCTGCGGCCTCGGCTCCCGTTGCCGCTCCTGCTCCATCGCCACCGACGCGCGAGTTTGCCCCGACCGGCGGAGGGGACGCCACGCCGGACCTCGCGCTGCTCAGGGAGCGCTGGGACGCGGTGCAGGCGACCATGCGCGGCTACTCGAGGCCCGTGGGGGCACTTTTCGCCATCGCCTACCCGAAGGCGGCGGACGGCGAGCGGGTTGAGGTGGGCCTGCCGTTCCAGCAGCAGGTGGACAAGGCACGCGACCAGGACGGCGGCAAGGTGCTGCAGACATTGACGACGGCGGTGGCTGGGGCCCTCGGCCGCCCCGTCCAGGTGAACGTCGTGCTCTGGTCCGAACTGGGAAACACGGGGCATGTCCCGTCCGCGCGCCCGACGCGGAGTCACCTCGTAGAGGAGGCGCTGAAGCAGGGCGCCGAGCCCATCGGTGAATGACTTCCGCGATCCCTCGGGCAGCGGCGCGTCGCCCATCGCGCGACTGGTGGATGCATTCCACCGGTTGCCGGGGATCGGCCCGAAGAGCGCTCAGCGTCTCGCGTACCACGTCCTCCGCGCCCCTGAAGAGGAGGCCCGTGACCTCGCCGATGCTTTGATGGAGGTGAAGCGCTCCGTGGTGCTCTGCGCGCGATGTCAGAATGTCACGGCGGAGACCCCCTGCCGCATCTGCTCCGACACCGGGCGGGAGCGAACGATCATCTGCGTCGTGGAAGAGCCACTCGATGTGGTCGCGATCGAGCGCACCGGAGGGTTCCATGGGCTCTACCACGTCCTCCACGGCGTCATCTCACCGGCGGATGGCGTGGGGCCGGAAGACCTGAAGATCGCCGAGTTGCTCGCCCGGATCCGCGATGTCGACCGCGACATCGCCGAGGTGATCGTCGCGACGAACCCGAACCTTGAAGGGGAAGCGACATCGATGTACCTCGGGCGGTTGCTGCGCCCTCTCGGGATCCGGGTGACCCGGCTCGCGCGGGGCCTCCCGGCCGGGGCCGACCTCGAATACGCTGACGACGTCACGCTCGGGCGGGCGCTCGAGTTCCGGCAGGAGGTCTAGCGTGCGGGATCTGATCGCGGCGGCGGCCCGGCTCCCGCTCTGGGTGCGTTGGGGTGTAGTGTTCTTCGTGATCTTCATGACGGCGTCGGCATTCCGGGGAAACCTCGCGGAACGTCCGCTCTACACCACGGGCGTCTGCGTCCTCGTGAGCATCGCGTTCGGCGCGCTGGCACAGGTCGAGCAGAAACTCCCGGGCGGTCGCCAGAAGCGCACGAAGCGCGAGTAGCCGAGGCCCACGGCCATGCCCGGGCGAGCCCCTCGCGTCACCAAGACGGAGGCGATCGTCATCCGTCAGCGCCGCCTGGGGGATGCCGACCGGATCGTGACCCTGATCACCCCGCTCCGCGGCAAGGTCGATGTCGTCGCGAAGGGCGTGCTGCGCTCGAAGAGCCGCCTCGCCGGGCACCTTGAGCCCCTCACTCACGTCGAGGTCGTGCTGGCGCACGGGCGCTCGCTCGACGTGGTGACCCAGGCCCAGGCCGTCGAATCGTTTCCGGCGCTGCGCGGAGACCTCGACCGCCTCTCGGCGGCCCTCTACCTTACCGAACTGGCGGATCGCTTCACCGTCGAACACGCGGATGCCACTGGACTCTTCACGCTGCTCCACGCCGCCCTCGTGCGTCTCGACCGGGGTGACGGCCAGCAGGTCGTGACACGCACGTACGAACTGGCGCTGCTGGATGCGACTGGCTTCCGGCCGGAGTGGACGCGTTGCCTCGGCTGCGGTGTCGAGGTGCCGGCGGGAGAGGCGCGCTGGTCGCCGCTGGAGGGTGGTGTGATCTGCGTCGAGTGCGTCGCGCGCTATCCCGGCGCGCTACCCATCGACGCCACTGCGCTCCGCGTGCTCCGCGCCTACCAGTCGCTGCCGTACGAGGAGGCCGGCCGGATCCGCCTCACGGATGACCTCGCCGCACGCCTCGAGCAGATCATGCACTCGCTGATGCGTGCTGTGGCCGAGCGCGAGTTGAAGAGCGCCGCATTTGTCAGCGCCGCGCGTCACGCCCGCGTGGCCGAGGAGACGGCGACGGCCGGCCTCGATGAGATCGGGAACGGCGCATACGCCGAGGACGCGGACTAGGGGCGGGCCCGGAGGTTGCGGTAGTCGACGGGGCCTGCGCGATCACCACGAGTGCCCGCTCGCGTCCCGCGAACGGGTCCACAATCACTTCTTTCTCCTCCAGCACCTTGTAGTCGAGGAAGAAGCGGCGGACCTCCAGCATGATGTGGGCGGGGACATCTTCGAGCTCGTGGATGTGGTTGTAGACAGGGTCGAACGTGCTGACCGCCAGCACCTTATCGTCGGCCTTCCCCTGGTCGCGCATGTGCATCACGCCGACCGGACGCGCGTACACGAGGGTCAGTGGCGGCACCGCCTCCTGCCCGAGCACGATCACATCGAGCGGGTGGCCGTCGTCGCAGTAGGAGCGGGGGATGAAGCCGTAGTTCGCGGGGTAGCGCACGGAGGAGTACAGCACACGGTCGAGTTTGATCAGGCCGCTGGCTTTGTCCAGCTCGTACTTGTTCTTGCTACCCTCGGGAATCTCGATGACCACCGGGAGCATATCTGCGGTCTGGGACTCGTCGACTTCGATGTCGTGCCAGGGGTGCATGGGAGTCCGATCTCTGCTCGCGTCAGGAGCGACGCGTCATGACGTAGTCGATGAGCCCGTCCAGCGTCTCACGAGTCTCACCGGGCGGCAGCGTCGCCAGCGCCTCACGGGCCTCGCTGCCGAACTGGCGTGCCACGGCCATCGACTCGTCGATCGTGCCGGAGGCGAGGATCTCCCGGATCGCGCGGTCGAGGTTCGCCTTGCGGCGGACGCCCTCGAACGCCTTCTTCACGGGGTTGTCGTCCAGGTGGCGCTGCATGTAGAGGATGGCGGGCAGCGTCAGCGTGCCCCCCTGCAGGTCGGAGCCGGCCGGCTTCCCCATCACCGCCGGGTCGCCGGTGAAGTCGAGGATGTCGTCCACGATCTGGAACGCGATCCCGAGGCGTAGCCCGTACAGCCGCATCGCCTCGACCTGCTCCGCGCTCGCGCCCGCGACCATTGCGCCCCCCTGGGCCGCCGTGCCGAACAGGGACGCCGTCTTGCCGATGATCCGGTCGAGGTAGCGCTGGACGTCCGCGGAGTACTCGAAGACGGTGATGTCCTGAGTCAGTTCGCCCTTGGCGATCGTCATCAGGGTCTTCGCGAAGACGCGCACGACCTGCGTGTTGTCCGTCTGCGCGATGAAGTCGGCGGCGTGCGCGAACATGTAGTCGCCCAGCATCACCGAGGCGGCGTTGCCGAACAGGGCATTCGGAGTCGGCTCGCCACGTCGTTCCTCGGCGCGGTCGATCACGTCGTCGTGGACGAGCGTCGCGGTGTGCAGGAGTTCGACGCTCGCTGCCAGCGGCACCAGCCGGTCGAGGTCGTAGACGCCGAGACGTCCTGCGAGGAGAGCGATGGCGGGCCGCATCATCTTCCCGGTGCCCGCGAGGGCGGTCTCCAGCATCCGCTGCAGAAACTCGAACCCGACGTTCTGCGCGATCGAGTGGATCTGCGCGCTCACGCGCGGCAGGTCGCTTGTGACGGGGCCGTACAGCCGCTGCATCTCGGGCGTCGTGTTCGTCATGCCGTCTCCGCCGCACGCTCGAAGCCGAAGAACCGCGCGGCTGTCGCGGAAGTCGCCTGTGCCACGGCTTCCGGGCTGACGTCCCGGAGTGCGGCGACGAAGCGGGCCGTCTCCACCACGTACGCCGGCTCGTTCCGCAGACCTCGATGTGGCGCGGGAGTCAGGTACGGGCAGTCCGTTTCTACCAGCATAGAGGCCAGTGGGATACTCCTCGCGACCGCCTGCCCGCGCTCATTCCCCTTGAATGTCACCGTCCCCGGCACCGAGATCACGAAGCCGATGTCGACGTACCGCTGCGCCAGTTCGAGGTTACCCGAGAAGCAGTGCATCATCCCCACCGGCCGCCCGGCCTCGAAGGCGGAGCTGGCACGATGTGCCCAGTTTTGAAGGGTGTTGAAGCACTCCTCGTCCGCCTCGCGCGCGTGGATCATCACCGGCAGTCCGGTGGCGAGCGCGAGGTCGAGTTGCCACGCGAAGGCGGCACGCTGCTCCTCCGGCGGCGAGAGCGTGTAGTGGAAGTCGAGGCCGATCTCGCCGATCGCGGCGAACCCGCCGCCCTCGATGAGCGCCTGGAACGAGGCGCGGTCGCGGCCGAGGTGCTTCGCCTCGTGCGGATGGATGCCCCCGACCGCGACGAACCGCCGGTCAACCGCGGCGTACTCGTGGCAAAGCAGGGAGGTCCGGAGGTCCACGCCGACGTCGACGATCCGCGTGAGGCCGGCGGCCCATGCGCGGTCGAGGACGGCACCGCGGTCCTCGGTGAACTCGCGCGACCAGGTGTGGGCGTGCGAGTCGGTGATGCCGGGAAGCGGCTCAGGCGGCTCGCCGCGGCGGGAAGGCATCGACGGCGCGCCGGGCTACAGCCCGAGGCGCGCTTCCTCCTCCGCGACGACGGAGTCGTCCAGTTTGCGATAGAGCGGCCCCGGTTCCGGCAACACCGTCCCCGCGAGCACCGGCGTGCGTCGCCAGCCGGCGATGCCGACCGTGCCCTCGTGCCCCAGGTACTCCCAGGCACGCTGCGTCGTGAACGGCAGCACCGGGTTCAGCATGGTCACGAGGCCCGAGATCGCGTTCAACGCCACGTACAGCGTCTCCGCGGCGTGGTCGCGGTCGGCCTTCACCGCCTGCCACGGCGCGCGCGTGTCGAGGTACTGGTTCGCGGCCCCGGCCACCTCCATCGCCCCGGTCAGCGCCCGGCGCATCTGCACGCGGTCGTAGTCACCACCGACGGTGTTGAACGCGGCGTCGACGCGATCGAGAAGCGCTCGCGATTCTGGGGAGAGACGGTACGGGGCATGCCGTAGCACGTCCCCAGAAAAAATCCCTGGTTCTAGCAATCGTGGGGGTTCAGGCACCCGGCCGTCGAAGTTGCGGCGCGTGATCGTGAGGACGCGGTTCACGAGGTTGCCCCAGCGAGCGACCAGCTCATCGTTGTTGCGCCGCACGTACTCCGCCCAGGTGAAGTCGGCGTCGCTCGTCTCGGGCATCGCGGCCGCCAGTGCGTATCGGAACGGGTCGGGGTCGTACCGTTCGAGGTAATCGGGGAGCCAGACCACGCCGCCGCGGCTTTTCGAGGCCTTCGAGCCGGACATCGTGAGGTACTGGTTGGCGGGCACGTCGGACGGGAGGTTCAGCGTGCCGTCCGACATCAGCATGGCGGGCCAGATCACGGTGTGGAACGGCACGTTGTCCTTGCCGATGAAGTACACCGTGCGCGCTGCGGGGTCCGTCCACCAGGCGTGCCAGCCGTCGGGGTTCCCGTTCGCGGACGCCCATTCCTTCGTTGCGGAGAGGTAGCCGATCACCGCCTCGAACCAGACGTAGATCCGCTTCGACTCGTACCCCTCGAGCGGGATCGGGACGCCCCAGGTGATATCGCGCGTGATCGCGCGGTCGATCAGCCCCTCGCGCAACATCCCGAGGGTGAAGTTGCGCACATGAGGGCGCCAGTTGTTGTGGTCGGCGCGCTCGATCCATTCGATCAGGCGTTCCGTGAAGGCGGTCAGTCGCAGGAAGAAGTGCCGCGACTTCCGCCGCTCCGGGGTCGCGTCCGACAGCTTGGATCGCGGGTTGATCAGTTCGAGGACATCGAGGGTCGCCCCGCAGTTGTCGCACTGGTCGCCTCGCGCGCCGTCGAACTGGCAACGCGGGCAGATCCCCTCGACGTACCGGTCAGGGAGGAAGCGCCCGGCGGTGGCGTCGTAGAGCAGTTCCTGTTCGGCCTCGTACAGGTCGCCCTGCTTGAGCATCCGGAGGAAGAGGTCCTGTGTGACCTCGATGTGGTTTGGCGTGTCAGTTGACGTAAAAATGTCGAACGAGATGCCGAAGCCCTTGAAGGTTTCGAGGAACGACTGGTGGTACCGCTCGAACACGGCCTCCGGCGTTGCGCCTTCCTGCTCGGCGCGGACGGTCACCGGCGTGCCGTGCGAGTCCGAGCCGGACACCATCAGCACACGGTTCCCGCGCATCCGCTGGTACCGCGCGAAGATATCCGCCGGCAGGTACGCGCCCGCGAGGTGTCCCGCGTGCAGGTGGTTGTTCGCGTACGGCCAGCCGACAGAGACCAGGATCGCCTGGCCGGAGGTGGAGGCAGACGTGTCTGAGGGATTTGGGGACATCGGACGGAATCGTACCGCGTGCCTCCACAAGGAGCAGGGGCGTCCCTGCGTGGAAATGTTTACGTTCCCGAACGGTAGATATTGACCGAGGCGCAGAGCGCGGAGTAGGTTGCTTGGAACCCTTCTTGACCTCGATTACCTGGGCGGGGAGCACGAGATGCGGGTACACAACGTCTGGAAGCGTCGGCTGCGGATCTCGCGGCTCCGCGCGCGCGCATGACCAACCCCCTCGGCGACGAGGGGGTTGTGCGTAGTTGGGGAGTGTCACTGATGGTCACGAGCGAGCGCACCCACATCGACCTGTCGACGACGACGCTGCGTCCCAAGACGCTGGAGCATGCATACGGCTTCGACGATGTCGCCATTGTGCCCGGTGCGGTGACGACCAACCCGGAGATGGTCACCCCCGAGTTCAAGCTCGGCGATCACACCTTCGCCATCCCGGTGATCGCGTCCGCCATGGACGGTGTGGTCGACCCCGCCTTCGCCGTCCGCCTCAGCAAGCACGGCGGCATGGGTGTCCTCAACCTCGACGGCGTCTGGACCCGCTACGAGGACGCCGACGCCATCCTGCAGGAGATCGCCGCCGCCGACCTCGAAACCTCCACGAAGATCATCCAGCGCGTCTACCAGGAGCCGGTGAAGGACCACCTGGTCGGCCAGCGCGTCGAGGAGATCAAGAAGGCCGGCGGGGTCGCCGCCGTCTCCTGCACCCCCCAGAACACGAAGAAGTTCGCCCCGATCACCCGAGACGCCGGCGTCGACTTCTTCGTCGTCGCCTCCACCGTCACCACGGCGCGCCACGTCTCTCGTTCGCTCAAGGGGCTGCGCCTCGACGAGCTGGTCGAGCAGATGAAGGGCGTGCCGATTATCGTCGGCAACACCGTCGACTTCACAGCGACCATCGAGTTGATGGAGACGGGCATCCACGCCGTCCTGATCGGCGTCGGGCCAGGCGCGGCCTGCACCTCGCGCGAGGTCCTCGGTATTGGGATGCCGCAGGTCTCCGCCACCATCGAGACCGCCTATGCGCGGGATGTCTACTTCGAGAAGACCGGCCGCTACGTGCCGATCATCACGGACGGCGGCATTCGCACCGGCGGCGACGTCTCGAAGTCGATCTGTGCCGGCGCAGACGCCGTCATGATCGGCTCCCCGTTCGCCGGCACCATCGGCGCGCCGGGCCGCGGCTTCCACTGGGGCATGGCGACACCGAACCAGGAGTTGCCGCGAGGCGTGCGTGTCCAGGTTGGCCAGGTGCATACGCTGGAGACGCTGCTCTTCGGGCCCACCTCGAAGACGGACGGCACGGAGAACCTCGTGGGCGCCCTGCGTACCTCGATGTCCACGTGCGGGGCGCAGACGATCCAGGACTTCCACCAGTCCCGGATGATCATCGCGCCGTCCATCAAGACCGAGGGCAAGATTTACCAGATCGCCCAGACCCGCCCCGCCGGCATCTAGCCGGTGGGGTAGCCCACGCGCACTTCGAGTGTCCGCCGGATGCCGCGCAGGTCGCGGTGATGGCGTACGTCGAGGCCGGTCCGGCCCGCCTCGGTCAGCGCGCGGGTGACGAGTTCCTCCACCCAGGAGATCTGCCCGGCCCCCACCTCGAAGATCGCGGCGGCGACCGGGGAGAGATGCGCGTCCAACTGCTGCGCCAGGCGGGCGATCAGTTCGACGCCTTCGGGGCCGCCTTCGACGGCGATACGCGGTTCTCGCTCCCGGATCTGGGCGGGGAGCGCCTCGAATTCCTCGGTCGGGACATAAGGGAGGTTGGCGAGCAGAACGTCGACCGGCTCGCTGAGCGGCTCTGCGAGGTCGCCCGTCAGCAGGACGACGCGGTCCTGCAGTCCGAAGCGACGCATGTTCCGTCCGGCCCACTGGAGTGCCTCGGACGAGACGTCGACGGCGAAGACCTGCGCGTTGGGCGCGTGCTGCGCGACCGAGAGGGCGATCGCGCCGGAGCCGGTGCCGATATCCGCCACGCGCACGAGGCGGCGGGCGTTGGGGTGCCCCCTGACCGCGTCGAGGGCCGCCTCCACCAGCGTCTCGGTCTCCGGGCGGGGGACGAGACAGCCGGGGCCGACCTCGAACGTCATCCCGAAGAACTCGCGCCTTCCCAGGATGTAGGCGAGCGGTTCGTGCTGGATGCGGCGCTCCATCAGCGTCGCGAACGCCTCGGCGGCGGCGGGGGAGGCGACATCGCTTCCGGCGGCGATCACCCGCGCACGGTCGAGGCCGGTGGCGAGGCCGTACAGCAGTTCCACCTGGAGACGGGCGTCGTCCCCGTCATCGGCGGCGTGGACGGCCTGGAGGCGCTGGGCGGCCTCGTGCAGCAGGTCGCGTATGAATCGAGGACCGCCGGAGGTCACGCGCCGACGGTGGCCAGCAGGCGCGCCTGTTCCTCGGCGGCGACGGCGTCGATCAGCGCATCGATCTCGCCGTCTAGGACGCGTGGCATGCTGTGGACGGTCAGCCCGACACGGTGGTCGGTGATGCGGTCCTGCGGGAAGTTGTAGGTGCGCACCTTCTCGGCGCGGTCGCCGCTGCCGACCTGCGACTTCCGCAGCGAGGCCTGTTCCGCCGCCTGCTTCGACCGTTCGAGTTCGTAGAGCCGTGCGCGGAGGATCGCCGCCGCCTTCTCGCGGTTCTTCGTCTGCGATCGCTCGTCCTGACAGGTGACGACGATCCCGGTCGGGTTGTGCGTGTAGCGCACCGCCGTCGCCACCTTGTTCACGTTCTGGCCCCCGGCGCCTCCCGAGTGGTAGATGTCGATCCGCACGTCGTCCCAGTTGATTTCGACGTCCACCTCGTCCACCTCGGGCATCACGGCGACCGTGGCCGTCGAGGTGTGGATGCGGCCCTGGGTCTCGGTCTGGGGGACGCGCTGGACGCGGTGGACGCCGGACTCGTACTTCATCCGGCTGTAGGCCCCCCGGCCGTGGACTTCAAAGACGATTTCGCGGTAGCCGCCCGCCTCGTTGATCGAGGTGTTCAGCACCTCGGTCTTCCAGTTCCGCCGCTCGGCGTACCGCTGGTACATGCGGAAGAGGTCGGACGCGAAGAGGCCTGCCTCGTCGCCGCCCGTGCCGGCGCGGATCTCGATGATCACGTCCTTCTCGTCGGCCGGGTCCTTCGGGAGCAGCGCCATCTTCAGCTCGTTTTCGAGGTCGGCGAGCAGCGCCGTCAGCCGCTCCGCCTCCTCCCGGCCGAGTTCGCGCATCTCTTCGTCGCTCTCGCCCTGGAGCGCTCGCGCCTCTTCGAGGTCCTTCGCCGCCTGCTGGTAGCGCCGGTAGATCTCCACGATGACTTCGAGGGTGGTGCGCTCCTGCGCCAGAGCCTGGATACGCCGGTGGTCGGTCTGGACCTCGGGGTCAGACATCAAGCGCGTCAACTCGTCGTAGCGCGCGGCAATCTCGGCAAGGCGTTCGAACATGGAACGAGGATAACAGCGGGCCGGGATACGGTCGGGCGGCTAGCCGATCACCCCGCGCACCACGTCCGCGAGTCCATCGAGGGCGACCGTGCGTTGCTCGGCGTTACCTCGAAGCGGCTTCACCGTCGCCACGCCCTCGGCTGCCTCGCGGTCGCCGATGATCACCGCGACGGCCGCGCCCGAGGCGTCCGCGCCGCGCATCGCCGCCTTCATCGAGCGGCCGGGGATCCCCGCCAGTACGGAGAGCCCGGCGGCGCGCAGCAGCGAGGCCGCGCGGACGGCAGCGGCGGCGCCCGCCTCACCGAGGGGGATCGTCACGACGTCGACGGTCGCGGCGGGTGGCATCAACGCACGCGCCTTCAGGTTCAGCGCGATCCGGTCGACGCCCACGCCGAAGCCGACGGCGGGCGTGTGGACGCCGCCGAGGAGTTCGATCAGCCCGTCATACCGGCCGCCACCGCCGACGGCGCCCTGGGAACCCTCGGCGTCGCGAGGCTCGAACTCCCAGACCGTGCGGGAGTAGTAGTCGAGGCCTCTCACGATCCGCGAGTCCACCTCGTAGGCGATGCCAAGGCTGTCGAGGTGGGCCTTCACCGCCTCGAAGTGCCCGCGGTCGGCGTCGTCGAGGAAGTCGAGGATGCTCGGCGCGCCCTGGACGGCCGGGTGGCCCGCGTCCTCCTTCGAGTCGAGCACGCGCAGGATGTTCGTCTCGTACCGCCGCTGGGAGTCACGCGAGAGGGTGGTGACATGCGGGGCGAAGTGCGCCCGCAGCGCCTCCATGTACAGGTGTCGGGTCGCCGCGGTGCCGATGCTGTTGATCCGGAGTGCGATGTCGGAGAGGCCGACCTCGCGGTAGAGCGTGGCCTGAAGGTCGATCAGTTCCGCGTCGAGGGCCGGCGAGTCGCTGCCGATCGCCTCGGCGCCGAACTGCCACAGCTGGCGGTAGCGGCCGGCCTGGGGGCGGTCATAGCGGAAGAACGGCCCGAAGTAGTAAAGCCGCACGGGCTGCGGCCACGATCCCATGCCGTGTTCGAGGTAGGCCCGGCAGACGCCGGCGGTCCCCTCCGGGCGGAGCGCGAGACGGTCGTTCCCGCGGTCCTCGAAGAGGTAGACCTCCTTCTGGATGATGTCGGACTCATCGCCGGCGGTGCGGAGGAAGACCTTCGCGTCCTCCACGATCGGCGTCGCGATCGGGCGGTAGCCGAAGCGGTGGGCGACGGCCTCGGCGGTGTCGCGGATGTGCGCCCACAGCGCCGCGTCCTCCGGCAGCAGGTCATGCATTCCGCGGGGCGCGCGCAGCTCGTCGGCCATGGGGGGATGCTACGGGCGGCTTGATCGGCGGGCAACGAGGCGTGCCACGCTGGCCGCTGCGCCGGATGGAGACGGGCGGGAGGCATATACTCCTCGAACGATGGTGGTTTCAACGGCCCAGCCGGCTGGCGCTCGCGAGTTGCTGGAGGAGTGCGCCTCCTACCTGCCGCCTGACCGCGTCGAAGCCGTCCAGAAGGCCCTCGAATTTGCGATCCAGTGCCACGAGGGCCAGTCGCGCAGATCCGGCGAGCCCTACGTCACCCACCCGATCGCCGTCGCCCGGCTGGTGGCCGACCTCCACATGGACCCGCCCTCGGTCATCGCGGCGCTTCTCCACGACACGATCGAGGACTGCGGGATCACGGCGGAGGACATCCGCCGCCGTTTCGGGCCGGACTCCGCCACCCTCGTCGAGGGCGCCACGAAGATCGACCAGCTGCCCGACCGTCCCCTCGATGTCCAGGAGCAGGACACCGAGACGCTCCGCAAGATGTTCCTGGCGATGGCCGAGGATGTCCGCGTCGTCATCGTGAAACTGGCCGACCGGCTCCACAACATGCGCACGCTGGAGCACCTCTCTCCCGACCGTCAGCAGGCGCTGGCCCGCGAGACGATGGATATCTACGCGCCGCTCGCCTCCCGGCTCGGTGTCTGGCAGTTCAAGTGGGAACTCGAGGACCTCGCCTTCCGCTGGCTCGACCCGGAGGGCTATCGCCGCGTCGCCAACGCGGTCACTTCGAAGCGCTCGGAGCGCGAGCGGTACGTCGCCGAGATCACGAAAGAGCTCCACGACATGCTCGCCGCCGAGGGGATCGAGGCGGAGGTCACGGGACGCGTCAAGCATCTCTACTCCGTGCAGGAGAAGATGAAGCGGTACGCCGCCCTCGGGCGGTCGTTCGACCAGATCCGCGACCTCCTCGCCGTGCGGGTCTTCGTGAAGACGGTCGGCGACTGCTACAACGCCCTCGGCATCGTCCACCAGCACTGGAAGCCGATCCCCGGCACCTTCGACGACTACATCGCGAACCCGAAGGAGTCGCTCTACCGCTCGCTCCATACCTCCGTGCTCGGACCGGGGATGCGGACGTTCGAGGTGCAGATCCGTACCTATGAGATGCACCAGGTCGCCGAATACGGCGTCGCGGCGCACTGGCAGTACAAGGAGCAGGGCACTGGCCGCGACCGCCAGTACGAGGAGCGCATGGCATGGCTGCGCCACCTCCTCGAATGGCAGCAGGAGGCCTCCGGCACCGACGACTTCCTGGAGTCGATCAAGACGGACGTCTTCCGCGACCAGGTCTTCGTCCACACGCCCAATGGCGACGTCCGCGTCCTCCCGGCCGGTTCGACGCCGATCGACTTCGCCTACCGCATCCACACCGACCTGGGCCACAACTGCGTGGGAGCGAAGGTCAACGGCAAGCTCGTGCCACTGCAGACACATCTGCAGAACGGCGATGTCGTCGAGATCGTCCGGTCGAGGGCGTCACGCGGGCCATCCCGCGACTGGCTGATCCCGTCCCTCGGCTACCTCGGCTCCGCCCATTCGCGGCAGAAGGTGCGTCAGTGGTTCCGTCGCGAGCACCGCGAGGACAACATCGAACGCGGCCGCGAGATGCTCGAGCGCGAGATCAAGCGTCTGGACATCGGCAAGATCCCGGCCGACCTGCCGAAGCAGCTCGGCTTCGAGGGGATGACCGACCTGCATGCCGCGATCGGATCGGGCGACCTCTCGCTCCAGAAGCTGATGAACCGGCTGGTCGAGCTGACCCCGCATGTTCAGCCGCTGAAGCCGTCGCCCTCCACGGCGGCAGCGGCCCAGCCGGGTTCGTCTGGCATCCGCGTCCTCGGTACCTCCGGGCTTCACGTCCAGATGGCGCGCTGCTGCCGCCCGCTCCCCGGCGACTCCATCGTCGGCTACGTGACGCGCTCCCGAGGCGTCACGGTCCACCGCGCGGACTGCGGGAACGTCCACTGGGGCCGCGACGCCGAGCGCGTGGTCGAGTGTGACTGGGGTCCGTCCGGCGATGTCTACACCGCCTCGATCGAGGTGCTGGCATGGGACCGCGTCGGCCTGCTGCGCGACGTCTCGACGATCATCGCGGACGACAAGGTGAACATGGTCGCGGTCCGCACCGTCGAGCACGACGACCGCACGACATCCGTCCAGGTGACGCTGGAGACGACCGGTGGTGAACAGTTCACACGCCTGCTCTCCCACCTCGACGCCGTCCGCGGCGTGATCTCGGTCCGTCGTACCAGTCAGTAGGCACCGGCCTGCGGGGGGCCGGGTGAGCCTGCGCTCATCCCTTTGGCGTGCCGTTTCCCACTTGGAGGTCACCGTATACGCCCGAATACTCGGGGTGCCCCGGCGAGACATTGGAGGCCACTCGTGCCCCCCTCAAGATGTGCAGCAGGACTCCGATGACCCTCGCCATGATGCGCAGCGGCGCCCTGCGGGGCATCGAAGGCATCCCGGTGGATGTCGAGGCGGACATCGGTTCCGGCCTGCCGGCGGTCAACATCGTTGGATTGCCGGACGCCTCGGTCCAGGAGGCTCGCGAACGGGTGCGTGCCGCGATCCGCAATACGGGGTTCGAGTTCCCTCTCCGCCGGATCACCGTGAACCTCGCTCCCGCGGACGTGCGCAAGGAGGGGCCACTCTACGACCTCGCAATCGCTGTCGCCGTGCTGGTGGCCAGCGGCCAGGTCGCCGACCGCTTCTCGGACACGGCACTGTTCGGCGAACTCTCGCTCGACGGCCGCCTCCGCCACATCCCCGGCGTCCTCCCATTCGTCGCGATGTGTGCAGCGCAGGGCATCGGCAGCGTGGTCGTGCCGGTCGAGGACGTGGCGGAGGAGAGGTCCGTGGGTGGCGTCCGTGTCCACGGGCTCGACAGCCTTCGCCAGGTGGGTGAGCCGTTCGAGTCCTGGCCGGAGGCGACGCAGATTCAGGTCGCTGAGGCGGACGGAGCGCCCCGGGAAGCGCACGACCTCGCGACGGTGCAGGGGCAGGAGCATGTGAAGCGCGCGCTGGAGGTGGCGGCGGCGGGCGGCCACAATCTGCTCATGCAGGGCCCGCCGGGCCCCGGCAAGACCCTCCTGGCGCGGGCGCTCCCCGGTCTCCTGGCCCCGCTCACTCCCGCCGAATCGATCGAGGTGGCGAAGGTCTACTCGGTCGCCGGGCTGCTCAACCGGGAGCGCCCGCTCATGCGCGAGCGGCCGTTTCGCGCACCGCACCACACGATCTCGCACGCCGGGCTCGTGGGCGGCGGCTCGCACATCCGGCCGGGCGAGGTCTCCCTCGCACATCGCGGCGTGCTCTTCCTCGACGAGTTCCCCGAATTTGGCGCGACCGCCCTCGAGGCGTTGCGCGAGCCTCTGGAATCCGGAGCACTCACCATTTCGCGGGCGCGGGGCTCGGTGACGTTCCCGGCGCGGGTGTTGCTGGTGGCGGCAATGAACCCGTGTCCCTGCGGGTATTACGGCGACCCGGTACGTGCCTGTACCTGCCCGGAGGCCACCGTCACCCGCTATCAGCGCCGCGTCTCCGGCCCGCTCCTCGACCGCATTGACCTCTTCATTGACGTCCCCCGGGTCGAGTTCAAAGAGCTGACGGGCGAGGCCACCGGAGAGCGGTCGGAGGCCGTCCGTGCCCGGGTCGTCGAGGCGCGCGAGCGGCAGGCGGCACGCTTTTACGGCACCTCGACCGTCGCAAACGCGGAGATGGGGCCGCTCGACGTGCGGAAGCACTGCCAGCAGCAACTGGAGGCCGCCGCGCAGCCGCTCCTGGCTGCCGCGATGCAGCAACTCGGCCTCTCCGCTCGCTCCTTCCACCGCGTCCTGAAGGTCGCCCGCACGATCGCCGACCTCGCCGGCAGCGAGCGGATCCTCACGCCCCACCTCGCCGAGGCGGTGCAGTACCGCCGTCGCGGCGCGGAATAGTCCTCGCAGGCACGAACGTCAGCGAGTCGGCAGGTGACAGCGAGGCTTCGGGGTTCAGATGCCCGGGCTTACGTCGATGCTCTTCGGGAGACGGCACGCTCCCCCGTCGTGTGTGGACAGACCTGCGCTGCCTGGACGTCGTTCAACGAGACCCATACCCGCGGCGGAGTCGCTCCATGGCTGGGTCTCTTTGATTCGGTCTGGCTCCCGCTTGCCGGACAGAGGTGACGAATGTCACCAGTTGCTTGATGATCGTTCAGTGGCCCGGTCTTCCGCCGATAGTGTCTGTAAGCCAACGTCTGGAAAACATTGTCCGATAGGGCATTCCAACAAGGCACGCTGTGAGGGGCCGCAGATGACTTTCTCCATTGAAATTCCAACCCTTCCGGTGGCCCGGGTGCGGGCGCTGGCGCTCGTCGCCAACGTCAATCCCTCGTACGACGATCTGGTCGGCGTGATCGACGCCGACCCCGCGCTGACCATCGCGCTGCTGCGTGCGGCGAATTCCGCCGCGTCCGCTCCGGTCGATCGTGTGAAGACGGCCCACGTCGCGATGGTCCGTGTGGGCATGAAGGAAGCACGCCGGATCATCATGGGCGTGGCGCTGTCGAATTAATTCCAGAGCCTGCATCGTTCCGGGATCGATGAGGATGAAATCTGGCGACACCTCATCGCCACCGCCGTGCTTGCCGACGCGACCGCCTGGGGTGAAGTCCGGCACTCCGAGGCCTTCACCGCTGGTCTGCTTCACGATGTCGGTCGCCTTGCGTTGGCGACGGCAGAACCGGAGCGGTATGCCAAAGTGGTCAGCGTTGCGCAGCGCGGGGTGCCGACCAGCGAGGCGGAACGGGCTGTCTTCGGGATGGACCACGTTGAGTGGGGTGCCTCGCTCGCCCGTCTCTGGGGATTCCCCGATGAGATTGTGGCGGCCATCACGGATCACCACGTCGCCTCGCAGCAGGGAATCTCGTGGGTGGTCACTCGCGCTCGCGAGATGGCGGCGGGCCTCGGCATCGGCGACGGGGTAGTCGCCCCGATGCCGCTCGACCCCGGAAGCGAGGCGGCGATGATGCCCGTCATCGAGGACCTCGGCGGCGAGGAGTCCGTCCTCCAGCGGGTGGCGCGGTACCAGGGGGCGATGGCCACCGCCGCGTAGACGGTGATCGAGGGCCGGGTACTATTCTCCCATGGCCTTCCTTCCGTTCCGCATCGAATTCTCTGACCGGGCGATCGACGACCTTCACCGGCGGCTCGATGACACACGGTGGCCGGACACCGGGTGGGACACGGGCTGGGTGACCGGCACGAAGGACAGCGTCCTGCGCGACCTCGTGCGGTACTGGCGGAACGACTTCGACTGGTCGAAGCAGCAGGCGGCGCTGAATCGGCGCGCCCATGTCCGAGGCGTCATCGATGGCGACGAAATGCACGCCATGCTGATGGCGGGGCCGGGCTCCGAGCGGCGCACGCCCGTGCTGTTGATCCACGGCTGGCCCGGCTCCTTCGTGGAGTTCATCGAGGCGGGCGAGCGGCTGTCGGAGGGTGTCGACGGTGCGCCGGGGCTGGACGTGGTCGTGCCGTCGCTGCCGGGGTTCGGGTTCTCCGAT
>VGPD01000022.1 GCA_016875635.1 Chloroflexota bacterium
CTGCGACGGGTCGTTCACCACGACGTCGATGCGGCGGCGTGCGCCCCAGATCCGGCGGCCGACGTAGACCTCGGTCTCCACCTGCAGGCCGAGGTCGCGCGCGACGTCCGCGCACGCGGCGGCGAGGCCCTGCCAGGTCGCGGGGGCGAACATCCGGCTCTGCTCGCCGTCGCCGGGCTTCGCGCGCGGGGGCATCAGGACGCCGGCAGTTCGGGCGCGGCTACGCCGAGGGCGGCCCCGGCCTCGACCGTCTGCTTCCACGTCTCGTCGTCGAGCGGGAGGCCCTCGCGCAGCCGTTGCACCATCGTGCGCCGCTCCGGCTCGCCGGGCAGCAGCACCTCGGTCACGCCGGGCTGGTAGGGCGGTTCCTTCACATGCGCGCCGAGGCCAGCCATCAGGCCGGTGAAGGCGGCGAGCGGCGTGAAGCGCGCAACGTCGATCGCCATGATGAAGACGCCGTTGGTGCCGCGCGGGCCCTCGACGGCGGTCCCGGCGCCCGAGAGCATCCCGCCCAGCGCCTCGACCGCGAGGTTGAGGCCGAAGCCCTTGTAGCCGCTGTACGGGCCGCCGACGGGGAGCAGCGTGCCGGGTTGGGCGTTCGACCCGCTGCCGTAGAAGTCGCGCGGGTCGGTCGAGGGCTTCCCGTCGCCATCGAGGATCCACGCCTCGGGCACCGAAGCGCCCTTGTTCACGGCGACCTTCAGTTTGCCCTCGGCGACGACCGAGGTCGCCATGTCGAGGACGAACGGCGTCTCCGGCGTGTCGCCGGGGAAGGCGAACATGAGCGGGTTGGTGCCGGTACGCCGGTGCCCGCCGCCGAAGGCCGCGACGAGCCGCGCCCCCGGCGTGTTCACCCCGCCGATCGCCGCCATCCCGGCGCGCACGATCTGCTCGCCATACGCGCCGACGCGCCCCGCGTGCATCGTGTTGTGACAGACGACGAGCGCCATGCCCGTCGCGCGTGCCTTCTCGATGGCGATCTCGGTCGCCCGCGTCGCTACGACCGGGCCGAGGTTCCACCCGCCCTCGACGACGGCCATCGACGGCGCGGCCTCGACGACACGGGTGGGGGCACCGGGCTTCGTCACGCCGTTGCGGATCTGCGTCAAATAGCCGGTGGTGCGGATCACCCCGTGCGAGTCGTGGCCCTTGAGGTTAGCCTCGACGAGGTGCTCCGCGACGATGCGCGCCTCGTCCTCCGGACAGCCGGCCGCGCGGTAGACGCGGACGAGGTAGTCCGTGAGCAGCGGCGCGGGGAGCGTGATCGTCATCGCCGGTCTCGCGCCTATGCCTCGGGCAACGTGGTCGGGGTGCCGGTCTCGCCGCGGGCGGCGGCGAGGTCGGCGCCGGCCTTCGCGCGCATGAAGCCGGCGTCCGAGCCGAGCGTCACCATCTGGAAGCCCGCCTTCAGCCATTTGTTGGTGAACTCCAGCGAGCTGGTGTGCATCCCCGGGGCGACGCCGTGCCGCTTGCACGCCTCCATGATCTCCATGCACACGCGCTGGTGGCCCTCGTCCCGGTTGTCGCCCGTCGGCTTCAGGCCGAGCGCGTAGGCGAGGTCGGACGGGCCGACGTAGGCGCAGTCGACGCCGGGCACCGAAAGGATTTCATCGAGATTGTCGATGCCCTCCTTCGTCTCGATCATCACGATCAGCGCGGTCTCGTCGTTGGCGTGGTCCTGGTAGTCGGCGCCGGCGTAGAGCGTGGCGCGTGCGGGGCCGGAGGACCGCCCGCCCGCCGGCGGGTACTTGGCGGCCCAGACGGCGCGCTCCGCCTCGGCCCGGTTGTTGATCAGCGGGACGACGACGCCGTACGCGCCGGCGTCGAGCACCTTGCCGATGATCGAGGGGTCGTTCCACGGGACGCGGACGAACGGGATCGTGTCCGTCGTGGAGATCGCGCGCATCATGTCGACGGCGTCCGCATAGTCGATGATGCCGTGCTGCATGTCCACGCACAGCCAGTCGAACCCCGCGTGTGCCATCGACTCCGTAGCGTGCGCGGAGGGGATCGAGAGCCACGCGCCGATCGTGGACTCCCCGGCGCGCCAGGCTCGAAGGGTGGTGTTGGGTCGCATGCGGCGGCCTTTCGCGCGGTCGGACCGGGTCCGGATTCCGAGTTGGCGTGGGTCGGCGGGAGTATAGCCCGCCGGCTCCGGCGGGCCTCGTCGCTGTGCCGGAGGACGGGGGATCGCAGGGGGCGGGCGGTGTAGGATCGACGCACGACATCGCGATGAGGAGACCCCCGTAAACGACACACTGCACGCCCGGCTGACGGAACACCTGGACCCGGACCACGAGTGCTCGCCGTACAACGGCGGCTGCGACATGCCGCACTACCGTCTCAACTACACCCTCCCGCGCTACCTCGCGCAGTGGCCCGAAGCCTCCGACGCGCTGACGCAGCTCGACGAGTTGCGGGAATTGCGCGACATCGAGGATGAGTAGCCCGGCGGCGTCTCCCGCGGCGGCATACGCCTGGTACGAGTTGCTGGACTCGCCGGTGGGGATGCTGTTCGTCGGCGGCTCGTCCGCCGTGGTCCATCGCGTCGAATTCATGAATGACCCGCGGGACGAAGAGCGGTTCGCCGTGCGGCTGTCCGTGGACGCGGGCCTGCCCGCGCGCCGGGACGCCGAGGCCGCCTCGACCGCCCTCGGCCAGTTGCGCGAGTACTTCGCCGGGGCGCGGACGCAGTTCGACCTGCCGCTCGCACCGCGCGGCACCGCGTTCCAGCGCCAGGTGTGGGAGGCGCTCCGCCCCATCCCGCACGGCGCCACGACCTCCTACGGCGCGATCGCGGCCTCGATCGGCCGGCCGACGGCGTCGAGGGCGGTCGGCGCCGCCAACGGCCAGAACCCGATCGCCATCGTCGTGCCGTGCCACCGCGTCGTCGGCTCCACCGGCGCGCTGACGGGCTACGGCGGCGGGATGGACCGCAAACGCTGGCTGCTCGACCACGAGACGGCCCTGCGGCAGTCGCGCGTCGCGTAGCGCGACATCGACACGAATACCTCGACCACAGGCAGGGCCAAGCCATGAACGAACGGGCGCTGTTCACCGCGGACCGCTGGTTCCGCATCCTGGGCGCGGGCACGGTGATGGCGCTGATCTCGACGGGGATCCTGCTGTTCGCCGAGGGCAACGCCTGGCGCGTGATGTTCGTCATCACGCACCTGGCCGCACTGCTGGCGCTGCTCCCGCTCGGAGTGGTGCTCGTCCTGCGCGCCTACCGTCACGACGGCGGCCTCGTGGCGATGACGGCACGCCACCCGCTGGTCGGGGCGCTGCTCGCCTGCCTTGCGGTGACGGTCACGATGTCGCTGCTGAACTTCCAGGGCGACCGCGAGATACGACGGATCGCCAACCTCACGACTGTCGCGATCGTCCTCGCACTGGTGGTGCGCTACCTGATGTGGTCGAAGGAAGCGCGCACGTAGCGCCCTGCTAGGAGGCCCACTGGAGGAACGCCTCGGTGTCGGTCTCTTCCAGCGCGCGGAGCGCCAGCGGCGGGTACGGGTAGAGCTCGCTCCCCTTCATCCGGTGACCGACCTCGACGACAACCTCGAAGTGTTCGCGACGCAGTTCGCCCGGCGAGCGGAGGCCGAGGGCGCGCGTGACGACCATCAGATACTCCTGCACGGCACGGGCGTAGTTCGCGACCCGCGGGGCCTTCTGCTCGGGGACCAGCTCGCGCTGCCGCCACCTGCTCTGCGTGGCCACACCGCTGGGGCAGGTGTTCTCGTGGCAGCGCAGCGCCTGGATGCAGCCGAGGGCTAAGAGGAACCCGCGTGCGACGTTCACGAGGTCCGCGCCGAGCGCGAGCGACTGCGCGGCGTCCGCGCCGGTGATCGTGCGACCGGCGGCGATGACCACGATCCGGTCTCGCACGCCGTGGCGGCGGTACGCGTCGTCCACCTCGACGATGGCATCGTGCAGCGGCAGCGCCATGTGGTCGGAGAGCGAGAGCGGCGCGGCGCCGGTGCCACCCTCCGCGCCGTCCACTGAGATGTAGTCCGGTCCTCGCCCTGTCCGCGCGCGTTCGGCGGCGAGCTCGTCGATAAACCCCGTCTCACCCAGCGCCACCTTCACGCCGACGGGGACGGGGACGAGCGCCTTCACCCGCTCGACGAAGTCGACCAGGCCGCGCACGTCGGAGAACTCCGTGAACCGGTTCGGCGAATGCGATGCCTGTCCGGCCGGGATCCCCCGGATCGCAGCGATCTCCGGCGTCACCTTCGCGGCAGGGAGGATGCCACCATTGCCCGGCTTGGCGCCCTGGCTCAATTTCACCTCGAAGGCACGTACCTGCGGGTGCCGTCCCCATTCCTCCACGCGCGCCCAGTCAAGGTCGCCCTCGGGCGTGCGTACACCGTACTTCGCGGGACCGATCTGGAACACGACGGCGCCGCCACCGGAGAGGTGGTACGGCGACAGGCCGCCTTCACCGGTGTTGATGTAGACGCCAGCTTCCGCGGCACCCTCAGCCAGCGCGCTGACTGCCGCGGCGGAGAGCGCCCCGAACGACATCGGGGCGATGTTCACGCGGGAGCGCACGCCGAACGGTCTCGGACGGTCGGGGCCGATGATCACCGGTTGCGGGTCCGCAGGCGACTCCTCGGTGAGGGTGGGGAAGGGCGAGGGGAGGAAATGGAAGCTGCCCGGCGCGGACGGGTCGCGCTGCGTGCCGAAGCCGACCGCGGCGTCGACGCCCTTCGCTTTCTGGTACACCCAGGAGCGCTGCGCCCGGTTGAACGGCCGCTCTTCGAGGTCGCTCGTGACGATGTACTGACGCAGTTCAGGCCCGACGCGCTCAACCAGGTAACGCAGACGTCCGACCAACGGGTAGACACGCCGGACAGCTTGACGCGGCTGCAGGACGTCCTGCAACGCCAGCAGGCCGAGCAATCCCACGACGAGAAGTACAACCGCCCAGACTGGCATGGCCCGCCCCTACCGCGACCCCGAGCCAACGGGGACCCGCTGTCCGGAAGTATCGGAGTGCCGGCATGGGCCAAGAGCGGGAAACCCCTACGTATCGACGTCAGAGGGAGTTCGGACGCTACCGCCAGCCGTCGATGATCGGAAGGAGGTCCGCCAGCGTCTCGATGGTTGCATCGGGCGTCACGCCCTCGTGCGAGGGGACGCCAGGATTCGGGCGGTGGACGGCACGCATCCCCACCAGCTGCGCCCCCAGGACATCGTCGAACAGCCGGTCGCCCACGTAGACCGCCGCGGCGGCCTCCACACCCAGCGTCTCGAGGGCGTGCCGGAACGCCTCCGGATGCGGCTTCATACGCGTCATTTCGCTGGTGTAGCAGCGCGTGTCGATGTACGGCGCAAGCCCGTCCCGTTCGAGGAAGTGCTCGTGGTAGGCCTTTGGCCAGTGCGTGTTCGACAGCATGCCGATGCGCAGCCCGCGCTCCTTGAGCGCGGCCAGGGTCGGGCGCGCGTCGTCAAAATGACGGATGTGGGGCGTCCACGAGTCGAGGTAGTGCGTGCCCGCCTCTTCGATGATCACCTCGGTGAGGTCGATGCCCAGTTCCCGCGTCGCCTCACGCAGGATGTCGGGCAACGCGTACGCCCGCGCGTCAGCCGCTGTGCGTTCCCACAGCCTCAGGTCGACCTCGACCAGCCGTTCGAGGACGGTGTCAGAATCGCGCGCGCTGTGTTCCGCGATGCGGCCAGCGGCGAGCCGCCACATGTCGAGCAATTCGATGTTGGCGTAGTGGGAAAGCGTCCCACCCCAGTCGAAGATGACGCCCTGCACAGTGGGCCGTGACGTCACGCGCCGGCCTCGGCGGGGACGCGGTCGATCGCGACCTCCGTGATACGCCGCTCGTCCGCAGCCACGACCGTGAACCGATACCCGTCGTAGTCCGCGAATTCGCCGACCGCCGGGAACCGCCGAAGGAGCGCGAGGACCAGCCCGGCGACCGTGTTCGCCTCGATCTCCTCGAATTCGAGGTCGAGGTCGCTTTCGAGGTCGGCGAGGAGCATGGCGCCGTCGACCACGTTGTGCCCCTCCGCAGTGACAGGGGTCTCTTCCGCCTCGAAGCCGGACTCGGAACGGAGTTCGCCGAGCACCTCTTCCATGATGTCCTCGATCGTGACGAGTCCGGAGGTCGCACCAAACTCGTCGACGAGCATCACCATGTACGAGGCGCTCGCCTGCATCACGTCCAGCACCCGGGCGATCGAGGCGTGCTCGGACTCAAACGGGACCGTGCGCATCAGGTCGCGGGCGCGGCGTCCGGGGAGCCCCCGCACCAGCGCGGCATTCAGGTCGGAGAGGTGCAGGTAGCCGACAATGCGGTCAGGCGTGCCGTCGTAGACGGGGACGCGGAGGAAGCCCGCCTCGGCCAGCGTCCGCGCAGCTTCATCGGTCGGAGCGTCGGCTTCGACGGCGACCATGTCCACGCGCGGGACCATGATCTCCTGCACCTGGCGGTGCTGCAGCGTGAGCGCGCCCAGCAGGTGCTCGGACGCCTCCTCCTCCAGCGCGCCCGATTCCGCCCCCAGCCGGATCGCCGTCCGCAGCTCCGCCGCGGTCAGCGCCGCATCCGCCTCGTCCATCCCGCCCCCAAACAGGCGCAGTGCCCCGCGGGCGATGAGGTCAAGCAGCCACGAAGCGGGGCGGGTGACGATGACCCAGACGGTCATCGGCCAGACGAATACCCGGCTGATCGTGAAGGCATGCGAGAGCGCCAGCGTCTTCGGACCCGCCTCGCCGAAGACGACGAGGGCGAGGGCGACCACGAGCGTGGCGACGAGGATCGCCCGCCCGTCGTCCGTGATCAGCTGCGTCATGAACGCCGTGCCCACGGATGCGGTGGCCGTGTTCGTGATGTTCTGGCCGAGCAGGATCGCAGAGAGCAGACGCCGCGGGCGCTCGACCAGGGCCTGTACCCGCGCGGCCCCGGGGACGCGCTCCGCCACCATGTGGGCCAAGCGCATCCGTTGAAGGGAGAGGAACGCGGTCTCGGCGGAGGCGAAGAACGCGGAGAGCGCGATCAGCACGACCAGCAGGATGACGTAGGTCACTTCAGACTCCGGCTGTCGCGCGCACACCAGCGCGCCGTCCGTAGCGTATCAGAGGCCCTCCGTGACCTCAGGCGGGCTTCGAAGCACGCAGCGAATAGGTCAGCGGGACCAGTTCCGCGTGCTCGGGCAGGATCCAGGTCCGCGGCTCGTCGCCCGGTACCATCCACGGCAATGCCTGCCACGGCACCTCGTGGTGTTCGTGGACGAAATCGACGTGCAGGCCAGCCTGCAGCAACGCGTCGATCGTCTCTCCGAGGCCGTGATTCCATTCATAGGAGACGGGCGACTCCGTCAGCAGGGGGCCGTCCGTGTACGTCTGCGCGTCCCCCGCGATGAAGCCTGGTTCGACGGTTTAGAAGTACGGGTACCTGAGGACGAATGAACCCTCCGGCTGTGTGTCGTCGAGCGACCACAGCACCGGGTGACACTCGAGGATGTAGAAGAACCCGCCCGGGGCGACGCAGGCCGCGATCGTGCGCGCCCACGCCCTGATCCCGGTGTACACGATGTCGAAGGTCTCGCCAGCCAGCGCCTCCGGCGCGTCGTACACATTCGCCTCGACGAAGCGTGTGTCGGGGATCTCCGCGTACGTCGCGAGGCGACGGGCGGCCTCGATGGCTGCGGGAGAGAGGTCGAGCCCGGTCACGGTTGCGCCGAGACGGGCCCAGCCCAGCGTGTCCATGCCGAAATGGCACTGCAGGTGGAGCAGGCGTTTCCCGCGGACGTCGCCCATCTCCTCGCGCTCGATGCGCGTGAGCGGCTTCTCGCCACGCAGGAACCCGGTCACGTCGTACGACCGCGAGGCGAGGTGGATCGGGACGCGCTCGTCCCAGTTCGCGCGGTTGCCCTCGAAGTAGCGATCGTATTCCGGCCCGGGTCTTGTCATCCACGCATCATGGCATGAGCCCGCGCTGGCGCAAGAAATCGATCAGGATCGATCGGAACTCGTCGGGCGCATGCCGGTACACGCCGTGGCCAGCCTCCGGCAGGATCTCCAGGCGCGCGCCGGGGATCAGACGCGAGATGACCACGGAACCGCCAGCCCCGGCGACCTCGTCCTTGCCGCCCGCGACGACGAGCGTGGGGATCGCGACCTTCGACAGATAGGGGGTGAGCGGGTGCTCCCGAAGCGCGGCGACCGTGCGCGCCTGCGCCACGTACGACTCCAGATGTTCTGGTCTCACGCGCACCTGCGTAGACGAGACGGTCGCGTGACCCTCGAAGGCCGGAGCGAGCGACCTCCCCTCGAGCGCCGCCGCACCCAGCCGGGCGACCTCGCCACGCATGTACCAGTTGTCGCTGGCACGCGGATTGCTCTCGCTGGAGGTGGAGTCGAGCACGATCGCAGCACACATTTCCGGGTAGTCGAGGGCGAACCGCTGCACGACGACGCCACCCCAGGAGACGCCCATGACGACAGCCTGCTCGACCCCGAGTTTCCTCAGCAACCCCGCCAGGTCCGCGGCATACAACGGCAAGGAGTACTTGGCGGATGGCGCGGAGCGACCGAGGCCTCGGTTGTCCCAGGAGATCGTGCGGAAGTGCCGGGCGTACCAGTCCATGTCGTCGCGCTCGAAGCCCTCGCCGCTGCCTCCGAGGCCGTGACAGAAGACGAAGGTCAGCGGGCCCGCACCCCGCTCCTCGTAGTGAATCGTCGCGTCGCCCAGGTCCATCAGTGGCATGGCAGTCCCCCGTCGCCCGATCCGCCGGGCGGTTCTACGCCTCCCGGTCGTGCCTCGCAAGTCCACACTCCTCGGCCACCAGCGCCTCGTATTCGGCGCTGAGCCGGGCGATCGCTTGAGGCGGCGTCGCGGGCGGGTGCCAGTCCACCGGCTCAGGGGACGCCGGGCGGTCCCCGACCACGGCGGCGACGGGCATGATGCCGGCGATGCTGTTCGTGAGCAGCACCGCGTCCGCACGCCCCAGGTCATGGAGGGTCACCCGACGCTCTTCTACGGGGATGGCGAGTGAACGCGCGACTTCGATGACGGCCGTTCGCGTAATGCCGGAGATGGGGCCGGCATCGCTGTCCGGAGTGACGAGGACATCGCGCAGCAGGATGAAGACTTCGATGTCGCCGCCTCGGCGACATCGCCCGCGTGGTTCAGCAGAATGGCGTCGTCCGCCCCCGCGTGTCGCGCCTCCCGCCGTGCGATGAGATAGGTCAGGAAGTTCGCCGTCTTCGCCTCGTGCAGTGGTCGCCGCTCGTCGAGGCGCACGGAGACGATCCGCAGCCGGGGTGGTTCGGGAGGCAGCGTCACCGGGCCGGCAGTGAGCGTGAGCAGCGGCCCGGTGGCGGCATCGAGGTCGGGTGTGTGCCCGGAGCCGGCGCTCACCTCGAGCCGCAGCGACGCGTTGACGAGGCCGTTTGCGTCGAGCGTCGCCTGAATCGCGGTGCGCACAACGTCGGACGCAGGGGGCTCGGCACCCATGCCTAGCAGGCCGTGGGCTAGGCGCGCGAGGTGCGCCTCCAGCCGGAAGACGACGCCGTTGCGGGCGAGCATCGTCTCGAAGCAGGCGGCGCCGTAGCGCACGGCGAAGTCATCGAGCGGGACGGTGGCCTCCGCACGAGGGACGATGCGATCGCCCACCCAGGCCATCGACGGCCGGCTGCTCACTGGAGGTGGACCTCGGCGGTCGCGACTTCGTCCGGCAGCGCCACGCCGAGCGCGCGCGCCATGCCGCGCGCCTTCGCGAGGGTCTCGGCGTATTCAGCCTCGGGGTCGGAGTCGTGGACGATCGCGCCGCCGACATGGATGTGGGCGACCCCGTCTACGAGGGTAATCATCCGGATTGCGATGTTGAGGTCAACCGGCCCGTGCACGGAGACGTAGCCGATACTGCCGCAGTAGACGCCACGCACGGTCGTCTCCAGTTCGTCGATGATCTCCAGCGCACGTACCTTGGGCGCACCGCTGATCGAACCGCCGGGGAACGTGGCGCGCAGCGTGGCCTCCAGTCCGACAGTCGGATCGCGCTCCGCCTCCACCGTGGAGACGAGGTGATGGACCTGGCGGTAGGACTCGAGCGCAGCGAATTCGGGCACACGCACCGTGCCCGGCACAGCGACGCGCCCGAGGTCGTTCCGCTCGAGGTCCACGATCATGACGTGCTCGGCGAGGTCCCTTCGCGCTGCCGCGCAGTTCCGCCGCGAGACGTGCGTCCTCGGCCAGCGTCGTCCCGCGCGGGCGCGTGCCCTTGATCGGACGCGCCTCCATGCGGGAGCCGTCCACGCGCAGGAACCGCTCCAGCGACGACGAAAGCACTTCGACGCCTCCAAACACACCTCGTACGTCGAGGTAAGCCGCAAAGGGGGCGGGGCTGACGGCGCGCAGCCGGCGGTAGAGGTCGAAACCATCGAAGTCGGTCAAGGTGGAGAACCGCTGCGTCAGGTTGACTGGTAGATTTCCCCCGCAGCGATATAGGCCTGTGCCCGCTGGACGGCCTCGAGGTACGTGCGACGTGTCATGTCGGCGCGCAACAGGCCCACGGAGCCCGCACCTGCCGCACCGGCCTTCAGCCCAGCGGCTGCCTCTGGCGCGCGCGGAGCGCCACCACCGCCTCCGTCCGCCCCACGAGCCAGCCGCGCTGTGCGACACCGTCCCTGACGAGCGCCCGCGTCGTACCAGCCGAAGGCAAGGACGGGCGCCCCGGTGTCGTTGCGGGTCGTCGCCGGGATACGTTCAATCTCACGTCCGAGTTCGAATCCGAGATTGCCGATGGCAACCCCAGCGAATGGGAGCACGTCCGGCGCATCCGCGGGGAGCATCGCCCTTGGCTCGCGCTCCGTGAGACGGGCGAACACATGCAGCGCGCCCGGACCGAAGCGGCGCGGCGCGCCGGCGCATTCCAGCAACACGCCGTCCTCGTAGCCGGTCAGCGTCCAGCGCGGATCCGAGGCGATGATCGACCAGCGACCGAGACGTCCATCGACCAGCGACGAATCCAGCCAGGCGAGGCCGGGGCGGCCGCGGAGGCGCGCGGCCGCGGCCGCCGCGTCACATGCGAGCCACGGTTGGACGGTCAGGACGGCAATCATGGTCGTCGTTCGAGCGGCTCCGCATATACGCGGAAGCCATAGTCGTTGTACTGCCGGTCAGGCCCGAGTGAAGAACGCGCGGCCACACGCGACACTTTCACATGGTGCCGCCACGAACCGCCCCGCGACGCGCGGCGGACGGTCTCTTCGGTGTATTCCGGCGATTCGGAAGGGTCGCCCTCAAAGGAGCCGTACGCCGTCGGGGAGTACCAGTCGCGGCACCATTCGTGGACGTTGTCGCCCATGTGGAAGATGCCGTAGCCATTCGGCGGTGTGGTGCCGACCGGATGGGGCCGGTCGTTCCCCGCCGGGCCCAGGCCGTGGACACCTTCCGTCCACGGCTCATCGCCCCACGGATAGCGCGTGGAGGCCCCGCCTCGGGCTGCCCACTCGCGTTCCGCCTCGGTCGGGAGGCGGCACGGGCGTCCGAGGAGTATGGAGAGCCACGCGCAATAATCGACCGCCTCGTACCAGGATATGCCCACGACGGGACACTCCGGACCGTTGAAGCGGGGGTCAAGCCAGAACCGTGGAGGCTCGTGGCCGGTAGCCTGGAGGTAGTGCCCGTATTCCGCGTTGGTGACCGGCACCAACGCGGCTTCAATCGTGCGGACACGGACACGACGGAGAGGCTGCTCGTCCGCTCGTTCGTGCGAACCGAGGATGAATTCGCCGGCCGGGACCGGCACGAAGGCGGTCGCGGCGGGCCCCTCGTGGAGGAGACGCTCAATCCGGGAGTCGGGCGCGGGAGTCAACGGGCCGGTCATGGGCGAAGCCAACCAGGGTCGTAACTCAGGACGAATCTATTCTGTCATGCCCGTGAAATTGCACGCATGCAGCCGAGCGCGCATGATCTATGCGAGTGCGCCTAGGCGGGGGTGGACGTGCCGATCGAAATCCCTGACGTCGTCGTCGACCGGTTGCCGCTCTACTACCGGCTGCTCTCCCGCCTCGATGCGGAAGGGCGGGCGGTCGTCTCGTCGCAGGAGCTGGGCGAAGAACTCGGCGTGACGCCGGCACAGATCCGCAAAGACCTCTCCTATTTCGGGCGGTTCGGCAAACAGGGCCGCGGATACTCCGTGTCGCGCCTGCAGGAGGAACTGAAAGCGATCCTCGGCCTTGACGGCCGGTGGAAGGTCATCGTCATCGGGATCGGCCGTCTGGGCCGTGCCATCGCCTCGTACCCGGGGTTTGAGGGACAGGGCTTCGACGTCATCGCCCTGTACGACGCCGCCCCGAACCTGATCGGTACCGAAATCGAAGGACAGCGCGTCCGCGACGTGACCGCGCTGGAGGACGACCTCAAGAAGACTGCAGTGGATATCGGCGTCGTCGCCGTGCCGGGCGAGTTTGCACAGGATGTCGTGGACACGCTGGTCGACGCGGGTGTCAACGCGATTCTGAACTACACCCCGAACCGAGTCCAGACGCCGCCAGGTGTCGAGGTGCGGCACATCAATCCGGTGCTCTTCCTGCAGAGCATGACCTACCACCTGAGGCAGCGTCGCAGCAGCTAGGTCTCCGGCTTCGCCTAGCGGGCGAAGCCCTCGATCAGCGCCTCTTCCTCCGTCGGCAACGCCCGCTCGATCACGTCGATGTAGTCGAGGGCGATCCCGGCGCCCTTCGCCACGCAGCGCAGGGGGTCGTCCGCGATGTGCACGGGGACGCCGGTCTCCTGCAGGATCAGGTCGTCGATCCCGCGCAACAGGGCACCCCCGCCGGTCAGCACGATCCCGCGGTCGATCACGTCCGAGGCGAGCTCGGGCGGCGTGCGTTCCAGCACGCGGCGCACGGTCGCGACGATGGTGCCGAGATGCTCCTGGATGGCGGAGGTGACCTCCGACGAGCGCAGGGAGATCGTGCGCGGGAGGCCGGTGATCTGGTCACGGCCCCGCACACCCGCGACGAGTTCCTCGTCGAGCGGGAAGGCGGAGCCGATCTGGATCTTCACCTCCTCGGCAGTGCGTTCGCCGATCGCGAGGTTGTGCCTGCGCTTGATGTACTGCGCGATCGCGTCGTCCAGGCGGTCGCCTGCGACGCGTACCGACTCCGCGGCGACGATGCCGAACAGCGAGATCACCGCGGCCTCCGTCCGGCCTCCGCCGATGTCCACGACCATGTGGCCGCGTGGCGACCCCACGGGGATCTCGGCGCCGATCGCCGCGGCAAGCGGCTCCGGGATGAGGTGCGCCGGACGCCGTGCGCCCGCCGCCTCGGCGGCGTCGCGGACGGCGCGCTGCTCGACAGAGTTCACGCCCACGGGGACGCAGATCATGACCTCGGGACGCACGACGGTGAAGCGGCCGATCACGCGCTGGATGAAGAACCGGAGCATGGCCTCGGTGATCAGGTAGTCCGCGATCACCCCATCTCGCATCGGCCGGATGACCTGGATCGAGCCGGGGTGACGCCCGACCATCGCCCGTGCCTCTTCACCCACGGCGACGACGGTGTTGTCGCGCTCGGCGATGGCGACAACGGCCGGCTCGTCGAGGACGACGCCCTTGCCGTGCTCGACGACCAGGACGTTCGCGGTGCCAAGGTCGATGCCGATCCGCTTGGTGAACATCCGGTGGCGGGCCAATCAGCGCCGATCCGGCGGCGGGTGAAATGGAGGCTGGTGGATCACTCGGGAGGCCCGCAGGCTAAGGCGAGCGTACCGCTCATTGAGGCGCGACTCAACGAGGAGCAGTGACTAGCCGGCCTGACGGGTGATTTCCGCCCCCAGCAACCTCAGGCGAGGCTCCAGGTCGGCGTACCCGCGGTCCAGATGGCCCACGTCCCGCACCGTGGTCTCGCCCGCAGCAGCAAGCCCTGCCACGACCACGGCCGCGCCGGCCCGGATGTCAAGCGCCCGCACAGGCGCGCCGGTGAGCGGTGCACCGCCCTGGATGGTGGCAATGCCGTTTGCGCCCACATCGATCTTCGCCCCGAGCAGGTGCAGCTGCTGGACGTAGTCGAACCGGCGCTCGTAGACACGCTCGTGGACGGTTGAGGTGCCCTCGGCACGAAGAAGCGCGGCGGTCATCGGCGCCTGGAGGTCCGTCGGGAACCCGGGATACGGGACGGCCTGCACCTGCGTGGGGCGCAACATGCTGGCGCAGCGGGCCCGGATGCCGGTCGTGGTATCGATCTCAACACCGATCTCGCGCAGCTTCGCGATCAACGAGTCCATGTGTTCGGGGCGCGCGTTCGTCACGCACACGTCGCCGCCAGTCGCCGTGCCCGCCAGCAGGTAGGTACCCGCCTCCAGCCGGTCCGAGATGATCGTGAAGTCGGTCCCGCTGAGGCGGTCGACGCCGTCGACCTGGATGGTGGCGGTGCCCTGCCCGGCAATCCGCGCGCCCATCCCGACCAGCATGTCCGCGACCATCTCCACCTCGGGCTCGGCCGCGGCGTTGATGATGGTCGTCCGGCCCTCGGCGCGCACAGCCGCGAAGAGGACATTCACGGTGCCGAGGACGCTGGGGTAGTCGAAGAAGATGCGCGCGCCCCGGAGCCGGGACGCGCGCACCAGGTGCTGGCCATCCAGTTCGCTCACGTCCGCGCCCAGTGCGCGGAACCCGGTGAAGTGCACGTCCAGCGGGCGGCTGCCAATCACGTCGCCGCCCGGGCTGACGCAGGTGGCCTCACCCGTCCGCGCGAGCAGGGCCCCGACGACAAGGAAGGATGCCCGTAACTTCGCGACCAGCTCCGGGGGCGCGACGGTCGTCGTGAACGTGTCCGCACGGAGCGTCACCGTCTCGCCGTCGATGGCCACTGCCGCACCGAGCGCGCGGAGGACAGCCGCCATCTCCTCGATGTCCGCGATGCGCGGGACGTTCCGCAGGATGACGGCGTCAGGCGTCAGAAGCGCTGCCGCCAGGGCGTAAAGCGCGGCGTTCTTGGAACCCGAGACGGCGACCTGCCCGTGCAACGGGCGGCCTCCGCGGATGACATATCGATCCCGGTCAGACATGCGACCCCTCGCGTGGGGCTCGACCCCGCGCAAGGATACGGGCGAACCGCCTATTGGCGCATGGCCCGCCGAGCAGAGCCGGAGACCGCCTCCAGCAGGCAATGGCCGGACGCTCCCAGGGCGATGGGAAGCAGCCCCACCGCCGCCACGGCGTACCCGCCCCCGCCGCCGGCGCGAAGCCCAATCGCGACCAGCACCAGCCCGAGGAAGACGCGGGCAAGGCGTCCCACCATGCTGTTCATGAAGCGAGTGAGGGTGACCACGCTACCCCCCATCTGAGGCTGCAAAGCGGCCTCAAGAAGAGGATCGCGCCGGGCGGTCGGCACCCGAAGTGCCGAAGGTCACAGATCGAACAGCCGGATGTCCCGGGTCTCGACGGGAGCGGCTTCCCCACCCGACAGACCTACGGCCGGGAGCTGGGGACGCCCGTCGCGCGCCGGCGACGCACGATGGTGATGCGGATCATCGAACGCTGGAGCGCGGCCTGAGCGCGCAGCACGTCCAGCCCGCCGGGGGGGATGCCGGCGTCGCGACCGGTCAGGCGGGCCTCGGCGCGATCCCGTGCCGCTTCGGCGCGCTCCAGGTCGATCTGAGCCACATGCTCCGCTGCATCTGCCAGCACAGAGACCTGGTCGTCCACGATCTGGAGGAACCCGCCGTGGATGGCCAGCGGCTCGGTGCCCCCCGGGTGGGTGGCGAGCATCTCGCCACTGCCAAGCGCCGTCATCAGGGCGGCGTGGCTCGGGAGGATGGTGATCTGCCCTTCCGACGTCGGCACGACCAGCTTCGTCACATCGCCTCGTTCGAGGACGGTGCGCTGCGCAGTGACGACGGAGAGTGTGAGCGGCATCGGGATCCCCTCGGTGCGGGACGGCGAGACGGACTAATCCGCCTTCGCCATCTCCTTCGCCTTCTCCACAGCCATGTCGATCGTGCCGACCATGTAGAACGCCTGCTCCGGCAGGTCGTCGTGCGCGCCGGAGAGGATCTCCTTGAAGCCGCGCACGGTCTCCGCGATGGAGACGTACTGGCCCGGCGTTCCGGTGAACTGCTCCGCCACGAACATCGGCTGCGAGAAGAACCGCTGGATGCGGCGGGCGCGCGCGACCGTGCGCTTGTCGTCGTCCGACAGCTCCTCGATGCCGAGGATGGCGATGATGTCCTGCAGGTCCTTGTACCGCTGCAGCGTGCGGACGACGCCGCGCGCCGCGTCGTAGTGCTCCTGGCCCACGACCAGCGGGTCGAGGATGCGGGAGTTCGAGGTCAGCGGGTTGATCGCCGGGAACAGGCCCTGCTCGACGAGGCCGCGATCCAGCGTGACCGTCGCGTCCAGGTGGCCGAACGTCGTCGCCACACCCGGGTCCGTGTAGTCGTCCGCGGGGACGTAGATCGCCTGGAACGAGGTGATGGAGCCCTTCTTCGTCGAGGTGATCCGCTCCTCGAGCGCGCCGATCTCCGTGGCCAGCGTCGGCTGGTAACCGACGGCGGACGGCATGCGGCCGAGGAGGGCGGACACTTCCATGCCGGCCAGCGTGTAGCGGTAGATGTTGTCCAGGAAGAGGAGGACGTCGCGGCCCTCGGCGTCACGGAAGTACTCCGCCATCGTGAGCCCGGTCAGGGCGACGCGGAGGCGCACCCCCGGAGGCTCGTTCATCTGGCCGTAGACGAGGGCGGTCTTGTCCAGCACGCCGGACTCGCGCATCTCGTGCCAGAGGTCGTTGCCCTCGCGCGAGCGCTCGCCCACGCCTGCGAAGACGGAGAGGCCGCCGTGCTCCGCAGCGAGGTTTCGGATCAGTTCAGTGTTCGTGACGGTCTTGCCGGTGCCGGCGCCGCCGAACAGGCCGACCTTGCCACCACGAGGCAGCGGGGCGACGAGGTCGATGACCTTGATGCCCGTCTCCAGCATGTTCGCGGAGGTCTCCTGGTCGGCGTAGGTCGGGGCGGCGCGATGGATCGGCCAGCGCTCGATGTCCGCCGGCATCGCCTCGCCCGGGTCGAGCGGCGCGCCGATGACGTTGAAGATGCGGCCGAGGGTCTTCGGGCCGACGGGGACCGAGATCGCGCGGCCGGTGTCTTCCACCTTGGCGCCACGCGCCAGGCCGTCGGTCGTGTCCAGGCAGAGCGCGCGCACCCAGTTGTTCCCCAGGTGCTGCTGCACCTCGGCGACCAGCGTCTTGCCGCTCAGGTCGATGTTCACCGCGTTAAACAGGTCCGGCAGCGCGCCCTGCGGGAACTCGATGTCCACAACGGTGCCGATGACCTGGCGAATGGTTCCGGTTGCCATGTCAGCCTCCTGAGCGGTGACCCGAGGTCCCGCGATCCCTACTTCGCTTCAAGGGCGGCAACGCCGCCGACGATGTCCAGCAGTTCGCCGGTGATCGACTCCTGCCGGGCCTTGTTGTAGGCCAGCGTCAGGGCGCCCACCATTTCGTTCGCCGCGTCCGTCGCCTGCCGCATCGCGACCATGCGCGCGGACTGCTCGGAGGCGCGAGCCTCAAGCACCGCCGCGTAGACCTGCATCTCCACGTAACGCGGAAGCAGCGTCTCCAGCAGCCGCTCGGGCGAAGGCTCGAAGATGAAATCAGCACCCTGCGCCGCACTGTCCTCGCCCGCGGGCGGGGCGATCGGCAGGATCTGCCGGGTCGTCGGACGCTGGACCGCAGCGTTCACGAAACGCTGGTAGCCGATGAACACCTGGTCGACGGCACCGGAGAGGAAGTCGTCCATCACGATCTTCGCGATGGGACGTACTTTCTCGAAGTCCGGGAAGTCGCCGAGCTCGGTGAACTCCGCCGCCACCGGCATGCCGGAGCGCGCGAAGAAGTCACGTCCTTTGCGGCCGACTGGAAGCACCGTGATCGACGAAACGTTCGGCTGGTGGCGCAGCACCAGGCTGGCCCCGGCCCGGTTCATGTTCGCGTTCAGGCCGCCGGCGAGCCCGCGGTCCGCTGTGACATGGATGTACGCCACGCGCTGGACGGCACGCTGTTCCAGCAGCGGGTGCAGCGCCTCCCCATCGCCCTCGCCGGTGTAGGCGGCGAGCTGCGACAGCACGGCGGTCATCCGCTCCGCATACGGGCGCGACGCGAGGGCACGATCCTGCGCCCGCCGCATCTTGGACGCGGCGACGAGCTCCATCGCTCGGGTGACCTTCGCGGTGCTCCGGACCGATTTGATACGGTCACGGATCGCGCGGACAGAACCGCCGCCGGCCATCGCTGTGCCTTCCCCGACCCCTAGTAGGCGACCGTCGCCTTGAAGTCGGTGATCGCGGTCTTCAACCGCTCCTCCGACTCCGCGGTGAGGTCGCCTGTGGTGGTGATCGTGTTCAGGAGGTCGGAGTAGCTGGCGCCCATATACCCATGGAACGCCTTCTCAAAGTCCAGCACCTTCTCGACCGCTACTTCGTCCAGGTAGCCGTTGACGCCAGCGTACAGCACGGAGACCTGCTGACCGAGGCTTAGCGGCTGGTACTGCGGCTGCTTCAACAGCTCGGTAAGACGGGCGCCGCGCAACAACTGGCGGCGGGTGGAGGCGTCCAGATCGTCCGTGCCGAACTGGGCGAACGCCTGCAACTCCCGGTACTGCGACAGGTCGAGACGGAGCGTACCGGCGACTTTCTTCATCGCCTTGGTCTGCGCCTTGCCACCCACGCGCGACACTGAGATGCCGGGGTTGGTGGCCGGGCGGATACCGGCGTTGAAGAGGTCCAGCTCAAGGAAGATCTGGCCGTCCGTGATTGAGATGACGTTCGTCGGGATGTACGCCGACACGTCGCCGGCCTGCGTCTCGATGAACGGGAGCGCCGTCACCGAACCACCACCCAGTTCCTTCGTCACGCGCGCGGCGCGCTCCAGCAGACGGGAGTGGAGGTAGAAGACGTCGCCCGGGTAGGCCTCGCGGCCCGGCGGGCGACGGAGCAGCAGAGAGACTTCACGATACGCCCATGCGTGCTTCGTCAGGTCATCGTAGACGATGAGGACATCACGGCCCTTGGCCATGAAGTACTCGGACATCGCCGCACCCGCGTACGGGGCGAGGTACTGCAGCGCCGCCGACTCGGAAGCCGAGGCGGAGACCACGATGGTGTGAGCCATCGCGCCGAACTGCTCCAGGACGGCGACGGTCTGGGCGACCTTCGCCTCTTTCTGGCCGATGGCGACGTAGATGCAGATCACGCCACTGCCGCGCTGGTTGATGATCGCGTCGACAGCGATGGCCGTCTTGCCGATGGAGCGGTCGCCGATGATCAGCTCCCGCTGGCCGCGGCCGATCGGGATCATCGCGTCCACGGCCTTCACGCCGGTCTGGAGCGGCTGGTTCACCTCGACGCGCGAGACCACGTCCGGCGCGATGCGCTCGACGGGGTACCGCTCGGTGGAGTTGATCGGGCCCTTCGCGTCGATGGGGTCACCGAGGGCGTTGACCACGCGGCCGATGAGCGCCTCGCCCACGGGGACGGAGGCGACCAGGCCGGTCGTCCGGACCTCGTCGCCTTCCTTCACCTTCTGGTAGTCGCCCATGATGATGGCGCCAACGGTCTCCTCTTCGAGGTTCAACGCGAGGCCGCGGAGGGGTTTGCCCTCGTTGTCCATCGTCGTCGTGAACTCGATGAGTTCCGATGAGAGGCACGAGCCCAGACCGTGGATGCGGGCGATACCGTCGCCTGCCTCGATCACAGTCCCGACGTTGGCGGACGTTGCGCCCACGTCGAAGTGCTCGATCTGCTCCTTCAGGATGGAGGCGATCTCTTCAGGTCGAACGGCCATTGTCGCTCTCCCAATCTCCCCGCCCCTTGGGCGGTCGTCTGTCATTCCGCCGGCCCCGCGCCGGCCAACGTGCCCCAGCTAGAGGGCGGCGCGCTCAAGTGAGGAACGCAGGCTGCGCAGGCGTGTGCGGGTGGAACCATCCACCAGCTGGTCGCCTACGCGAACGGTCATTCCGCCCAGGATGGCGGGGTCAACTCGTGTCTCAAGCTCCACCGTGCGACCGGTCTGCTGCTGTAGCTTGGCCCTCACGGCGCCCTGACGCTCCGCGTCCAACTCCACCGCGGTGGTGACCACGGCGCGAACGACGTTGCGCTCCTCGTCCATCAATTCGCTAAAATACGAGGCGATGGAACGCCCCAGCGCCAGACGGCCCTTCCGGCGCAACAGCCGGAAGAGGTTCAACTGCTTCGCCGTCGCGCCGGGGACCACCCGCCGGACAATCGCGACAAACGCGTCGTCCGTCATGCCGTCCGCCTGAAGCGCGTCCACGAACCGCGGCTCCACGGTCAGAGAGGCAAGCCCCTCCACTGCAGTGGACCATGCATCCGCGTCGCCGTCCGCGCGTGCGATCTCGACGACCGCGAGCGCGTACCGGCGGCCAGCCGTATCGCGAGTGCTGGCGGTGGCGGGCACGCTAGTTGCCGTCCCGTCCGAACGAACTGGTGGCCAGCGTCTCGTCGATGAGGCGCTGGTGCGCGTTCCGGTCCAGAGACTGGCCGACGACGCGCTCCGCGGCACGGACGGTCAGATCCGCGAACTCCGCTCGGAGCGACTGGATCGCCTGCTGACGCTCGCGCTCGATTTCGGCACGGGCGCGCTCGACGATGCCATCAGCCTCGCGACGTGCCTGCGCCTCGAGTTCGGTGCTGAGACGTGCAGCCGTCTCCTGGGCGCGCGCGATCGCCTCACGCCCTTCGGCACGGGCGGCCTCGAGGGCTCGGCGGGACTCTTCCTGACTGCTCTCGGCGGCCTGCGCCGCCTTCGCGGAGGCCTGTAGGCCCTCCTCGATCTTCCGCCTCCGTTCGTCCATCACCTTCATGATGGGCTTGAAGAGGAAGAGCCGAAGCACCAGCAACAGGATGCCGAAGTTTACCAGCTGGGCGATTAGGCCCGGCAGGCTGATGCCGAGTGCGGCGATGCCCCCGGACTCCGCCGCGGCGGATGCCACCGCGGGGACGACGCCGAACGCCGTGCCGAAGCCGAGCGCGACGAGGCGCGGCCGCGTGAGCAGCCGGGCGATGCCGGGGCGCTGCCTCTGCGTCTTCACTGGTCCACTCCTCGTCAGGATGCCGCCTCCGAGGAGGGCGGGCCCGCAAAAGCCCGTCCTCTTCGGACGGTCATCCGTTGATGCGGTCTCCCGAGGGCGCGTCCTAGAAGACGAAGCCGATCAGGATGGCGACGACCAGGCAGTAGATGCCGATGGCCTCCGCGAACGCGACGGCGAGGATCATGTTGGTCTGGATGACGCCGGCGGCCTCCGGGTTGCGACCCAGAGCCTCCATTGCCTTCCCACCCAGCATGCCGATGCCGAGCGCCGGGCCAAGGGCGCCGATCCCCATGACCAGCGCCGCCGCCATGAACTTCATCGAGGCCACGGTGGACTCGTTGTCCGCCGCGCCCCCAGCCTGCTGGGCCCCGGCAACGCCGGAAGCCAGCACGAAGAGGGCGCCGGTGATGGCCGTGGCGACCAACGAGCGACGTGCGATCTTCATCTACTTCAACCCTCCCCTGGGTTTCCCCGGATCCGCCGGGGGCCTCACGGATGACTCACGCCCCCGGGCGGGGCAACGTGCTTGTTAGTGGTGCGCCGGCTCCATCGAGTGGTCGGCAGCCGCACCGTGTTCCTCATGCTCTCCGTCACCGTGGTGCGAGACGGCGGTGACCGCGAACACAAGCGTCAACATCGCGAAGACGAAGCCTTGGACCAAGCCCACGAAGAGCTCGAGGCCGTAGAACACGTCAACCAGGACGAACGGCACCAGGAACGTCATCATGAGCAGCAGGACTTCGCCCGCAAAGATATTGCCAAACAGACGGAAGGTGAATGACACCACCCGCGACAACTCAGACACCAGCTCCAGGATGCCCACAAAGACGTCGATTAGTCCCATCGGGCCCTTCTTCACGAGGGCGCCGAAGGCGAAGAACTTCTTGAGGTAGCCCGGCCCCAGCGACTGGAGGCCACACATCTCCACGAAGACGAAGGAGAACAGCGCGATCGCCAACGGGGCGTTGATGTCCGTGTTCACCGACCGGAAGTACGGCGCCAGCGCGCCCGAGAACGAGCCGTCATGTGAACGCTCGACCTCTTCCGTACCTTCGGACGCGGTGACGACAGAAACGCCCGCGCCGGAAGAGAGGTCGGCGACGAACGGCGCGGAAGGGGCGCTCAGGTCGGCGGTGTGACCGCCGGACGGCGTGGCGACCGGTGTGCTGTGATCGCCGGCGGGCGCGTCCGCGTGCTTGAGCTCGAAGCCCTCGGGGAGGAGGACGGGGTCGCCGCCATTAATCTTGCGCTGCTCGGGCCTGAGCGGGATGTAGGCGAGGCCGCCGGACTGCCGGAAGACCGCCTGAGTGGCGCCGTGCCCCGGCTCCGGCTTGCCGATGACGTTGTTGATCGGCAGCAGCCCGAAGTAGTTGTAGCAGACGATCGTAAAGAAGATGGTCCCCACCAGCGGGAAGAACCGACGACCGTTCTTCTCCCCCGCGACCTGGACCACGATGCCATAGAACCCGGAGACCATCGCCTCAACGAACCCGGAGAAGCCACTGGGGATCTCCTTGACGCCACGCCCGGCGATGATCGCGGCGAGGGAGATCAGGGAGACGGCCACCCAGCCGGTGATCATCGTGTTGGTGATGGGGATGCCGCCCAGAGTGGCGATCTTCTCAGGGGCGACGACGATCACGGGGGAGACGCCGCCAACAAAGAGGACGCCGACCATGATGAGCGCAATAACGCTCGCCGCGATCAGCAGCTTCTTCACCCACGCCTCTTTCGCTCAATGCGGTTCAAGACTTCCCTCAACCGCCGGACTGCGTCTGCCAATCCGATGGCGAGGCCCGCCGCCAGAAACACCAGTGTCAGCACCGGGTCTGTGTCGAACTTCGCATCGAGCCAGCGCCCGAGCAAGGTCCCGCCCACGATCCAGATAGCGAGTGAGAACCCGATACCCAGCAGGCCTAACGCCGGTGATGTCAGCACGGTGACCCGCTCCTTCTGGGAGCCGGGACGCGCAGGACAGTAGCATTCACCCTAGTGGCGATCAACCTACTTTGTGCGCCCGCGCACGACCATATGACACTACGTCGCCCGCCCCATATCGTCCAGATCGAGACCGGAGACAAAGTCGCGAAACGCCGAGAGTTTTTCTAGCTCCTCGCTCGACACCGGAGGCGGCTGATCCGGCGCCGCCTCGCCCTCCGCAATCTCCTCGCCGTCCTCGTCCAGCAGGATCCCGGCCCGCTCCAGAACATCGTCCACGGCGTAGATCGGGACGCTCGCGCGCACCGCGATGGCGATGGCGTCCGAGGGCCGCGAGTCGATCTCCAGCAGCTGCCCGCCCTTCTGGATCTGGACGGTCGCGTAAAAAGTGTCATCCTTCAGGTCGTTCACGATGACGGCCTGGACGGAACCACCCAGCTCATGGATCAGATTCAGCATCAGATCATGGCTCTGCGGGCGCGGGACCGAGACATCCTGCAAGCGAAACGCGATCGCGTCCGCAACATCCGCGCCGACCCAGATCGTGAGGTAACGCTCGGCTTCCTTCTCGCGAAGGACGACCACCCGGCGGTAGTGACGGAGGCCAACGCGAATCGAGTCAATAATCAGTTCGCGCATGACCGCCTCCGTCCGCCCACGAGTGTACCGCACCTCCGGGACAGGCTAATCAACCGGGGGGATTCGAGCCGTAGATTCCCCGTAAAGCGCGCGCCCGATCGCCGGATCGAGGGGAGCACCGCGTTCGACGAAGGCGAGCGCCCGGCGACGGAGCGTTGGACGGTCCATCAGGATCCGGTGCGAGCAGCCGTGGCACCGCAGCCCCACATCGCCGCCCAGCCGGACGACCTCCCATTCGTGACTGCCGCACGGGTGCTGCTTCCGCAGGCGCAGCACGTCGCCCATGCGCAGATCGAGGAGGTCGAGCGCGGCCACGACGAGACGTTATCGCGCGCGCGCGGCGTTGATCTGGTCGCGCAGCTGGATGGCGGCGGCTCGGGAAGCATCCGCCCATCGGCCGTCAGATCCGCCGGCGTAGAGAACCCCGCGCGAGGCGTTGACGGCGATGCCCGCTCCCCGCGCATCCATCCCCGCCCGGACAGCAGCCTCCAGGTCGCCCGCCTGCGCCCCCACGCCGGGCATCAGGAACAGGAGATCGGGGCAGATCTCGCGGATGCGCGTCGCCTCCGCCGGGTAGGTCGCCCCGACGACGAGGCCTACGTTCCCCCTCGTGTTCCACTGGTTCGCAAGGTAGGCGATGTGCTGGTACAGCGGGTGCCCATCTACCTGTAGGTCCTGCACATCGGCGGCGCCGGGGTTCGAGGTACGGCAGAGCAGGAACGAATGACGTTCAGTGTAGCGCAGGAACGGCTCAACCGCGTCCTGGCCGAGGTACGGGTTCAGCGTTACCGCGTCGGCGCCCAGCGACTCGAACACAGCGCGGGCGTACGCCTCCGAGGTATGTCCGATGTCTCCCCGCTTGGCGTCCAGCAGCACCGGTACGTCGCGCGGGACCGCGGCGATCAGTTCGCCCAGCATCTCGATGCCCTTGCCGAGCCAGGGCTCGAAGAAGGCGATATTTGGCTTGTAGCAGGCCACCACGTCGCTCGTGGCCTCCACGATCCCCATCAGAAAGTCGCGGACCGTGACGCCTGCGGGAATCTTCGCCGGGTCGGGGTCGAGCCCGACGCACAGGAGCGAGTGGTTGCGCCGCGCCGCCGCCTCGAAGCGGGTGCGGAAGGTCGTCTGCGTCTCAACCTGCGGCACGGCTGGGCTCCTTCTTCAGGCCACCGGACGAAGCACGCGCAGGGGAGGAAGCGCCGCGCCGCCGTCGCGCAACCGTCGGATGGTCGCCTCGAACTGATCGGCGTCCCCGGTTGCGTAGCAGAGCACTTCCTGCGGCGGCCCGGCCGGCACGTGCTGTCCCGCCTCCGCCATGACCGTCAGCACGCGACTCGCGACCGGCTCCGCCGCATCGAGCACCTCCACGCTCGCGGGTAGCTGCGCAGCGAGGGTCGGGCGCAGGAATCCGTAGTGCGTGCAACCCAGCGCGACCTCGTCCACGCCCCGGGCGACAGGCTCACGGAGCGCGTCGGCCAGCATCGCGCGGATCCGCTCGCTCGATGTCTCGCCCGCCTCGACCAGGTCGGCGAGGCCCGGCATCGCGATCGTGATCACGGTGGCTTCCCCGCTGTGGCGCTCCGTCAGCCGCGCGAGGCGTGCCCCACTCACGGTGCCGGTGGTGGCGAGGATGGCGACGGTGCGGCTGCGGCTGCGCTCCACCGCCGGCTTCACGGGCGGTTCCATCCCCACCACCGGGATGTCGAGCTCTGCCCGGAGCCGCTCCAGCGCAGCGGAGGAGGCCGTGTTGCAGGCGACGACGATCACGGTGGCACCACCGGCGATCAGCGTCTTCGCCAGCACGAGAGCCCGGTCTGAGACTTCCTCGACCGCGCGGTTCCCGTACGGGAAAAACGCGGTGTCAGCGAGATAGGAGATGGGAAGTGCGGGGCCGAGGCGGTGTAGCGCCTCGGCGACGGTAAGTCCGCCGACTCCGGAGTCGAAGATCCCGGCTCTAACCTGCATGCACCCTCCGTGGCCCGCCTGCAGATGCGCTCAGGCTACGGCCCGCCCGACCGCCCGGCAACTCGTCCCCGCCTGGGGCCCGTAGGATGCGCGGATGCCGCTCCACCACGTCGATGTCGCGCTCGCACCGTCTTTCGCGGAACCCGCCGGACGCACCTGTCTCGTGGTGGACGTCTTGCGTGCCACTTCAGCGATCGCGGTCCTGCTCGGCCGCGGCACGCGGGCCGTCTACCCTGCGGCCACCGTGGAGGAAGGTCTGGCGCTGCGCGAGCGGCTCCGTGCGCAGGGGATCGAGGCGGCACTCTGCGGTGAACGCGACGCGCTGCCGCCGCCGGGGTACGACTACGGCAACTCTCCGGGCGCCTTCATCGCCCTCGACCGTGTGCCGGAGGCCGCGGTGGTGGCAACGACAAACGGCACCCCCGCCCTGCTCGCCTGCGCCTCCGCGCCGCTGACGATGACCGCAGCGCCGCTCCAGGCAGCCGCCGTCGTCCGCGCAGCGATCGAGGCCGGCCGCGACATCCTCGTCGTCTGCTCCGGACTCCGGCGGGAGCCCGCGGAAGACGACACGCTGGCCGCCGGTCTCTTCGTGGAACGGCTCGTCCGGCTGGGTGCCTCCCCTGGGACGGAGGCGCTCTTCGCGCTCGAACGGTACGAGGAGACACGGGACGACCTCGCCCAGGCGCTCGCACGGACCGAGCACGGCCAGCGGCTGGTCGGCCTCGGATTCGAGGATGACATCTCGCTGTGTGGCGCGCTCGACCGCTACGGCGTGGCTGGTTCTCTGAGCATGGTAGGTGGCCGGGCCGTGCTGCGCCCCATGCCCGGGTCACCTCGCTAGAGCGGCATATCCGGGGGACGGTCAGGGCGCTCTTCGCCGGGGGCGGGACGGCCTCGCGCGATCCGTTTCGCCGATTCGACCCGCAGGGCGAAATCGCGGTCGGGCGGCAGCGGCGCGGCGCCCGCCAGCCGCTCACGCAGTTCCGGCGTCGCCGGTGTGGCTACCTCCCACAACGTCAACGACTCATCGAGGGCAGCCAGCGTTGCGGGGGGCGGCTCATGCCGGCCATAGCGCAGCCGGTCGAACACGCCGGCTACGCCGGGGAACGGCGCGTCTATGACCTGCTGAGCACGTCCCGCGAATTCAAGGGCGGTCTCGCCAGGCAGACGGGGAAACCCTCGCTCCTCACCGTCCCGTTCAGCGCGACGCCACAGCGCATAGGCCGGGTGACGGCGCTCCCAGCCACCACGTCCGCGACGCGATCCACGCGGAAAGAGGTCGCGCAGGAATGACCCGAAGCCTCCCGATGACGACGCGTCGCCGCGCACCTCGGCGACCGGACCCTCGTCGTGAGAACGGCGCGCGAGCATGAGGCGCGCGACCCGGTAGAGCACCCAGCCAATGAAGAGCGCAGCGATGAATTTCGCACCATTCGCGATCCAGCCGGGCAGCCCGCCCCTCCCCTGGTCCTGCTCGTCCCGCAACTGGTCAAGGTTCAGCCCGACCCGACCGAGGTCGTCGAAAACGTTGGTGATCCCCTTCGGCAAGAGGAGGTGGAGGAGGAAGTCCATGACCCAGTAGAGCGGCGTGATGATGACGATCAGCACGATCTCGACGATCCGCAGCGCCACACTGCCTACGGCCTCCAGCACCACGGAGACGTTCAGGAGGACCGAGAGTCCGAGCAGGCCAGCCATCACCACGAGCATCCCGATGGTGCCGCCGACGGCGATGAACCAGGGGCCTGGCCGCACCGGACCGTCGGACGGTGCCGTCGCGCGCACGTGGTTTGCGACGGCCAGGGCAAGCACCCCACCGACGAACTGCAACACGGCCCAGGGCGCCAGACCGCCCACGTCGCCCGCCGCCGCGACAGCCATCGCCACCAGAGCGAAGGCAAACCCGACGCCGAACGAGAGCGCGACCCGCTCCACCGTGACGGCGCGCCGTCCAGCCGCCGCGAAGCGGAACCAGACCAGCGCCAGTCCGAGCATCGTGACCGAGAGGGCGGCGCCGGAGCTGCCGCTGAGATCGGGGTTGTCCAGGAACGCCTTCAGGTCCAGCCGGTCCGAAAAGTACCGGTTCGGATCGGTCACCAACCCCGCAACGCTCGAGGTGTCCCAGATCCGCAGGTCCCCGGCGATCGCCAGATGCGCGATCACGTTCAGCCCGAGGACAGTTGAGAAGAGCAAGACCAGCGCACCGGCTGCGCCTTCCAGCCCCAGCCGGGTCGTGCCCCGGATCAACAGGAACCCACCGAATGCCGCGAGGACGACCACGAGCCAGGACGGGCCGTGCGAGGCCTGTCGCGCCACCTCGATCGCGACCAGGGCGCGCTCGATGGACGCCCGGTCCGCGATCTCGGCTGCGGCGTTCGCCAGCCGCACGCGTTCCCCCAGCGATTCGAGGAATGCACGCTCGCCGAGCGTGGTGAACACGCGGAGCAGCATGAACCAGGTGAGCGACTCGACGCTGACGTACAACGCGTCGAGCAGATCGGTCCGCCACGCGCGACGCGAGCGGGCCCCCGGCGCGTTCACCCCCCGCGCGTTCATGGAGTGGCCCCCTCAGGCGCTTCCATGACCCCCGCGGCAATCGCCTCGGCCTCCAGCACCTCGACGGCTGCTGCCACCTCGGTGACGTTGATCGGCGCGGGGTCGACGTCCCAGACGCGGCTGCTCGTCTTCACCACATGTACCCGATGCCCCCTCCCCCGCAGGCGGCGCAGCGTTTCGACGAGCTCGGCGGGCAGCACGGCGGCCACCAGCACAATGGTGGCGCCAGCCGGGATCGGGTGCGCGGAGTCCTCCAGCGCGTCCGACATCTCGCCGGTGGTGAACGCGGTCACCATCGCCAGCGCCTCCAGCACCCGGTTCAACTGGTCGGGGCGGCGTCCGGCGCCGATGTGGATCGTGCGGTCGGCGTCCGGAAACGAGCCGTTGGCAATCAGCCCCACGGCCGAACCGGACTCGACCGCCCACGAGGCGACCGACGCCGCCACGGAGACGCCGCGCTCCAGCAGTACGGGGTCGGAGCCCTGCCAGGAGTAGTCGAAGGTCGGGATGTTGAGCGCGATCACCATCGCCTGCGCGCGGCTCGGCTCGTATAGCCGCGACTGCATCCGGCCGAGGCGTGCCGTCGCGTGCCAGTCGATCCGATTCATCGGGTCGCCCGGCTGGTAGTCACGCACGCCGACCACGCGGCTGGGGTCCTCGTAGATGCGTGCGCCACCGCGCTGCTCGCCAAAGGGACGCGCGCTGTCGAACCCCAGGTCGCCCAGCAGGTAGACGTGCGGGTAGACGACGATCCCGTCCACCGGCCAGCCGGTCTCCTCCTCGCGGTCAAAGAAGCCGAAGAGATCACCGGAACGGAGGCGCGTGGGCCCCACGCGGAAATAGCCACGCCGGACGGCACGCAATTCCATCGGCCATTCCAGGCGATCGTGCATGCCAAGCGCCGCCGTCCGCTGGAGCAACTGCGTCCCCGGCGAGCCGCCGGCGTGCGTGCGCACGCCCGTGACGGGCATCCCGCGCGACATCGTCTCGCGCACCTCGATCCAGGGGACGGGGAGCGGCTTCCGGTTCTCGATGATCAGCGTGAGGCCCGTGCGCTCGCCCACAAAGAGACAATGCTCCACCAGCCGGCGCGAGTACACCACGCGTTCCAGGCAGACTCGCCGCCACATCCGCGCCAGGGCGCCGGTGCCGAACAGCAGCGCGCCGATGATCACGAGCGCCGCGGACCCCGAGGCGAAGCCGACCAGCCCGAGCAGGGCCGAGGCCATCAGCCACGACTCCGTGATGATCGACTTCACGGCCGGGCCTACGCCGGGTCGGCCACGGGGACGGGGATGTCGCGCAGGATCTCGTCCAGCACGTCGTCCGCGGTGCGGCCGCGCAGCCGCGTGTTGCTGGAGAGCAACAGCCGGTGCGCCAGCGCCGGCTGGACCAGCATCTTCACGTCGTCTGGCCGCACATAGTCGCGGCCCTCGATGGCAGCACGGGCGCGGGCGGCGCGAAACAACGCCAGCGAAGCACGCGGGCTTGCCCCGAGGTCGAACGCGCCATGGGCACGCGTCGCCCTCACGATCGCGACCGCGTATTCCGCGACGGCATCCTCCACATGGATGTGGGGGAGCGCCTCGGCCAGCGCGACGAGGTCGGCACTGGAAACGACCGGGCGCAGATCCCCCAGCGGCGAGTGTGTCTCGAACCGCCGCAGGATCGCTACCTCGTTGTCCTCGGTCGGGTAGCCGACTTTCAGGCGGAGCAGGAAGCGGTCAAGTTGCGCCTCCGGCAACGGGAACGTGCCTTCGAGTTCGACAGGGTTCTGCGTCGCGAGCACGACGAAGGGCGAGGGAAGCGGCCGCGTCTCGCCGTCGATGGTGACCGTGCGCTCTTCCATCGCCTCGAGGAGGGCGGACTGCGTACGCGGCGTCGCGCGGTTGATCTCGTCGGCCAGCACCACATTCGCCTCGATCGGGCCGGGCCGGAACTCGAAGCGACTGCTGGCCTGCGAGTAGTAGTTGAGCCCGAGCACGTCCGAGGGCATCAGGTCGGGTGTGAACTGGATCCGCCGAAACGTCCCGCCGATCGAGGCGGCAAAGGCCCGCGCCATCGTGGTCTTCCCGGTGCCGGGGACGTCCTCCAGCAGCACATGCCCGCCGGCCAGCACCGCGACCAGGACGAGGTCAACCGCCTGTTCTGCCCCGACCACCACCTGGCCCACGCTCGCGCGGATCCGCTCGGCGGCCTGCTGGATCGTCGCGGCGGCGGCGGCGCCGTCTCGCGCTGCGGTCATCGAAGCCTCCTCGGGGCAGGTGGTGCCGGGCACGATAGCAGAGGTTCGGCCGTCCCGATGTCCGCCCGCTCGTCCCGGTACAATGCGGGACGGAGGAGCCATGAGCGACGAACAGACACGGGCGGCGGCGCTGGCGCGCGAATGGCGCGAGCTGCGGGGCACGCTCCTCGGACTCACCGAGCAGTTGCCGGAGACGGGACTGGGACGCGCGACCGAGCGGGCGGGCTGGACGATCCGCCACGAACTCGCGTACCTCGCCGTCCTCGACCGCGATGTCGCCCACGTCTTCGAGCGCGCCGCCTCCGGCGCGGCCGAGGCCATCGACGAGGCACGCGAGGCGATCGCCCTGCGGCGGATGCGCGGGCAGGCGATGTTCGCGGCGCAGGAGCTCCGCCTCGCCGCGATGCGCCAATACCTCGCCAACGCGGGGGAGCGCGCCGCCGCCACCATCGAAGGGCAGGCCGGGTTGCTCAACCACCCCGTACGCGTCGTCGGGCGGGAGGCCACGACCGTCGTCGGGCACCTGGAGCACGCCCTGGCCCGCGCCCGGGAGGGCGTCGCCACGCTGCGCGACGCCGTCCGGTAGCCATGCACAGCGCCACGGCTTCCGGCCCTGTGTCTGGTAACCTCATTGCTCCTACGGATCGCACAGGAGTAGGCGCGTGACGACCGATAACCCGACCAACATCGTCTTCAACCGCCTCGCGATCGCGCGCGTCTCCGTGCCCAAGCAGAAGCCCGAAGAACGCGTCAAGAACTTCGACGAGACCTACCTTTCGTTGAACCTCGATGTCGCGATCGTCGAGGCGCAGCGCTGCATCGACTGCCCCTCCGCCCCCTGCATGGACGCATGCCCGGTGCACAACGACATCCCGACCGCCCTGAAGCGGCTCGAGGACGGCGACATCCTGGGCGCCGCTGCGAAATTCCGCGAGACCTCGACGCTGCCCGAGATGTGCGGGCGCCTCTGTCCGCAGGAGTCGCTCTGCGAGGGCGCCTGCGTCGTCGGCTTCGCCATCCGGCCGGACGGCTCATCGCAGCCGCCGGTCGCCATCGGCCGGCTGGAGTCCTTCATCGCGGACAATCAGCGGAAGATGACCGGCGGCTTCCCGGTGCAGATGCGCCTGCCCTCCACCGGCCGGAAGGTCGCGATCGTCGGCAGCGGCCCGGCCGGCCTCACGGTCGCCGAGGAACTCCAGATCCGCGGCCACACCTGCGCCGTGTACGACCTCTGGCCCGAGCCGGGCGGGGTCCTGCGCTACGGCATCCCCTCGTTCAAGATGAGCAAGGAGATCCTCGACCAGAAACTGCAGTCGCTCCGCGACATGGGGATCACCTTCGTCCAGAACACGCGCGTCGGGAAGGACGTCAGCCTGCAGGAGCTGCACGACCGCGACGGCTTCGACGTGATCTTCGTCGGCACGGGGGCGGGTGTCGGCAACGCGCTGCGAGTCCCGGGCGAGGAGCTGGCGAACGTCTACCAGGCCACGGACTTCCTCGTGCGCGGCAACCTGTCGCCCGAAGAACTGCCCGAGGACCAGCGCGAGCGCCCGTACGTCGGCCAGCACGTCGTGGTCGTCGGCGGCGGCGACACCTCAATGGACTGCGTGCGCACCGCCGTCCGTCTCGGCGCCACCCACGTGACCTGCGTCTACCGCCGCACCGAGGCCGAGATGCTGGGGCGCTCCGAGGAGCGCAACCACGCGCGCGAGGAGGGCGTCGTCTTCTCCTACCTCACGACGCCCACGAAGTTCCTCGGCGACGACCAGGGCCGCGCGAGCGCCGTCGAACTGGTGAAGATGGAACTGTCCGATCCGGACGAGTCCGGACGCCGCCGCCCCGTGACTGTCCTGGGCTCCGAGTACACGATCCCGGCGGACGCCATCGTGATCGCCATCGGCTACAACGCCGACCAGGAGTTCGCGGAGGAAGCGCCGGTCGAGACCGACCGCTGGGGCCTCGTGAAGGTGGACACGCGCACCGGCCAGACGAACATCCCGTACATCTTCGCCGGCGGAGACGTCGTGAACGGCGCCGACCTCGTCGTCACCGCCATCCGCGACGGCAAGAAGGCCGCGACCTGGGTCAACACCTACCTCAGCGGGCTGCGCCCGAAGAAGTAGCCCTCGCGTTACCTCGCCATCGAGGCGGTCGTGATGACGTGCGCTCGCCAGTAGTGGTTCGTCTTCGCCACCACCGTGATCACCGACTTCACCTCGTTCTTCAGCGTGAACGACGGCGAGGCGGGCACCATCAGCCGCTCGTCCTCGAACTTCGCCTCCACGTTCTCGAGGATGATCGTGGCGCACATCCACGCGGCCATCGCCCGCGAGTGGCAGGTGATCGTGAGCCAGCCGGGCTCGTCCTCGTCCACCTCGGAGTAGAGGCCCGTCGTCATCCAGATGCCGCGGCGGATCTCGTCGATCGCGTCGAAACCCTCGGTGGCGGGCGCGTCGAGGGGCGCCACGCCGAGCGCGGAGTCGATGCCCCGGTGCGGGGGGCCGCCGTAGAGCGCCAGCTCGCAGAAGCCCTCCCACATCGCGCGCCAGTCCGGACGGCCGTCCGGCTGGTAGACGAAGTCGGCGGAGGACATCGTCGCGGCCTGCGGCGGGGCCGGGGCGAGCACCTCGATCGGCGGGTCCGAGGGCGACGGCTCCGCGCCCATGCGCGCCGCCATCAGCGACTCCGGCCGAGCGAAGACGAACTCCACCGGCTCTTCGAGGAAGGTGGCGAACGAGGTGGCCAGCTCGCGGCAGTCCTGGATCCGCTCGAACGGCACGGTGTTCTCGACGACGATCAGCATGCGTGACACGGCGGGCTCCTCGGGGCTGCGCCACCACCATCTCCCGTCCTGAGAATGTTCGCAAGACGCCATGCCTTAACCTGACCGCACTCTGCCGTGCCGGGCCATGCCCGCGCCACGAGCGCCGCGACGAGGGAATCGGATGCCGATCTACGCCTACCGCTGCCCCATCTGCGGGGCCGACTTCGAGGTCTCGCGCCGCCTCGCGGACCGGGCGGCGCCCGCCTTCTGCCCGGCGGACGGCGCGGAGGGGAAGCGGCTGATGACTGCGCCGAACGTCGGCGGCCTGGCGGTCGACCCGGCGAGCGCCCCGAAGGCCCCGGCGCCAGCGACGAAGTCGTGGAGCCACTTCGGCCACAGCCACACCGGCGGCGGCGGCACGCACTCGCATGGGGCGCCGCCCGCGCCCCCCGCCCCGCCGCCCAGCGCCTGACGACGCCCCGGCAGACGCTGCGCGGGAGAAGCCGCCCCTCGCGGTATCCTCCCCCTCACGAACACCTCGGGCGCGGCCCGGGGCAGCGAGGGGGCGGGCATGCGCGCGGAAGTCCTGAGCATCGGCACCGAGATCATGTTCGGTGAGATCACCGACACGAACGCCGCGTTCATCGCGGGGCAACTGCCGCAGTACGGAATCGACCTGCTGTACGTCTCCCAGACCGGGGACAACCCGGGACGGATGAAGGAACTGTTCGACCGCGCCTGGAGCCGCTCCGACTACATCTTCGTCACGGGCGGCCTTGGCCCCACCGAGGACGACATCACTCGCGAGATGATCGGCGATATGCTCGGCGAGACGCTGACCGTCGACCCGGAGCAGGAGCGCCTCCTGCGCGCACGCATGGAGGCCAGCGGCCGCCGCATGCCCGAGCGCAACATCAAGCAGGCGATGCTCATCCCCTCCGCGCGCGCCCTCCCCAACCCCCGAGGCACGGCACCCGGCTGGTGGGTCGAGCGTGACCGCAAGGTGATCGTCGTGATGCCCGGCCCGCCCGCCGAGATGAACCGCATGTGGGAGCACGAGGTCGCCCCCGAACTCGAACGGCGGGCCGACTCGATCCTCGTGAGCCGCACCCTGAAGACGACCGGTCTCGGCGAGAGCGCGGTGGACGAGATGCTCTCGCCGCTGCTGAAGGGCACCAACCCCAGCATCGGCATCTACCACCGCGCGGACGGCGTCCACGCCCGCATCGCGGCGAAGGCGAAGACCCGCGAAGAGGCATGGCACCTCATCCGCCCCGTGGAGGAGCAGGCGCGCGCGATCCTCGGCCACGCGGTCTGGGGCGTCGACGACGAGACGCTCGCCGCCGCCATCGGCAACATGCTGCGCGAGCAGGGCCTGACCATCGCGCTGATGGAGAGCGCGACCGGCGGCGCGATCGCCAGCGCGATCACCGACGTCGACGGCTCATCCGACTACTTCAAGGGCTCGCTCGTCACCTACGCCACCGAGGCGAAGATCGCGAACGGCGTCCCCGCGGAGATCCCCGCGACGCACGGCGTGATCTCCCGTGAGACCGCCGAGGCGATGGCCGCCGCCACCCGCCTCCGCCTCAACGCCTCGCTCGGCCTCGGCATCACCGGCATCGCCGGCGGCAACGAGGTCGAGGGCCAGCCCCCCGGCACGATGCACATCGCCCTCACCGACGGCACCCGCACCGAGTACAGCCTCACCCGCTACTACCAGGGCCGCGAAGCAGCGAAGAAGCGCGCCGTCCTCAACGCCCTCACGCTGGTACGGACGTACCTGATGGCTCGGGCTGCGGAGGGATAGGAGCACGGGTGTACATCACGACCCGACTTCCCGAATTCCAGCCTCCGTGGAACGAACCGTTGCGCCGCTATCTGTCGATGAAGAAGTTCCGCCGACTCCTCGATGGACCTGCTCCGGAACTTTGGTTCGCAACGCTCAAATCGATGGAGCATCTCGAACTAGGCGACCGTCGAGAGGGACATCTGCCCCCACGGATTGCCCGGGATTGGGATCAATGGTGGCGGTCAATCCGCCTCCCGGAGATCGAGTCGGCAAGTGCTGTCGGAAAGATCTCGCTCAAATACCGCTCACACGAGCATCGACAACTGCGTCAGATTCGCGCGGCAAGCATGACCAAACAAGCTCGCAATGGATTGCTCGTTTCATGTTGGCACCAAGGTTGGATTGAGTCACAGCGGATGTGGAGTGATTACGCGGATGGTGGAAAGGGAGTCGCAATCATCTCGACTCCCGAGCGTGTTGCCTCTGCTCTAGATATCTGGAAGAACGACGATGAAATGGCGTGGTTCTGTTGAGTTCGCTACCTCGGAGTGAGAAAGCTGGAAAAATTCGACCGCCGCGCGATTGGCCCCGTAAGCATTGCCTTCATAAAGCGCCCGAGGTTCGCTTGGGAAAGCGAATGTCGGATTGCCTTGAATACCAATCATCAGACAGTGGGACGCGGCCTTCCGATCGATCCCAATCGCCTCATCGAGCGCATCGTTGTTGGTCGTCACGCAAATCCTGATGAAGTGGAGGCAATCGCACGGGAGCACGGCGTGCTGAGCCCGATTCACAGATCCACGGCAACGGGATGAAACCCGCTTAATCGATGGTGTCCCTCAATCTCTGCTCGAACGCCTCTCGTTTCAGATCGCCCTCGCCATACTCCGTCAAAGCCATCTCCAACTCCCCCAGCAATTCCCTCACCTCTGGTGCCCCTGCTTCGCCGCCCCAGTCAACGGATGCCAGAAAACTGGCGACTCGCTCAGCATCGAGGCCGTCCGCGAGCGCAGCACGCACCGCAGTGCGCACCTGCGGTAGGGTCAGTTCGGACACCCGGAACGTCGTCATCCGTTGATTCTAGATCGAGCGAACATCGATGCCCCCCACCCCCATCCGCGTCGCCGACAACAACCTATGGTCCTTCCGCCTCGCGGACGGCGGCGTGCTGCTCGTCGACGCCGGGTGGGAGCCGAGCGGGGACCTCGAGGCGTGGGGCGGCATCGAGGCGCAGGCGGAGGCGCTCGGCTTCGCGGCGCGCGACGTCCGTGCCGTCGTCGTCACACACGAGCACATCGACCACGCCGGGCTCGGGGCGCAGTGGGCGCGCGAGGGCGCACGCATCGTCGCGGCGCACG
>VGPD01000023.1 GCA_016875635.1 Chloroflexota bacterium
GACGCCCATTGATCCAGCCTGGACCATTGAATAGAGGACGCCTCAGGTGTTATCGAGCGAGTAGAGGCTGCTCGCCTTCAGGCACCGGTCGAAGTTGGGGGCGATGTCCTGAAACGGCTCGAAGCCGAACCCGCAGCATTCCAACACGGACACCTGGCCCGTGCCAATCAAGAAGTCGAGGTTGATCGAGCCACCGACCACGCCGATCTCGTGCAGGTTCTTCGGCCCCTGGCGCGCGATCTCGCGGAGCATCGCCATTGGCGCGGAGGCGAAGCCCGAACTCATCACAACCTTGGAGTCGTCGCGGACGATCTTCGCCGCGGCCTCAAGACTGACCAGTTTGGTCCGCATTGCAGCACCTCCAGTGACGGGCCTGTCCGTCTCCGCGCGTGGGAGAATCCCCGGTCGCGAGGATGATAGCGCCGACGTATAGAGTCATACGGGCAAGCCCCGGGCCGCAGGATCAAGGGCTGGAAAGGACGAGCCGGATGAATCTGCAGACCATCATCGGGCCGGGTGAGCAGGCGCCGGACTTCGACCTCGCGGGTGCGGACGGAGAGCGCTACGCGCTCTCTCGTGCCCTGCGAGGTGGTCCGGTGCTGCTCACATTCTTCCAGCTCGACTGTCAGGCCTGCCAGGGCAGTTTCCTCGCCTGGGACGCCGTGGCAGAGGCGTACGCGGGCGACCGGTTCCAGTTATGGGCGATCTCGCTCGACCCGGAACGGGATGCCACCCAGTTCTGGGAGAAGTCTGGCGTTTCGTTCCCGGTGCTATTCGATGACGCCCGCAGCGTGGAGGCCTACCGCCTGGTGTCTACGCCGACGCATGTCCTCGTGGGCACGGACGGTCGCGTGGTCGCGAGCTACGACGCGTTCGACCGCGCGGCATGGAACGCGATGAGCGAACGGGTCGCCGCGGACCTCGGTTGCGCACCGGTCACGCTGGGGCCGGAAGCGGGGGACTTCCGGCCTGGCTGCACCATCCACCAGTAGCGGCGCGGGAGGCGCTACTCGAACTTCGCCGGGCGCTTCTCGCGGAACGACGCCCCGCCCTCGCGTGCGTCCGGGTGGTGGTCGCTGATCGCGGTCTTGGTCGCGATGTCATCGAGCGCATGCTCGAACGAAGTCTGTGCCGCGGTGTAGATCGACCGCTTCAGCAACCGCGTCGCCACCTGCGGCCCGTTCGAGAATTCGTTCGCCATGGCGAGCGCGTGCTCGAGCAACTGCTCGTCCGGCACGACCTCATGCACGAGGCCGAGGTCCAGTGCCTCGGCCGCCGTGACGATGCGCTTCCGCAGCAGGAAGTCGAGCGTGCGTCCGAGGCCGAGCAACTGGACCAGCAGGTAGTGACCGCCCTCGTCCGGGAGCAGGCCGAAGCGCAGCGTGGCGCTGCCCAGCCGTGCGCTCTCACCGGCGACCCGGAAGTCGCATGCCAGGGCGAGCGAGAGGCCGGTCTGGATGGCGTAACCGTTGACAGCCGCGATGGTCACCTTGTCGAGGTTGCGGACAGCAACGTTGACCGACTGCGACAGCACACGGAGCGCGTCGTACGTGCCGATCGGGGTGCCATGTCCGCGCGGGAGGTCCGGCACCAGCGTGGGGACCCGCGCTGCGTCGCCATAGCCTCCGGTCATGTCGTCACCGGCGGAGAACGCACGTCCGGTGCCGGTGAACACGACGACGCGTACCGCGTCGTCCATCTGTGCCTGCGTGACCACTTCGACCAGGTCGCGCTTCATCGCCTGGGTCATCCCGTTCAGCCGTTCCGGCTCGTTGAACGTGATTAGCGCAATCCCTCGATCGCGCATCTCGACCGTGAACCCGCTGCATGCGCCAGTCCGCATCGCGTCCTCCCTCGATGCTCCGCTAGAAGCTCGGGCCCTGCTTCCCCAGCACGCCCAGCGCGCCTGCGATGTAACCCAGGTGCTTCGCGCTGTGCGACACGATCTTGCCGAGGATGAAGAGCCGCGTGCGGTCGCCCCATGGGTAGACGTGGTGCACCACCTGCAGGTAGTCGTCATCCATCGCAGCGATGCGCGGCTTCACCGCCTGCCACGCGTCCAGCCCGTACTGGGCCAGCTGGTCGCCGGATGGGAAGCGCAGTGCCCATGCCTCCTCGGGTGGCATGCTCGTGCCCTGCCCGACGCGCGGGAGGTTCCACTTCACGTCGAGCCCCTGCTGCAGCCAGACCGGCTGATCGCGCTCGAAGACGAAATGGACGAGATTGTCGACAGTGCGGAAGATGTGCCATGCATCCCAGGCGATCGTGTTCGAGGTGGGATGGAGGCGGAAGTGCATCTCCTCTTCCGTGAGATCCGCAATCCCGGCAGCCACCTGGCGCAGGGATTCTTCCGTAAAATCGATGACGTACTGCTGAATGGAATAGGTCACGAGACACCCTCCAGCGCAGCCCCGCGCTGCAACGCGGGGACTGTACCACGCGAGTAATCCGGATTATCCGGCCCCCGACGGTGCCCCCCATGCGCCCGGTATGATGCGCCCGGCCTCGTGAGCCGGGAGAACGCCGATGTCCAATCTCACACTGCACGTCGAGGTCCACGAGGGGCACGGGCCATTCCTGCTGCTCGTGCATGGCATCTACTCCGGCCGTTCGCACTGGGTCCGGAATCTCCCCGGCCTGTCCGCGTTCACGACGCCGGTCGTTGTGGAATTGCTCGGGCACGGCCGGTCGCCCAGCCCCGAAGCGATCGAGGCGTACCACCCGGACTGGTACGTGGAGGAATTTGAACGTGTCCGCGAGGCGGTGGGGGCGGAGCGCTGGTATACCTGCGGCCAGTCCCTCGGCGCTGCGCTCACACTCCGCTACGGGCTACGGGTGTCAGGCCGGGTCGCCGCGCAAGCATTCACCAACAGCGCAACCGCATTCAGCGACCCCGCATGGGCGGAGGAACGCCGGCAGACGATGCAGGCGAACCTGGCGACTCTGGATCCGCACGACCGCTCGTCCATCGAGGGCAGCCGGATGAACCCCGCGAACAACCAGCGGCTCCCCGAGGAGGTGCGGGCGGCGCTGCGTGCCGACGTGGCCTTGCATTCGCCGGTCGGCATCGCGCGGACGGCGCTTGGGACGGTCTCGCACGGCTCGGTGCGCCTGGCGATCACGGAGAACACCGTGCCCACGTTGATGGTGGTCGGGCGCTTCGAGAAGGCGTTCGAAGAGAACCGGCGCTACGCCGAGGCCACCATCCCGAACCTCACGACGGTCGACCTCGATGCCGGGCACGGGGTGAACCTCGACCAGCCCGAGGCGTTCAACGAGGCGCTCCGCGCGTTCTTCACCCGCCACCCGATCGACGGCTGATGCCCTGAAGCGCTAGGCGAGGCACTCCGCCGCGAGCGTCGACACCGTCCGACTTCGCTCGGTCGTGTGGGCCGGATCCACGAAGCCGTTGGTCACGAAGCCGACCGAGAGCCCCGTCTCGGGGTCACCCCACGCGACCTGGCCACCGGCGCCGGCGTGCCCGAAGGCACGCGGCGACGCGAGCGCACCGAACCCACGCTCCACCGGGTGGTCTCCTGCGACGACCATGCTCAATGCACGGTTCACCGGCAGTCCGGACTCGTCGCGATGGTGATCGAGGGTACGCACGGTCGTCGCCATCGCGATCGTCTCCGGCCGGAGCACCGCGTACGAGCCCGAATCCTGTGGCGAGACGAGCCGCTGGTAGAACAGGGCGAGATCACCGGCGCCCGCGAAACCACCCGCCCCCGGGCAGCCAGAGCGCCGCTGCGAAGGGAGGTTGAAGTGGACGATCGTGTCCGGGTTCTGCGCCTCGGACGCCTCTTTCGTGGGGTCGATCGAGACCACGTATTCAATGTCCGCGGCGCGCGCGTGCATAGCGTCGGGCAGGCCGACGAAGAGCTCGGGGACGCCCATCGGCTGAGTGATCCGCTGGCGGATGTAGTCCCGGAAGTCGAGCCCGGTCTTGCGGGTGATCACCTCGACCAGGACCCAGTGGGCGGAGGTCGCGTGGTACTCGAAGCGGCTGCCGGGTTCCCAGTTCAGCCGCCAGCCCTTGATCCGCTCCAGCCGCCCCGCGCGGTCCTCCCAGAGCCGCGGGTGCATCGGCGCGGTCGGGAAACCGGCGACATGGAGCATCACCTGCTCAACCGTGATCGCATCCTTTTCGAACCCCGCGAACTCCGGGATGATCGAAGCCACACGCTCATCGAGCCGGAGCAGGCCGTCTTCGATCAGCGCCCACATCGCGGTGGCGACGACGCCCTTCACCGAGGAGAAGATGCAGTAAAGCGTGTCGTCCGTGGCCGGCCCGCGCACTCCTCCTCGCGTGACCGTACCGAAGGTCCGCACGCCAGCGAGGCGGCCATGACGGCCGATCGCCACCTGGGCGCTCGGCAGCCCCGCACGGACTTCGCTCTCCACGTAGTCGTACAACGCCTGGAGCCGGTGCTCGTCGAGGCCAATGGTCGCCGGTGTGGCAATGAACTGCTGCTCGATCACTGGAAGGCTCTCTTTCAGAGGAATGCTGGCGCCGCGTGGAGGTCCGTCTCTGGGCGGGCTAGGCGAGCGATCCTCCGTCGACGGTGATCGTCTCGCCGGTCGTGAACGAGGAAGCCGGGCTGGCGAGATAAACGGCGGCGCCGGCCACCTCGTCCGGCTCGCCGATGCGGTTGAGAGGCGCGCCCTCGTTCCCGCCGCGCGCGCCCATCTGCGGATCCCAGAGCGCCCGCGAGAACTCCGTGCGGATCAATCCCGGTGCGATGCAGTTCACGCGGATGCCGTCGTGTCCCCACTCTTTTGCGAGGACGCGTGTCAGCATGACGACGCCGGCCTTCGACACGGAGTAGACGCCGAGGCCGCCGGACGCGCGCAGGCCGCCGGTCGACGAGATGTTGATGATGCTGCCGCCCTGTCCGTGCTCCAGCATCGCCTCGCGCGCCATCTTGCTGAGGAAGAAGACCGCACGCAGGTTCGTGTTCATGACGGCGTCCCACGCACGCTCATCCATGTTCACGGTGGGGCCGAAGACCGGGTTGGTGCCGGCGTTGTTCACCAGGATGTCGACCCGACCAAGCTGACGCTTCGTCTCGTCGATCAGGTTTTGGAGCGCGGGCATTTCGCGCACATTCGTGGACACCGCGATGACGCGGCGGCCGTTCGCCCGCAGCGCATTGAGCGCTTCATCGAGCGACTCCGGCTTGCGCGCGGCAATGCAGACGTCCGCCCCTGCCTCGGCCAGCCCGAGCGCGATCGAACGGCCGATGCCACGACTACCGCCCGTGACGATCGCCACCTTGCCTGCGAGTGAGAAGTCAGCCACGGTCATCGGTGCCTCTTTCGTGCGAACAACATGACGTTATGCCCGACTAACACGCTGGTGTGCCAGGGCGACCGCGTGGAATGCCCGTTCGATGCTCCCGGCACGGTCGCCTGGCTCCAGCAGTGGGTGCGCCAGCACTTCCCCGCACCCGTCCTCGATCATCCGGCACAGGCGATCCACCACCTCTTCGGTCGAACCGGAGACGATCAGGTCGTCCAGCATCGCGTCCGAGTAGCCAGCGCTCGCTTCCGGGAACCCGGCCTCGCGGAACATCGCGAGATAGAACGGGACGCTCGCGTAGTTGCCCAGTTGCTGCCGCGCCAGCGCGCGGACCGCCTCCCGGTCCTCGGAGACCATGATCGGCACATGCGCGATCAGCGGCGGCGCGGGACGGGCGGCACGTTCCGCACCACGCCGGATCGCCGGGAGCGCCTCACGGATGAGGTACGACGCCGGACACATCCAGGAGATCGCGCCGTCGGTCAGTTCGCCGCACACCTCGAAGGACTTCGGACGCAGCGCTGAGGCGAGCAACTCAAGCGGCTGAGGCTCTCGCAGCGTCGCGCGTGCCGTCACATGACGCCCCACGAAATCGACGGCGCCGGTCGTGGCCAGCGAGCGGATCACCGTGAGGTACTCGCGCAGCTCCGTCAGCGGCGCTTCCCAGCGCACGCCGAAGTTGCGCACCATCCCCGGCTCGTGCGACGGCCCGATGCCGAGGCGCAGACGGCCCGACGCGATCTGCTCGAGCGCGAGGGCCTGCTGCGCGATGACGATCGGATGACGCGGCCACGTCGGCACGATCGCCGTGCCCAGCCGGATCGTGTCGGTCGCCGTGAGCGCGGCCGCAAAGACGGTGAGCGGATCGGCCCCTCCGGCGCCACCGATCGTCGTCCAAGCGACCGGGACGCCGGCCATCTCGGCCTGGCGCACCTGCGTCACGAAATCGTGCGCATTCAGCGCCTGAATCGCTACCCCAACCGTCGCGGACATCGCACGCCTCCTCGGCCTCGTCGCGATGTTATCGCGTCACGGGGCGTGACTCTCACGGTCGCCAGCGGCTCACCCGTGCGAATCCCGGCTACTGGCCCTTGAACTGAGGCGCGCGCTTCTCGACGAAGGCCCGCGGGCCCTCACGCGCATCCTCGGTCTGCCCGACGATCCACCGGAGCGACGAGCCGAGACGAAGCGCGCGGTCCAGCGGCAGGTCGGCCTGCGAGCGCATCAACTCCGTGACGGCGCGCACGGCGACCGGGGCGAACCCGGCGATCCGCGCTGCCATCGCGTGGGCGGTGTCCATCAACTGCTCGGGCGGCACGACCCGACTGATGACGCCATAGCGCAGCGCGGTGGCGGCATCGAACCGCTCGCCCAGCAGCACGATCTCGGCGGCCAACGCCTGCGGGATGAACCTCGGCAACCGCACCGGGCCGCCACCGCCGGGGAAGAACCCGTAGGTGATCTCGGGCAGGCCAAAGGTCGCCGCCTCGGACGCGATCCGGAGATCGCACTGCAGCGACATCTCGAACCCGCCGCCGAGGCAGTAGCCGTTGATCGCAGCGATGATCGGCTTCTTCGTGTCCGCCGCACCGATGCCGCCACCCGGGGACGTGTTGAATACCTCGGCGGGGTTGCTGAAACCGCGACCAGTGGCGTTCCGCTCCCGCAGGTCGGCGCCGGCGCAGAAGGCGCGACCATTCCCCGTCAGAATGGCAACCCGGACTGCGTCGTTGTCACGGACCTCCCGCATCGCGTCCGCCAGACCCTCGGAGAGGGCCCGACTCATCGTGTTCATCGCCTCAGGCCGGTTGAGCGTGACCGTCGCGATCCCGTCAGCCACATCGAGCAACACCGTTTCATTCATGGTGCGTCCCCCACTTCCCTGCGCCGCGCATCATACTCGCGCCATCACATCCGGTATGCCGAATCTGCCCGCCGGAGGAACCACCGGAGACGGTCGCCAACATGCTACGGCCCCCAGTAGGGCGGATGACATTCCGATTACAATCGTCATCCGCACGGAACGTGCTAACCGCAAGGCGGAGGGCAAGATGACAGAAGGCCCCTTACACGGTGTCCGGGTAATCGAGTTCTCGTTGATCGTGGCTGGACCATTCCTTGGCATGAACCTCGCGGACCTCGGTGCCGATGTCATCAAGATTGAGCCACCCGAAGGAGAACCACGACGCCACGTCGGCGTGGTGCCGGGGACCAGCAAGATCTTTCAATGGGTGAACCGTGGCAAACGGTCACTGCAGGTGGACCTGAAGAACCCCGCCGGCCTCGCGATGGTGCACCGGCTCGTCGCGCAGTCGGACGTCGTCGTGATCAACTACCGCCCCGGCGTGCCACAACGGCTGGGGATCGACTACGAGACGCTCTCGCGCATCAAGCCTGACCTGATCTACGCGAACATCAGCGGGTTCGGGCCGGAAGGCCCGCTCGCGCGCGACGCTGCCGCTGACATGGTGGCGCAGGCATATTCAGGAGCGATGGCGGCGGCCGGAAAGGTCGACGACGCCGGGGCGCCTGAGATGATCGGCGGCATCTCCCTCGGCGACACCGCCGCGGGCCTCGCTGGCGCCATGGGTGTGTGCGCGGCGCTCTATCACCGGGCGCTCACCGGTGAGGGACAGCTGATCGAGTCCTCCCTCGTGCACGCCACGATGGCCCTCGGGGGGACGAACACGATGCGGGAGGCCACCACGGACGCCGCCGCGCGTTCGGCGACCATCGAGAAGTACGCCGAGGTGCGCCGCAGCGGTGGGACATATGCCGACCTAATCCGCGCCCGGACGGAGGCGCCCGTCCAGCGCCGCGGGGCGAACTACTGGGCCGGGTACAACGCCCGCGACGGCGCGCTGGTATTCAGCGCCAACACGCCCCCGGGGCGTGCCGCCGTGCGCCGTGTCCTCGGGTTCGAGGGCCTCGGCGACGACGACCCCGCGATCGACCCCCGGGCTCCCGGGTTCCACGAGATGGTGATTCGGGAACGCGATGCCATCCGCGCGCGTCTGCGCGAGCGGACGGTGGCGGAGTGGCTGGCGGCGTTCCGCGCTGCAGACGCGCCCGTCGCGCCCGTGCTCATGCCGGAAGAGGTCGCGGACGACGAACAGGCCACCTACTACTTCCAGGACCTCGAACACCGCGTGACCGGCCCCGAACGCCAGGTCAAGCCGATCGTGTCGATGTCGCGCACCCCAACCCACATCCGCTTCACCTCGGACATGATGGGCGAGCATTCCGAGGAGATCCTCCGCGAGTTCGGATACGAGACGGGCGACATTGAGGAACTGAAGCTCGCGGGAGCATTCGGCTAGCGCCTACCACCAGCGTTCGAAGCGAATCCGCTCCGGTGGCACGCCCATGCGTGTGAGGAGATCGACCGTGCTGTCGATCATCGCGCCCGGGCCGCAAACGAAATAGACGGCGCCGGGTTCAATGACCGCCTGCAGCACGGCCTGGTCGATATGGCCGCCACGGAGCGCCCCCTCCGGGGCGCCACGCGTCACGAAGAACTCGCAGCGGAACCGAGGATCCCGCGCGGCGGTCGCCTCCAGTTCATCTCGGAACAGGTGCTCGTCCGGCGACGTCGCGGCGTAGAGCAACGTGAGGGGGACATCGGGAGTGGCCACGGTCGCATATCGGATGATGCTCATCAACGGCGTCAGACCGATGCCACCCGCGATGAGCACCAGCGACTCCGCCATCCCCGGCTCGTAGTAGCACTCCCCATAACCGCCATCGAGATGCAGCCGCTCACCGACCGCCGCCCGTCCATGGAGGTACCGCGTCACCGGGTTTGACTCCGAGTATTTGATGGCCAGCTCGACATGGTCAGCCAGGGGGGATGAGGTCATCGAGTACCCCCCGACTTCTTGCTGCCCGTCGATGTCGACGTAGCAATCGAGCCATTGCCCGGGGCGGAATTCGAACGGGGCGTCGATGTGGAACGTGAAGACTTTGACCGTCGGGGTGGCCTGCCGGATCGCCGTGATCGTGGCGGCGATCATCGGGACGCCCGACGTCGATATCCGTTTGACGTGCCGGCGGCAGCGGAAGCAGTCAGCAGGAGTAGCGCCGATGTGCACACGAGCGTGAGCTCCCTGAACCACCTCGACACGATACCGCCGCAAAAGCATTCAGAACAGATGTCCGAATTCAGCCGCCTCAGCATTGCCCGGCACCGAACACGCATGTATTGTCCGCTGACCACACGTTCGGGCCAACGCGCGCCTCGTGCGAACGCTCACTCGCCACGCCGCGCGGGTACGGAGAATGTCCCATGGACTGGAACGACAACCCTCAACAGGCCGCCTTCCGAAAGGAAGCGAGCGACTTCATCGAGAAGGAGCTCCCGCCGCGATATCACCTCGACCAGATGGGTCCTGAAACGTGGAGCGAAGACCGGCACTCCGGCGACCCGCAGCGCCAGGAGTACTCGCGGCAGTGGGTACGCGCCCTTGCCGCGCGCGGCTGGATCGCGCCCGGCTGGCCGAAGGAATACGGCGGCGGGGGCCTGACGTCGATGGAGCAGTTCATCCTGAACCACGAGCTGGCGAAGCACAACGCGCCGATGGTGGGCGGGCAGGAGATCTCCCAGATCGGCCCGGCGATCATCATCCACGGCAGCGACGAGCTGAAGAAAGAGCACCTGTCGCGCATCCTGACCGGTGAGACGAACTGGTGTCAGGGGTTCTCCGAGCCGGGCGCCGGCTCGGACCTCGCCTCCCTCACCACCCGCGCCGTCCGCGACGGCGACGAGTATGTGATCAACGGCCAGAAGATCTGGACCTCGAACGCGCATCACGCCGAATGGATCGCGCTCCTCGTGCGCACCGACCCGGACGCGCCGAAGCACCGCGGGATCTCGTTCCTGCTGTTGGACATGAAGACCCCGGGGGTGAGCGTCCGGCCGCTGGTGAACATGGCCTGGGACCACCACTTCAACGAGACGTTCTTCGAGGACGTCCACGTCCCGGTCAAGAACCGCGTGGGCGAGGAGAACCGCGGCTGGTACGTCAGCGTGACGCTGATGGACTTCGAGCGCTCCCGCATCCGCCAGGCCGTCTCCGCCCGCCGCCACTTCACCGAGATCGCGGACTACATCAAGACGGACGACGGCAAGCGGAAGTCGCGCCACCGCGAGATGAGCTCGCTGCGGCTCGAACTGGCGGACCGGTTCATCGAGACCGAGATCGCGTTCAACATGGCGCTTCGTGTCGTCTCCATGCAGGCGCGCGGCGTGGTGCCGAACTACGAGGCGTCCATGCTGCAGCTCTCGATCTTCGAGACCAACCAGCGCACGGCCCGCTCGGAAGCCCGGTTGTACGGGATGTACTCGAACATCTGGGACGGCGAGAGCCGGTGGGCCGCCCGCAAGGGTGAGGCGATCCACAGCTACGTGAGCACCGTTTCCTCGACGATCGCCGGCGGGAGTGCCGAGATCCAGCGGAACGTCATCGCCACCCGCGGCCTGGGGCTGCCCCGCGGCTAGCGCGTCGTCCGTCGACTGCGGAAGACAAACAGGAGGGGCCGCGCAGTTCTTGCGCGGCCCCTCTCTTTCTCCACTGGCCGGTCTACTGGCCCGTGAAGACGGCCTTCCGCTTCTCGAGGAACGCGCGGACGCCCTCCTTGCGGTCGTCGCTGTCGCGCGTGTGTGCAGCGGCGGCACGCTCGTACTCGATGAGGTCGGCGAGCGAGTGGTCGCGGCCGTACTGGATCATCCGCTTCGACCACATGATGGAGAGCGGCGGGCCGGCGGCCAGTTCGCGTGCCATCTCCATCGCCCGTGCGTCCGGGTCGTCGACGAGCTCGTTCCCGAGGCCGATGCGCGCCGCCTCCTCCGCAGCCACTTCGCGGCCGGTGAAGAACAGCTCGTACGCTCGCGCCTCGCCGACCAGGCGCGGGAGGAAGTAGGTGAGCCCGTTGTCCGGGGTGAACGCACGCCGCACGAACACGGTCGTGAAACGCGCCGACGGTCCGAGGATGCGGATGTCAAAGGAGCAGGCCCACGCCATCCCGCCTCCTGCCGCGACCCCGTTGATCGACGCGATCGTCGGCTTGTCCAGGCCGCTCATCAACATCGTGAACGCGTTCTGGCCAAGCCGTGAGGTGCGCTCCGCGCGGGACGGTGGCGGGCCGTCACCCTCGGCCCGTCCGAGTTCAGCGCCGGAGCAGAAGCCACGGCCCTCCGCCGTACAGACGACCACTCGCACGTCGTCGTCGGCCTGCAACTTCGCGGCGAGGTCGAATATCTCCACCCGTGTGTGGGTGCGATACGCATTCAGGCGGTCCGGACGGTTGATGCGGAACGTGGCCACGCCGTCTCGCACGTCGACGACCAGATCCTCGTAGCCGGTGTAATCCATCTGCTGCCCCTTTCGCCGCGGCGGCTCGTCCTGTGCTACTCCGCGACCCGTTGCACCATCAACTCGACGAACTCCTGCTCGGAATAGCCGAGGAGATCGCGGTAGACGTATTCGTTGTGCTGCCCGAGTTTTGGCGCCGGCGCCTGCGGATAGGCCGGTGTCCCCGAGAGCCGGTACGCCGGAGCGTCCCACGTCATCGGGCCGATCACGGGGTGCTCGATCTGCCAGAAGTGCCCCCGGGCGGCGAGCTGCGGGTCGGACTGCACGTCCCGCGCGTCGTTCACGGGATACGCCGGCACGCCTGCCGCCTGGAGCCGCTCCGCGACCTCCCCGGCGACCAGCGGCGCGGTCCACGCCGCGATGCCCGCCTCGATCTCGTCTTCACGTGCCTGACGACCATCGAACGTCGCGAACGCAGGGTCGCGCGCCCACGCCGGGTAACCCATGACCGTGCGGAGGCGATCCCATTGGGCGTCCTCGAGCACGCTGATGGCGCACCAGCGGTCCTCCCCGGCGCAACGGAAGACACCGTGCGGCACCGCCCGCTCATTCCGGTTGCCGTTGGCCGTCATGACCTCGCCGGTCGCCGAGTACCGGACGATCGCGTCGTCGAGCCCCCAGATGGTGGACTCGAGCTGCGAGAGGTCGATGTACTGCCCTTCACCGGTACGGTCACGGTGTTCGAGCGCGCAGATGACCGCCGATGCCGCGAGGTGGGTCGCGAACCAGTCCGTGTAGGCGACGCCCGTGCCGACCGGCGGCCGGTTGGGCCAGCCGGTGAGCCCGGTGATCCCCGCCGTCGCCTGGAGCACGAGCCCGAACCCCTTGTAACCCAGGTGCGGACCGCCCTGTCCCTCCATCGACATCGAGATCATGATCATCTTCGGGTTCAGTTTGCGGAGCGATTCGTAGTCCATGCCGATCTCGTGCATGAACCCGGGCGCGAAACTCTCCGTGACCACGTCAGCATGCTCGACCAGCCGCCGCACCACGTCGGGCGCGCCGGGATGGCGGAGGTTCAACGTCATGCCGAGTTTGTCCCGGTTGACGTTCGCCCAGTAGGCGCTGCGGTCCGGGCCGGTCCCCGGCGCCAGCGGCTGCCCGTTGCGGAACGTGTCGAGGCGGGATGCCGACTCGACACGGATGACCTCGGCGCCATACAGCGCAAAGACCTGCGCCGCCATCGGGCCGACGCCCACCCAGGAGAAGTCCACGACTTTCAGGCCCTTGAAGATGTCACGGGAATCCACCATCGCATCCTGCCCATCGGTATTCGCCTGCCGGTGCGGTGCGACCCCGGTCATCGACCACCACCCGCTGCACCGGCACCGTGAGCCGTCAGGACTGCCGAGGTGTGCTCACCCAGTTGTGGTGAGGGGCCGACGGACCACGGCGACACGGACATCTTGAACGGCGCGCCTGGCTGCGTGAGCGGCGTCGGAAGGCCTGGCTGCGGCACCTGATGAAAGAACCTGCGGTGGTTCAGCTGCTGGTTCGCCAGCAGGTCAGTCACCGTGGAGACCGGGCACATCATCGCACCGCGGCCCTGGCCCTCTTCATAGAGATACATCTTGGGGAAGCGCTGGAAGAACGCGGCGATCCGGGCGTCCAATGCCTGCGTCTCCTCGCGCGTCGGTGCACCCGGTCCCGCCACGGGACGCTGGGCCCAGGCCTCAGCGTCGAAACCTGGCTCGACGCCTTCGTCCAGCATCCACTGGTGCAGAAGCCCCATCGAGGCCGGGTTCCGTCCCCAGGCGACGTACCCGTCCGCACACGCCCAGACGAGCCGGTTGTCCGCGCCACCGGTCGCACGTCCGCCACCGGCCCGCTGGAAAATCGTCCCGTCCATCACAAACGACTGCTGCGAGTTGCCGAGGGTGTTCGAGATCGCCTCCTGCATCGAGACATCCACGCGCTGCCCTCGTGCACCCACCTTCCGCGCACGCAGGGCAATGAGGGTGCCCACCATGCCCTGAAGGCCCACCTGCGCCGACGCCTGTTCGACGCTGACGCGCAACGGCGCCCGGTCGGGGTCGCCGCAGAGGTACATCAGCCCCCCCGCCGCCATCGCCACCAGATCGCCACCCAGCCACGAGGCGCGCGGCCCTTCGAGGCCGAATGGCGAAATCGTCGTGTAGACGAGGTCAGGGCAACGCCGCGAGATCTGCTGCCAGCCGAACCCGAGGGATTCGAGGCGGGCTCGTTGCCCGGATTCGAACAGCACGTCCGCCGACTCCAGCAACCCCCAGAACGCAGCTCGCCCGGCCTCGCTGTCGAGGTCGATGACAACGCTCTTCTTCCCGGCCGTCATCTGATGCCAGTACGTGCTCACCCCGGCCGAGTCCAGCGGGGGACGCTGACGGAGCGGGTCGCCTCCCGGCGGTTCGACGCGGATCACATCGGCACCAAGCCCGGCCATGACGCGCGTGCCGAGCATGCCGTACGGGCCGGCCAGGTCGATCACGCGATAGGCCTGCAACGGGCCATCGGACATATCGTGTCCTCCCTCAGGATCTCCCACAAGTCACGTCACAAGGCTGAGCGGTCAGTAAACCAGTTCGACAGGTCGGGCTCATCGCCCAGGGCGGGTGCCGGGCCGGTGAGGCCCGCGGAGCGGAGCACCGGGGCCGGCACCGTCACCGTACCCGTCTCTGGTTGATCGAAGGTGGTCCACAGACCGTTCTCGGCTAAATGCGACTGCGTAAACAGGTCATCCGGGTGGACACAATGCAGGGCCGGTATCCCGGCCGCCTGAAGCCGGGCAAGGGCGTCTTGGACTGACGTCCGTGCCAGGGCGCCGAAGTCAACCGGTGGTTGCCCGCCGGCCGGAGTCGTCGCACCTGCTGCCAGCACCCAACCGTCCACGCACTCATGCAGGCCGTCGAACGCCGAGGGGCCAAGGTAGTCGAGGCCACCCCGCGAGTAACCCGTTCCGGCGTGCAACCCCTCGGCCGCGTCGAATACCAGCAGCAACGCCGCCGACAGGAGCGAGGTCGAGACCGAATAGCCGCCGCCCTCGGTCACCTGGCGCGTACGGGCCGACAGGATGCCAAGGACGCCGAGCATCGCCGCCATATAGTCCGTCGCCGCCATCTGGCTCTTGATCGGCTCGCCGTCCGCCCCCTGTCGCGCCTGCACACCGACAAACGCCTGGACGATCGGGTCGAAGCCCTGCAGGCGGGAGAGCGGCCCGCCTTCGCCGAACGCGGAGATGGAGCAGTGGATCAGCCCCGGTTTCGCGGCAAAGACGCGGTCGCGTCCCAGTCCGAACTTCTCCAGCGAGTCGGCGCGGTAGTTCGTGACGAAGATGTCGGCGCGCCGGATCAGGTCGAAGACGCGCGCCCGGTCGGACTCGACCGAGAGGTCGAGCGACATGCCCCGCTTGCCGTAGTTCCACGAGAAGAATCCCAGCCCGCCGCGCCGGAACGGGTCGCCGCCAGGGGCCTCCACTTTGACGACGTCCGCGCCGAGGTCAGCCAGCAGCCGACCGACGTACGAACCCGCGATGTAGCCGGTGACCTCAAGCACACGCATCCCCGCAAGCGGCAGTGAGGAGGTTGGCCGCGGGCGTGCGGGCGCCGATGTCTCCCGATGCACCTGAACGAGGTTGCGCGGGCGGTAGTCGTCGCCGGCCAGCCCCAGCATCCGAACGTGCTCGTGCGTGAGCGCCTCTTCGACGGTGAGCACCGGTCCAATCGGTACGGCGGCCTTCGCGAACCGGTCCAGCCACACCTGCCGCGGCGCCGTCGCAAACACCTCCGCCATCTGCTTCCAGATACCCGTCCCGACGGGCACCTCGTCGAAGGACTGGCGGCCGGGCGGAGGCGGTTCGGGCACCTCAGACTCAAGCCCGAGCGTCTGCAGCGTGCGGATCATGAACGGGCGTGTGGACGCACCCACAAAGAGCCATGTCCCATCGGCTGTCTGGTACGTGGCGTACGTCGGCTGCTGGCCGCGCGGCGTGTGCCTCCAGCGCGTGCGGTCGGGCTCCTGCCCGGCCACCCGCCCATAGCCTCCGCTCTGCAGGGCGAAGAGTGCATGCAGGGCGCTGACGTCCGCAGGGACATCTGTGCCCGCGTCGCCGAGGCGGCGTGCGAGGAGCGCGATCGCGGAGAGGATTCCCTGCGCCGCACTCGGGAACGGGGTCAGGAGGTAGACCGGACCGGAACGGTAGCTCCACTGCGCCGTCAGGGCGCCACCCACCGCCATCACCGCCTGGTCAGACGCCGACGCATCGCGGAACTCGCCGCGCAGCCCGTAGGCGCTCAGCGTTACCCCTGCCGGAGACATCGGCGTCCCCGGGTCGGCGAGGTCCGCCGCCCCACCTTCGCCTTGCACTGTCGCGCCGAGATCACCCAGCAACGATGCCGCGATGCGTGCTGCGAGACGCGAGGATGTCACGCGTACGGTTTCGCCCGACAGCACTCCGCGTTCGATGTCCACGTCGGATGCAGTCATGCCGGACCTCGCAAGTTGTTCCTGCGTCGCCCTATGAGCCGCGGAGTCGCGGGTCGAGGATGTCACGCAATGCGTCACCCAGCAGGTTGTACGAGAGCACCGTCAGCGAGATCGCGAGTCCCGGCGCCCAGATCAGCCACGGCGCGCGCTCCAGTTCAAACCGCGCCTGCCCGCCGATCAGGTTGCCCCACGACGGCTGCGGCGGCTGGGTGCCAAGCCCGAGGAAGCCGAGGGACGACTCGATGATGATGGCGCTGCCCAGCGAGGTCGTGGCGACGATCAGGATCGGCGCGAAGATGTTTGGCAACACATGCCGCAGGACCACTCGCGAAGTCTGCCCCCCGATCGACACAGCCGCCTCGACGTACGGCTCCCGCCGGACGGTGAGCGTGACGCTGCGCGCCACTCGCACCACGCGAGGGAAGATGCCGATCGCGATGGCGATCGCGATGAACTCCGGTTTGCGTCCCAGCGCGGAGACCAGCGCGAGCGCGACCATGATCCCCGGCAGGGCCATGAGCGCATCGATCAACCGCTGGAAGACTAGGTCGAGGATCCCGCCGATGTATGCGATCGTCGCCCCGATCAGGGTTCCGGACGTCACGCCAATAACCACCGACGTGACGCTGACGAGCAGCGACACGCGTGCGCCGTAAACGATGCGGCTGAATACGTCACGCCCGATTTTGTCGGTGCCGAAGAAGTGCTCAGCCGATGGCGCTCTCAGTTGCTGGCCAGGGCCAGTAGCCAGCGGATCGTGCGTTGCTACCAGCGGAGCAGCCGCAGCGGACAGCGCCATCGTGAGCACAACAATCGCGGCGACCGCACCAACTGGCTTCTTGCGGGCGAGCCGAATCGCACGGCTCCAAGCGCGTTGCGATCTCACTTCGATCGGTGGGTACAAGGTCAGAGGGGGGGCGGCTGGTGCAGTCATTCCCGATGCCTCCGAAACAGAATGGGCGTCACAGTTGGATCCGTGGATCGACGACCTTATAGGCGAGGTCGACGACCAGATTCACCGTCAAGTAGACCGTGGCAGCGAGGAGCGTCAGGCCCTGAACCAACGGGTAGTCCCGCTGGAGGATGCCGTCGTACATGAGACGGCCGATCCCGGGGAGCCCGAACAGCACCTCGAGGATCACCGTGCCGCCCATGATGCCGGCGACCTGCAGCCCGGCGATCGTCAGGATCGGGTTGAGCGAGTTCCGGAGGACGTGGCGTCGCACAACCTGCCCGCGCGACAACCCCTTCGACTCCGCGGTACGGATGTAATCCTGCCGCAACACCTCCAGCACGGACGACCGGGTCATCCTGCTGACAGATGCGGACAATTCTGTACCCAGGATCGCCGCCGGCAGTAGAAACTGCTGCAGATTACGCCACACGTCCGTCGCAATCGGCGTGTAGCCGATTGGCGGAATCCACCTGAACCAGATCGACAGGTACGTCAGCACCAGCGTCCCCATGACGAAGCTGGGCACGGAGACACCGGTGATCGAAAGTAACCGCGCGACATGATCGACCCAGGAGTCACGCTTGAGCGCAGCGATGGTCCCCAGCGGCAATGCGATCGAGAGCGATAGTGCGAGCGCCATCAACGCGAGCTGGCCGGTGACTGGCAGACGGGCGGCAAGTTCCTCCCGCACCGTCCGTTTCGTAAAGAGCGAGCTGCCAAGATCCCCCTGCATCACCTGACCAACCCACTTCACGTATTGCACCGCGAGGGGATCGCTGAGGCCGAGCTGCTTGCGCACCGCGTCTCGCTCCACCTCCGTGATGTAGGGGGACTCGATCAGCATCTGGTCGACAGCGTCACCGGGAAGTGCCCGGGTGAGGAAGAAGACGACTATGGATACGGCGAGCATCGTCGGGACGAATAACGAGACCCGACGAATCAGGTAGTCCACAGTGCCTCCTGCCTCTCCAGACTCCTCCGCCGCCGATCATGCAGCGGCTCGCACTATGCGCGGATTGACGTGTGCTTGAACTCCTGATGGTTCGAGAGCCCGTGCGCTGCGTACCCCTGCACCCGCGGGTTCGCCAGCACGTACGACTTCGGGTCATAGAGGCCCGGGGCCAAGTGGGAATTCAGCAGGCCGCGCGTCAGGTTCTGACTGATCTCCAACCGCTTCTTCGGATCCAGTTCAGTCCGCTGATTGTCCACAAGGTCGACCAGCGGCTTGTACTCATCGTTCTTCAATTCAACCCAGCGCTGGGCACTCCTCGGGTGGTAGTTGCGGAAGAAGATGCCGTCCGGGTCGGTCGCCGCACGGACACCCGTCATGAACGCGATAAAGTCCTGGGTGTTCGCGTGCTTCTGCCAGTCGGCGTACTCCACCGACTTGATCTTCACGTCGACTTTCAAGGGCTTGAGGGCCGCCTGGATCAATTCCAGGACCGGAATATTGCCGGGGGCAGCGTTCGAGTTCTCCCACTCGGTCGCGAAGCCATTCTGGAAACCCGCGGCATCGAGCAGCTTCTTCGCCTCCGCCGGGTCCGTCTTCCAGAACGCCTCGATCTCGGCCTGGGGGATGTCCCACGGGGTGCAGTTCGCGCCGAGGATCCCCATCAGACGTGCCTCGCCATCGAAGATCGTCTGGATCATGGCCCGGCGGTCGATCGCCTTATCAATCGCCGCACGGACTCGCACATCGTCGAACGGCTTCCGGGCATTGTTGATCACCAGACGCACTCCGCTGGCCCCCGGAAGGAAGAACTGCTGAGTCTTCGGGTTGGACTTCAGAATGTCCGCGACCTGGTTCTTCTGGTTCGAGGAGATGATGTCCAACTGGTTCGCCCGGAACGCCGCGACCTGTGACGCCGAGTCCGGCAGGACCGTGTACTTCACCTTGTCCAGGTACACCTGGCCGCCGAAGTAGTCCGGGTTGCGGCGGAGGATGTGTGCGGAACCAGCCCGCTGGCTGTCTAGGATGAAGGGGCCCGTGCCTGCGGCCTTCGTGCGCCCATCCTTGTACTTGTCGAAGATCTCCTTCGGCAGGATGAAAGAGTTCTGATGCCCGATGCTGTCGAGGAACGGCGCGAATACCTTCTTCAGCGTGAACTTCACGGTCTTCGCGTCGACCGCCTCGATATTGCTGACAGGGTCAAGGACATATGCGCTGGTGTACAGAGGATCCGGCGTCCGCATCTTGTTCAGAGCGAATGCGACGTCCTCGGCGACCAGCGCGCGGCCGTTAACGGGGTCAACGTTCTGCCACTTCACACCGTCCCGTAGCTTGAACACGTAGGTGAGGCCGTCCGGCGTCGCCTCCCAGGAAGCGGCAAGGTCGCCGACCATCTTGTTCTCGAACGGCTTGATGTTTTCGGTCGCGGCGAAATCAAGCAGTTTGCTGTAGATCGGGCCGACGAACGTGTAGGTACTGCCGGCCGACTGCAGGTACGGGTCGAGCGAGGGCGGGTCGGACGTCGCGACGACCGCGAGTTCACCGCCGACCTTCTGAGCGGCCGGTGCCGCCGCGGTGCCCGAAGCGCTCGACGCTGCCGGCGCACCCGACGTCGTCCCGGCCCCTTCCTTCGACCCGCAGCCGATCAACGCGAGCGAGAGCCCGCCGGCGGCGATCGCCGATCCCTGCAGGAACGTCCGGCGACGGACCATGTTGCGCGGCGATGTCCAGTAGTTGGTGTCGTGGGCAGTAACCCCGCTGCCCCGTTCCGATTCGATGGAACTCATCCGTTGGACTCCTAGCTCCCTCTGAATGCCGGGGCACTCCCGGCATCGCCGTGATTCTCGCATCGAATGACCGGCCGTCTACGTCCGGCATCTTTTGCGTTTGTCACCAGCGCATAAGGGAGTGTTATCCAGTGGCCCTTCACGGTTGTGAAGGAGACGGCACGGAGTCGCCCGTGCCGGTTTAGATCCGCGCGAGAGTGGCTGCTGGTGGGCGTTGAGGAAGAATGTCGGAGACCGTTACGAGATCTCGCAGCACGCCTCGGATCTGGCGAAGCTGGAGGATGAAGTGATGGATGTCCGGGTGACGCGCCGGACGCCGATGCCCGACATGCAAGTAGCTTTCGGCCAATGGCAGGGCGGCAAAGCACGTGACAAGCTCTCCTGATCGCAACTCGTGCCGGGCCGTGTACCGCGGCACGAACGCAAGCGTCTGCGAGGCCAGCGCCGCGGCCTTTGCGGCCTCGGTGTGTGTGGCGACGGCAACGTGAGTGCGCATCTCCAGGCCAGCGAGGCGCTCCTCGACACGCGGGATCTGGCCGCTCGCCCACTCCGGCAGCAGGATCCGGATCTCCGACACGTCCCCATGGTCGAGGGCGCCCGCCAACGCAGGTGATGTCACAAATGACCATGCATATCGCAGCAACGGTACGGCGACATACTCATATCCTGCGCGCCGGCCCGCGTTCGCGATCAGATTGTTCATGCCCGTCGTGAGGAGGATGTCGATGCGGTTCTCGTCCAGGACGCTGAGCATTTCATTCCCCGGCACGACCGAGAGCTCGAACGTGGTGCCGGGCATCCGTGCCCCGATGATGTCGGCGATGCGCGGGAAGAGGTAGATCCCCGTGCCGCGGCCCACACCGATCCGCAGCACATGCGACTGGTTCGCGCGGACCTGCTCCGCCTCGCTCGCGATCTGCTCGACGGCTCCGATTGCTTCGCGGGCGTACGGGAGGATGCGGCGGCCGAGCTCGGTGAGTTCCATCCGCCCGCGAACGTGTGTGACGACCGGCCCGCCGACAGAACGTCTGAGCGCGGCCAGCTGAAGATGGACGGCGGGTTCCGAGTACCCCAGCTCTTCGGCCGCACGAGTGAGGCTCCCGCTTGCGGCGACGGCCGCGAGCGCTCGAAGGTGAGTCAGTTGGATTTGCTTCGCCGCAGTCATCGCTGCTGCTCCCAGCCATCATCGGACTGCCCGGAGTATACGAGATGCGATTGGGCTGTTAATTAGTGCTTTCCGGCGCAAACGGGGAGATGGACGGAGCCGGAATCCAGCTCGACACGACGCCGGAAAGGCCGAGTACGCGATCACTCCACACCCGCATCCGTCGCGCGAATCTGGCTCGTCGATTACCGGGTTCGCCCCACCGCAGGCTGCGGTACGCTAGATTTGCTGTGCTGGAGAAGCGCACCACGAGGGAGCGAATATGCCGCTGTACGAGTACTACTGCGAGCCCTGCAATGGCGTGTTCGAATTGATCCGCCCGGTCCGCCAGGCCACTCAACCACAGCCCTGCCCCGAGTGCGACGAGGACGCCAAGCGCATGTTGAGCAAGGAATGGGCGGCCTTCATCTACCGCGACGGCATACCCCGACGGCTCCCCGACCGCGGCAAGTACTGGAACCTGTTCGAGGAAAAGGACACGCCAATGACGACCTCGAACATCGAGGCCCCAGAGGCGAAGCCCCGGTACGTCAAAGGGAAGGGGACGGAAGAATCCTCGCTCGATGATTCGTCGTTCGACTCCCAGGTGACAGCGACCACCGAACAGCCCCGGTCGGGCGGCTTCTTCAAAAGCCGCGCGCGGCGAACCAGGGACGTCCGCTGACCAGCCGGCTTGGGCCGACCCGTGCTTGGCGGGCGCCAGACGGGCTCCCAGACGGGCTCCCAGGCGAGCGCACTGGAAGGCCTCGCGGGTGGGGTGTATAACACCCGCTGTAAACAGCGGGGGGGATCGTTCTCCGCAAGGGATCAAGCACGCGACCGGCTGGCCGGCGGTGACTTCGCGTCCGCACGGATCCTTCGATACCGCTCAGTGCATTAGGTAAAGGACGGAATGCTCATGGCCGATACCGTTTTGGTCGACAAGCCCTCGAAGGGCGTGCTCCTCCTCACGATGAACACCCCGGAGAACCTCAACGCCCTCAACGACGAGCTGATGACTCCGTTGCTTGAGGAACTGCACCGGTTCGAGACGGACCGGGAGTTGCGCGCGGTGGTCATCACCGGCGCCGGTCGCGCGTTCTCCTCGGGCGCGAACGTCAAGGGCTTCGCCCGCAACATCCAGGACCGCGAAAAGGCAGCGGCGGAACCGCCGAAGCCGACGCCATGGGAGCAGCTGGACCCGATCTACTACACCCGCGAGACGAGAAACTACGGGACCGGCCCTGCGATCGTTTCGCTGCTGCACAACATGCAGAAGCCGTCGTTCGCCGCCGTGAACGGTCATGCCTACGGCCTCGGCTGTGGCATCGCGCTCTCCGCCGACTTCCGTATCGCATGCCCGTCTTCACGCTTCAACGAAGCGTTCATCCGCAACGGCATCGTGCCGCGTGGCAGCTGCCGAAGCTCGTCGGGATGTCCAACGCCATGTGGATGCAGATGTCGGGCATCGCGATCGAGGGCGAAGAGGCCTTCCGCATCGGGCTGGCCAACTGGTTCGTGCCGGACGAACAGCTCATGGAGTTCACGCTGGAGAAGGCTTCGCTCCTCGCCCGCGGCCCCGTGTACGCGATGGGGATCGTGAAGCAGCTCATCCACCAGGGCTACCAGCAGGACCTGTCCCAGCACCTGCCCCTCGCCTCACGCGCACAGGGCCTGACTCGCAACACGTTCGACCACAAGGAAGGGGTCCAGGCCTTCATCGAGAAGCGCCAGGCCAACTACCGGGGCGAGTAGCCCCCCGGGGCGATCCCCCGTGTGACACTCGAAACCGGCCGCCGGGGAATCCTCGGCGGCCGGTTCTGTCTCCGGCCTTCCCCCATGTGAGGGCCATGAATGGAGCGGGGCCCCGTTTTCGGGGCCCGCCTGACATCCATACGAGACGGGTGACTACCAGGCAGCCTGGAGCAGCTCGACGGCGGTCGTTACCCGCTGCTCCGGGTGACGGACACCCGCGTTGGCATTGAAGACTCTCACGGTCCCCTTCGCGAAGATCGGGATGCCCTCCCCGGGGATGCTCAACTCATGCACGTGCGCCGACGTGCCGGTAGATCCGCGCGATCTCCTCGGCGACCTTCATCCTGGCCTCCCTCGGCGCCCGTGCCGTCCCGCCAGGCATGCGGACAGCGGATCGCATCGCCGTAGCGAGCGCGTAGTCCCCGCCGGTCGCCTCGTTGCGCGGACATGCGCTCCGGCACCGCGTCGTCGGAGGCGTCGTTCTGCAGCGGCGCGCCGCGACGAATAGGTCGGTGCGTGCCTGACGGCCGTGGGCTCGTCGAACATGCGCGTGTAGGACCGCCTGCGAGTCGCAGGATGCGATCGTGGTCGCCCTCGGCGAGCTGCACGGTGTCTGAACCGTCTGATCCCGGCCTACCCCGCAAACGAAAGAGAAGGCCTCGCCTTGCGGCGAGGCCTCCCCTCAGTGGTTCCGCCTGGCCGGGTTAGGCGCCCCGGAGGCGTGGGTCGAAGATGTCCCGGAGAGAGTCGCCCAGCAGGTTGAAGGCGAAGACGCCGAGGCTGATCGCAATGCCAGGGAAGATCGCCATGTACGGAGCGCTGCGGACGTACTGCTGCGCCGCCCCGCTCAACATCGTGCCCCACGACGGGTTCGGGGGCGGCGTGCCGAGGCCAAGGAAGCTCAGGGACGCCTCCGCGAGAATCGCCGTGCCGAACCCCGCCGTGCCGAGGACGATCAGCGGCGCGAGGATGTTCGGGAAGACGTGCCGCGCGACAATCAGTCCAGCCGGCGCACCGAGCGAGCGGGCTGCCTCGATGTACGGCAGGCTCTTCACGCCGAGCGTCGACGCCCGCGTCACACGAGCGATACGCGGGATGCCCACAATGCCGACGGCGATCGTCGTCTGGAAGATGCCCTTCCCGAGCACCGACACGATGGCGAGCGCCAGGATGATCGTCGGAAACGCGAACATCGCGTCCACGATTCGCTGAATCGCGAAGTCGATCCACTTCCCGCCGTAGGCGCTGATCATGCCGGCCGGCGCGCCAACCCCGACGCTGATTCCGACGCTGATAAACCCCACCCAGAGCGAAATTCGCGCACCATACACGATACGGCTGAACAGGTCGCGACCGAGGTCGTCCGTACCCAGCAGGTGCCCGCCACCGGGCGGCTGAAGCACCGCGCTCGAGTTCATTACGAACGGGTCGTGCGTGGCAATCATCGGGGACGCAGTCCCCTGCGTGGTGCCCAGGGGTAGCGTGTCCAGCCCTGCCCCAAACGCGAGAAAACTGAAGACGACGAGCAGCACTGCCGCAGCGGCACCCAGCGGGTTCCGTCGCGCGAGCCGCTTCGTCTTCTGCCAACGAGTCCGTTCAGCGCGTCCGCCCAGGCTTACCGGTTCTGCTGCGATCGTCGCCATAGTTTGTCTCCTCCGCCTCCGATAAGAATCACACGAGAAAAGAAGTACCCCTTGGAGGCTGCTATTCGAGTCGAATGCGCGGGTCCAGCACACCGTAAACTAGGTCGATAAACAGGTTTGTCAGCGCGAAGATCAGCGCGAAGATGAACGTGAGCGTCTGCACCACGGGGTAGTCGCGGTGGTTGATCGCGTCCACCATGAACCGGCCCACACCCGGCAGGTTCCAGATGGTCTCGATGATCACCGTGCCGCCAATGATGTTGGCCAGCCCGATGCCGACAACCGTGATCACGGGAAGCATCGAGTTCTTCAGCGCGTGCTTCATCACGACGTTCCGGTCGCGCACGCCCTTCGCGCGGGCGGTGCGGATGTAGTCCTCACGCATCACCTCGAGCAGGCTCGACCGCGTCATGCGTGCCACGAGGGCCGCCTGGATATACCCGAGCGCCAGAGCCGCCCAGATCAACTGCTGGAAGTTTACGAACGGGTCTTCGGTCAATGAGACGTAGCCCAGCGGTGGCGTCCAGTCGAAGTACGTGACCAGCGCAAGGATGGTCAGAACGCTCACCCAGAAACTCGGGATTGACAGGCCGCCGAGCACGAAAATACGGGATGCGTAGTCCATCCACGAATTGCGCTTCACTGCCGCGATGATCCCCATCGGGATCGCGATCAACAGGGAGGTCACGGTCGTCATGATGCCGAGTTGGACCGTCAGCGGGAGACGTCGGAACAGTTCGTCAAAGACGGGCTGACCGCTCCACAGCGAGGGCCCTACGTCGAGCGTCATCATGCCGAGCATCCAGTCGGCCCACTGGAGGACGAGCGGCTGGTTCAGCCCGAGTTGTTCCTTCAGACGCGCCACATCTTCCGGAGTCGGTTGGCCCTGCCCATCGGGACCGATCAAGATCAGCGTGGCCACATCGCCCGGAAGGATGCGCATCAGCCAGAAAATCATTGCTGACACCAGTAGCAGTGTCGGAACCACTGAAACCAACCGCCTGGCAACGTACTTCAAGCCTTGCCCCCCCCCCGTGAACCGCCCAGTCCGCGATCCGTATGCGGCTCTATACTACTACCCACGTAATATGGCGAGCGGATTCGTCACCCGCTGAGAAACAACTTCCCAGAATATTGTCCGTACAGTCGGTATGAGAAGGTTGGTGACGGAGATGGTCGCTGAACCCACTTCGAATTCAGAGGGCGCAACGACTACAGCCTCCCCACTCGCCGGGATCAGAGTACTTGACCTAACGCAGGGAATCTCCGGCCCATTCGCATCCAGGGTGATGGCCGTCATGGGGGCGGATGTTATCAAGGTTGAGCCGCCGGGGGGCGATGTCGCACGGACACAACCACCGTTTCTCGGTGACGACCCACACCCGGAAAAAAGCGGCCTCTACCTCTACCTCAACACCAACAAGCGCAGTATCACACTCGACATCAGACAGGCCGCTGCCCCAGCGGTCCTGCGACGGCTGTATGAGTCGGCGGACGTCGTCATCGAGGACTCCCCTCCCGGATGGCTCGCCGCGCACGACCTTGGGTACGAGGCGCTCGAACGGACCAACCCGCGCGCGGTCATGGTCTCGGTCACGCCGTTCGGGCAGTATGGCCCCTACCGTGACTATCAGGCGACGGACCTCGTTGCGCTGGCGCTCGGCGGGTTGCTCTACATCAGTGGCGAGCCCACCCGCGAACCCCTGAAGCTCGGCGGCCACCCCTCCGAGTACTTCGCGGGGCTTTCGGCCTTCTCGGGGGCCCTGATCGCCCTCTACCACCGCGACGGGACCGGTGAAGGACAGCATGTCGACGTCGCACAGGTGGAGGGCATCGCCTCCGCCCAGGGCTACTCCAGCCTCGGCCACGGCTACATCCACGAAGACCGCAAGCGGATGAACGCCTTCGCGCCGATGTACCGGGCGAAGGACGGCTTCGTCGGAGCGATGTTCCGCCAGGACAACTGGGCCGACTTCTGCGAGATGATGGGGCGCCCCGACTTGACCACCGACCCCCGATTCGCCGACCAGATCTCGAGGCGCGACCACATGGACGAACTCAACGCCATCGTGGCCCCGTGGATGGCAGAGCAGCCCAAAGAGGACGTCTACCACGCCGGCCAGGCGAAACGCATGCCGATGGGGTACATCTGCGACCCGGCCGACATGCTGGCCTCCGCGCAGTACCAGGCGCACGGCTACTTCACCACGCTCGACCATCCGGTGGCCGGCCCGTTGCAGTACCCCGGGATGCCGATGCGTTGGGGCGAGGATGCGTGGGATCTGCGCCGCGCGCCCCTCCTCGGGGAACACAACCAGGAGGTCTACGGCGGGCTCCTCGGATACACCCCGGCCGAACTCGTGCTGCTGCGGAACACACGAGTCATTTGATCGGCGACCGGCGACCGCCACGCGGCACACTCAACGAAGGAGACCGCCGATGACTCGCATGGCGCTTGAAGGCCTCCGCGTTCTGGATGTCACCCATGTCTGGGCCGGTCCGATGTGTACTCGGATGCTCGGGGACATGGGCGCGGACGTCATCAAGGTGGAGTCGGCTCGACGCATGGACACGGGCCGTGGAGAAGCCAACCCTCGAGGTGGGCCAGGCACCCTCTACCCGGACGGTATCCCCGGCGAACGGCCATGGAACCGCGCGGCCCACGTCAACGAGCGCAACCGCAGCAAGCGGGACATCTGCCTTGACCTGACTCACCCACGTGGCGTCGAGGCCTTCAAACGTCTGGTCGAGCACTGCGACGTGGTCGTCGAGAGCTTCCGCAGCGGCGTCATGGCCCGGTTCGGGCTGGGCTACCGCGACCTCGTCAAAGTGAAGCCGGACATCATCATGGTCAGCCTCTCCAGCCAGGGCTCCACCGGTCCTGAGGCGGCGTACGGCTCGTTCGGGGCAACACTCGAGCAGACTGCGGGACTCGCCTCGGTGACCGGATACCTCGGCGGCGATCCGACTACCTCAGGCACATTCTTCCCCGACCCTGTGGTCGCCGTACTCTCCGTCGGCACGATCCTGGCGGCGATCCGGCAGCGTCAGCAGACTGGCCGTGGCACTTTTGTCGACATGTCCCAGCGTGAAGCCACCACTTCGTTCATCGGCGAGACGATCATGGACTACACGATGAACCGTCGGGCCCAGGGCCCGATTGGCAACCGCGACCGCGTCTTCGCGCCGCAGGGCGTCTATCGCTGCACTGGCGACGACATGTGGATCGCCATCTCCATCCGCTCGGACGAGGAGTGGGCCTCACTCGCCCGCGTGATGGGGGAGCCCGCACTGGAGCACGACCCGCGGTTCACTGACGTTGTGGCGCGGCGCACGCATCACGACCAGGCGGACGCGATCATCAGCCATTGGACCGCGACACGGGACGCGTTCACCGTCATGCAGGAGCTCCAGGCGGCGGGCGTTCCTGCCGGCGTCGCCGAACAAGGGTCACACCTGCTCGCCGATCCGCACCTGAACGCGCGCGGGTTCTGGGAGACGGTGACCCACCCGGAGGCGGGCACGGCACCGTTCCTGAGCCGCCCGTTCCAGTTCTCGAAGACACCCGGCACCACCCGACGCCACGCGCCGCTTCTCGGCGAACACACCGAGGAGGTCCTCCGCGACGTCGCCGGCATGACCGACGCCGAAATCGCCGAACTGGCTGCCCTCGGCGTCACCGAGAACGATCCTCGCGCAGTCGCAACAGCGCCGGACTAGCGCGGTATCAGCGCTGCAGGGAATAAAGAAGGGCCCCGCATATGCGGGGCCCTTCTTTGGCGTTCAGCGCCAGAGCGCGACTAGCCGCGCGGCAGGCCCAGACCGCGGGTCGCGATGATGTTTCGCTGCACCTCGGAGGTACCGCCACGGATCGTCGCCGGGACCGAGCGGATGTAGTCGTCCGCGAACGAGACGGCGACATGGTCGCCCTCGTTGCGCTCCTCCCAGAGGTTCGCGTAGAGGCCGAACATCTTCGTCCCCATACGCGCCAGCGACTGCGACAGCTCAGAGTTGAAGAGCTTCGAGGTGGAGGCCTCGTAGTTCGGCAGCTGCCCGGCGTTGTGCATCGAGATCACGCGGAACGAGAACTGATACATCACCTCGCTGGCGATGTAGCAGTCAGCCAGCGCGTGCCGCCGGACGGCGCCGCCGGCGTGACCAAGCGTGGACCTCGCCTCGCCATCGGCCGTCGCCAGGTGGCGCAGCAGGCCTTCGATCGTCTTGCGCGCGGAGACCGCGCCACCGATGTTCGAGCGCTCGTAGTCAAGCAGCGTCATGCCGACGTACCAGCCACGGTTCTCCTCGCCGATCACGTGGTCGGCGGGGACGCGGACGTCCTCGAAGAACGTCTCGTTGAAGTAGTGGTGGTTCCCCATGTCAGTCAGCGGACGGACGGTCAGCCCTGGCGTCTTGATGTCGTCGATGACGATGAAGGTGATACCGCGGTGCTTCGGCGCGTCCGGGTCCGTGCGGACCATCGCGAAGATCGCGTCAGCGAGATGGGCGGCCGACGTCCAGATCTTCTGGCCGTTCACCACGAACTCGTCACCGTCGCGGGTTGCCTTCGTGGTCAGCGATGCGAGGTCCGACCCGGCACCCGGCTCCGAGAAGCCCTGCGCCCACGCGGTCTCACCGTTGAGGATCGCCGGGAGGTACTTCTCCTTCTGATCGGGGCGGCCATGAATGATCATCGCCGGCCCCAGAAGGGAGACGCCGGAGCCGCCCACACCCGGAGCGCCGGCAAGCGCCATCTCCTGGTTCAGGACGAACTGCTCCATCGGCTTCAGGCCCCCGCCGCCGTATTCCTTCGGCCAGTGCGGTGCGACCCAACCCTTCTCGCGCAGAGAAGACGCCCACTCGGAGGCAGCCTCACGGACGGATGGGTCGGACGACTTTCGGTCGTTCTCCCACTGCCGTTCGCCCTGGTGGATCTCCCGGGCGAGCACCTGATACCGCTGGGGCATCTTCGCCTGGATCATCTCGCGCACTTGCTTCCGGAAGGCCGCCTGCTCAGGCGTGTCTTTCCAGTCCATCGTGAACCCTCGTTTCGTCGGCCGCGAGCGACCATCGTCAACTATCGGACGGATACTAACAGTATCACGAGCGTGGTGCAGACGGTCTAGTGCGCGCCGCGCGCCACAATCTGCATCAGCACACCACCCGCGTGCGCCGGGTGGACGAACACCTGCCCCTTGACCGGGTTCCCCTCGCCGGGGTCGCCGATGAGCCGCACACCATCCTTGCGCAGCCGCGCCACCGTCGCGTCGAGGTCGTCGACGCGCACGGCGACCAGATGGACACCCTGCCCGCTGTTCTTGATCTTGCGGGCGACCGGGCCCGTCTCGTCCGTGGGCGAGACGAGTTCAAGCATCGTCTGGTCAGGCAGGTCGAAGTGTGCGTTGTCGAAGCCGGTCGCCTGACCCCGCCGGGAGACCGGCACGCCAAGGATGGCCTCGTACTGCTTGATCCCCGCTTCGAGGTCGCTGACCGCGATCACGACATGGTCGACACCCTGGAACATAGAACCCCTGCCTTTCATCACACGTCATCACACGCCGGCCGCACTCAACGTGGACGTCTCTAGCTGTTGGAGACGCCGACCACCTTCTGTGCGACCAGCGCATCAATCTCCTGATCGTTCAATCCATGCTCGCGAAGCACGGCCACGGTGTCGCCACCGACAACCGGCGCCGGCCCCTGGATCTGGACCGGTGTTTCCGACATGACCGCGACCGGACCGACCACGCGCTGGGGGCCCGTCAACGGGTGAATGAGCTCCGTCATCATGCCCAGCGCGACAACCTGCGGGTCCTCGGACATCTCCTCCGGGACATTGACCGGGGAACAGGGGACACCAGCCGCCTCGAAGTCCTGGACCCACTCGTCCAGCGGGCGCGTCAACATCAACTGCCGGATACGTTCCCAGCGCGCCTCGCCGGCGGCGATGTTCTGCGGGTCCATCGCATCGAAGTCAGGCGAGTCGCTCTGGTCGTCCGTAATGCCCATGACGCGACGCGCGGCGTTTCGGGTGGCCGGCGTCAACGCGCCCAGCACGATGAACTGACCGTCCCCGGTCTGGTAGCCGCCGTAGTAACCCTTGAGCGCAGCACGCTGCCCGCGTCCCCGAGACCGTGCTTCGATGATGTCGGTGTACGGCGCGCGGTTGGCGCGCAGCCGGCGGATCCCTTCCACCATCGGGTCACGCGAAGCCGCGTCGCTGACCGGCTCACGCATGACCGCGGTGTCCTGGATCGCCAGCGCGGCGCGCAACAACGACGTCTCGATCTTCTGACCGACGCCCGTCCGCTCTCGGTTCACCAGCGCCGCGTTGATCGCGGCCGCCGCGGAGAACCCGGCGCAGTAGTCGGCGACGGAACTGCTGGTGATCCCCAGCGGCAGGCCGTTGGCATCCACCTTCGCCTCGCCCACCATCAGGCCCGAGTAGGCCACCCCGACGATGTCCGTGCCCGCACGGTTCTTCAGCGGGCCTCCCGAGCCGAACCCGGAGATCTGGCAGTAGATGAGCTTCGGGTTGCGCTTCCGCAGGGACTCGTAATCGATCCCGAGCCGCTCTGGCACCCCAATGCGGTAGTTGACCGTGACCACATCAAAATCCGGGATGATCCGGTAGATCACGTCGCGCCCCTCCGGAGTGGAGAGGTCCACCGCGAGCGACCGCTTGCCGCGGTTCAGCGACTGGAAGCGCTTACCCAGTCCGGGGATGATGGCGCCCATGTTGCGGTGAGGGTCGCCGCCCAGCGCCTCGACTTTGACCACATCAGCGCCGAGATCGGACAGGATGCATCCACAGAACGGTGCAGCCACGATCACCGAGAACTCAAGTACCCGGATCCCTCGAAGCGGTCCGTCTGACATCCTGCCTCCTGCCCGGCTTCCCGCGGACACGCCCCCCGTCTGGGGGGCGTGTCGCGTGGGAATCGCTCAGTGACCCCGACTGAATCTATTCGATCGTCTCGATCAGGTTCGCGATCTGCTTCCGGTGGTAGCGCGGGTCGCCCAGCGCCGCGTAGAGCGAGCGAGACTGACGCGTGTAGAGCGTCAGGCCGTAGCTCCGCATGATGCCGGTACCGGCGTGCACCTCGTGCGAGTAGTCGCACGCCTTGCGGTAGCCCTCGCTGGCCAGGGTCTTGGCGAGGTGGACGCCGACGCGGGCGTCCTGGCCCGTGTCCAGCTTCCACAGCGCCTCGTTCAGCGTCCAGCGCGCCGCGTCCAGGTGGTTCACCAGCTGGACGATGTGGTTCTGGACGAACTGGAACCGGCCAATCGGACGGCCGAACTGCACGCGGTCGCGGCTGTACTGGACCGCCATCTCGAACACGCCCTGCCCGCCGCCGACTTTGTAGGCGCAGAGGATCGGCGTGGCGTAGAGCAGCGCGCGGTCCAGGGCCGCCTTGACGCCGTTCACCTTGCCAAGCAGGTTCGCCTTCGGCACCTTCACGTTACTGAAGGTGATCTCGCTCTCCGAGGTGGTGAACCCGTCGAGCTTCCGTGCCGAGACCCCCGCGGCCTTCGTGTCGACCATCAGCAGGCTGATGTCGTCCGCGCCATCGCCGGTGCGGATGGCCACGATCAGCCAGTCGGCCACATGCCCATCATAGACGAAGAGCTTCGTGCCATTCAGCACGTACTGGTCGCCCGACTCGGTCGGACGCAGGCGGACGCCCGCCGGGCCCCACTGGTAGTCCGGCTCCGTCATCGCCAGCGTCGCTACGATGTCGCCCGACGCGATGGACGGCAGGAACTGCTTCTTCTGCTCCTCGCTACCGGCCTGCAAGATGACCTGGCCGGCGAGGATGCCGGACGAGAACATCGGGCCCGGGACGGGGCCCTTGCCCAGTGCCTCGTACACAACAGCCGTGGTCGAGAAGTCGCTGCCGCCACCACCGTACTGCTCCGGGATCATCATCCCGACCCAGCCGAGCTCGGAGGCCGCGCGCCAGATCTCGTCAGAGTATCCACGCGGCGTCTGCTGCAGCTCGATCAACTTGTCGCGGTTCGCGTCCCGCGCGATGAAGTCCTCGACCGTTTTCCGCAGCATGAGCTGCGTCTCGCTCAACGAAAGGTCCATACCAAGTCCCCCGTACTATGTTGGCCGCACAACTATGTTGGCCGCACACGCCCGCCGCGCACTTCGGCGCGACGGACGCCGAGCGGATCGGATTACTACTCGACAGTCTTGCCGGCGGCCTCGGCCTCGTCGCGGCCCAGACCCATTCGGCGCGCCATCAGCACCTTCTGCACGTCCGCCGTGCCACCCGGGTGCAACGCTGTGATCGCGCTCCGGTGGTAGGCGTCCAGCGTCCCTTCGGAGAAGTCGAACCCGCCGCCGTTGATCAGCGACGCGGGGCCGAAGAGCTCCTGCAGGTTGGTCGTGATGTCCAGACCGGTCAACTTCCGGTAGTACGAGGACTGCGAGCCCTCGTACGACATCTTCTGGTGCGTCCGGTTCATCCAGTAGTTCCGCAGACCGAAGAGGCGCGATACCTCTGTCAGCACGAAGATGTCCGCCAAGCGGTCACGCGCCTCCGCGTCTTCGATCAACGGACGGCCGTTCCGCTTTTCGGTCTTCGACCACTGCACCGCACGCTCGAACCACTTGTTCCGGCCGATCGAGCCGCCGCCGCCGTGCTCCAGCTCCAGGTGCGTCGTCGCCACCTGCCAGCCGTTGTTCACGCCGCCGACCAGGTTCTTCGCCGAGACGCGCGCGTCCTCGAAGTACACCGTGTTCTTCACCGACGCGCCGATGCCTTCGCCGCCGTCGCCAAGCAAGTCCATCGGCACGATCGTGACACCGGGGGTGTCCGTCGGGATCATGAACCAGGACGTGTTCTTGTGCCGGGGGCCGGTCGGATCCGTGCGCGTGAACGTCCACAGCATGTCCGGCTTGTGCGAGCCGCCCACGTAGATCTTCGTCCCGTTGATGACGTAGTCGTCACCGTCGCGGATCGCGTCCGTCTTCGTGCCCGCGAGGTCGGAGCCCGCCTCCGGGGCCGTCAGCAACTGCCACGTCACCACTTCACCCTTGAAGATCGGGGGCAGGAAGCGCTGCTTCTGCTCTTCGGTACCCCAGACGAGGATGCTCGCGCCGCCGAGCCACCCGCCGCTGTCGTAGTACGGGGGAAGGCCCAGTCCGTACTGGTCCATCTCCTCGTAGAGGATGACGGACTGCTCGAAGTTCAGGCCCCCTCCACCATAATCCTTCGAGACCGTCGGACGGAGCCAGCCTCGGGCTCCCAGGTCGCGGCCTAACTGGCGGTACTTGGCGTAGTTCTCGTCCGAGTCGCGGTCACCTTCGACATTCGGAACGTGAGCTTCCAGCCAGGAACGTACTTCCTTGCGGAAGGCCTCCTGCTCCGGCGTATAGGTAGGTTTGAAGTCCACGGCTCACCCCATTCGATCAATGGCATATCACTGACGTTGTGAAGTCTAGCCCCCCTGTCTAGCCCCATTTCCGCCCCCGACAGGGCAGTTGGTCCCTTGATCGACAGGCCTATAAATATAGTGATATCCCTTCCGCTCCTCGTACCAACCAGTCACTGGAGGATTCCGGATGTTGACCCACATCGACCGTGTCCAGATCGTCACACCGGACCGAGCGGCGGTCGCCCGGCAGTGGTACGCCCTGCTGGGCGCGGCTCACCTCCGCGACGACCGCGTTGGCGTCCTAGGCGCGACCCGCACCGTGATCCGGATCGGGATGGCTGAGGTCGAGTTCCTCCAGCCTGATGGCGCGGGCATCGTCGCCGACTTCATGCAGGAGAGTGGCCGCGGCGGCCTCTTCGCGGCAGGCTTCGCGTCGGACGACTTCGCTGCGACCGGGGCGCATCTCCGCTCGCGAGGGGTGGCGCTCGCGGAAGAAGGCGGGCAGCTGTTCATCCCGAACTCGGCAGTCTCCGGTGGCGGCTTCCGCGCGGTGGTGAGCGCCCAAAACGACGGCCCGCGGGCGGGCGTCATGACCCGCCTACATGAGGTGACGTTCCTCACGCCGGACCCCCAGCAGTCCGCCGCGTCTCTGGTCGAGACATTCCAGCTGTCGAAGGAGAATTTCGGTACGGCGGAGTCAGAGGTCTTCGGGTTCGCCGGCATCCATGTGAACCTCACCACCGCCCATCGTGATGACATCGAGACCGTGAAACCGACGGATCCGGGCAAGGCAATGGGCCGCTTCTTCGCGCGACGAGGTTCCTCGCTCTACATGTGCTTCGGCGAGTCAGACGACCTGGAGCGTGTGCGCGCGCTCGCGATGGAACACGCGCCGGACGACTGGACCGGCCCGCGCGAAGGGCCCCTCAAGAAGGGTTCGATCTTCCTGCACCCGAAGCCCCTGGGTGGCGTCATGCTGGGCGTGCGCGCCGCGACGTAGCACACCAGCCACCGCTCGATCAGCCGCCCGCCAGTGCCTGCGCTGGGGCGGCGCGGGACCGAGCGGGGCGGTCGCCACTGAAATGTCATCCGATACCATGGATGGCCGGGTGAAGCACGTCTTTCCTTGACAGTATTCCGAGGCGCTGACTATGTTTGCGCCGCTTCACACATCACACCTGTAGTCTCATCGGACCTCCAACGAGGTAAGATGCAAGGCGACCAGTCTCGTCAGACGGTCGCGATGAGGAACATGATGCAGCAACTGGAAACCGTCCCCTATCTCCTGTACGAACCCGAGTACGAAACCGGGATCCTGTGGATCAAGTTCAACAACCCGGAGAAGCTCAATGCCTGCATCGGTGCTTCCGAGCGTCGTGGAACGCTCGCCAAGGTCGGTGAGTACATGCGCGCCGGCGACGACGACCCGAAGATCCGCTTCATCGTCCTCACGGGCGTCGGCCGCGGCTTCTGCGCCGGCGTCGACGTGAAGGGCGCGCCCGGCCTGGAGCGCGGCGACAACTTCCTCGGCAACGGCCCGCAGGACGGCCCGGACGACACCCGGCAGGGCTTCCTCTACGGCATCACGAAGCTGATCAAGGACATCAACTACGTCCGCAAGCCGACGATCGCCATGATGAACGGCGTCGCCGCCGGCTTCGGCATGGACATGGCCCTCGCCTGCGACATCCGCTACGGCTGCGAGAACACCCGGTTCATCACCTACCAGCAGGTGGGACAGATCATCGAGAACGGCGGCACCTACTGGCTGCCGAAGATGGCCGGCATCGGCCGCGCGCTCGAGTTCGCCTTCACCGGCTTCCTCGACGCCGAGCGGGCCTACCAGTGGGGTATCCTCAACAAGCTCGTCCCCTCCGAGACCCTCGAGGATGAGGTCCGCGCGCTCTGCGCCCAGATGCTCAAGAGCCCGCCGATCACCCAGTGGATCAACAAGCGCAACATGCGGCACGCGCTCGACAGCAACCTCGAGACCACCGCGGTGCTCACCTCGAACGCCGCATACATCCTCAACTCGTCCGAGGACGCCAAGGAGGCACGCAGCGCCCTGATGGAGCGCCGCGACCCGGTATTCAAGGGTGTCTAGCACGGCTTCCTAGCCGTCGTCCGATCGCATACGCCCCCGGCCGCGGAAATCGCTGCTGGGGGCGTGTTCGTACCTGACTGGCCTGGCGGCGCGGGCAGTCCGCACACCGCCATGCGCCCCACGCACTCAGCCCGTAG
>VGPD01000024.1 GCA_016875635.1 Chloroflexota bacterium
CCTCGGGCGCTTCGAGCGCACCGTGACGCTGCAGGACGCCTGCCACCTCGCGCACGCCCAACGCATCCGCGAGGCGCCCCGGGCGATCCTGCGCGCGATCCCCGGCCTGCGTCTCGTGGAGATGCGCACGCCGGACCGCTGTTGCGGCTCGGCCGGTCTCTACTCCGTGGTGCAGCCGGAGATGTCAGCGACGATCCTCGACGCGAAGATGGCGGAGATCGCCTCGACCGGCGCGGGCGTGGTCTGCACCTCGAACCCCGGGTGCGCGATGCAGATCGAGGCGGGCGTCCGGCGTACAGGACTCGACGCCGATGTCCGCCACGTCATCGAGCTGCTGGACGAGGCGATCCAGGCCGGCCGCTAACCGCTCAGGCGAGGGCTGCCCAGTCACGGGCCAGGTAGCCGGTATTGAAGTCATAGGCATCCGCCGCGTAGCCGCTGACGCCCTTCGCGATCGAGATGGCCTCGCCCGGCACGTAAATGGGGAGCATCGCCGGGACGTCGTCCAGCAACAGCCGCTGCGCCTCGCGCGACTTCTGCGCGCGCACCGCCGGGTCGAACTGGCGCAGCGCCTCGAGGACGGCGGCGTCGTACACCGGGTTCGAGTAGCCCCAGAGCGAGAACCGCCCGTCCAGTCCGCCGCTCTGGTGCAGCCGCAGCCCGAGGTCGGGCGTCTCCAGGTTGGTGAGTTCCACCAGCGTCGCCTCGAAGTCGCCCGCCGCCAGCGTGGTCTGCCACGCCGCGAACGCCATGCTCTGCATCCGCGGCGCGAAGCCCGCCCGTGTGAGCGACTCGCCCACTGACTTCACCATCGGCAGCATCGTCGGGATGTCCGGGTGGACCACGGTGAACGCCAGGCCTTCGTGGCCGGCGGCGCGCAGCAGCTGCGCCGATTCCTCGGGCCGGTACTGCAGCAACGCATGCGCGTTCAGCTCGTCCGGCGGCAGCGCGTCCGTCGCGTGCGCTGGCCCGACCGGCCCCGTCGGGAACGCATTGTCCAGCCCACGCAGGACGGCGCGGTCAATCGCCAGCGAGAGCGCGCGGCGCACTCGCTGGTCCTGGAACGCGGGCACCGCACGCACGTCCCGTCCGTCCTTGCGCGGGACGAGGGAGAGTCCGAGGCCGCGCATCCTCATCGCCGGACGCCGCACCAGCGTCCGTCCATCACGCCCGCCGCCGATGAGCACGCCCGGCTCGTCCTGGTGCCGGCGCACATCGATGTCTCCGCGCGCGAACGCCAGGTCGAGATCGCGCTCCAGCCCGGCCCCGGTCACGGTGATCTGGGCCAGGCGCGGGGCGGCGTCGCCCTTCAGCAGCGGGTTCGCCGACAGGCGCAACATGGCGCCCTCCAGTGCCGCCGGGACGAAGGCGCCAGCGCCCACCCGTTCGTTGAGCCCGGGGTACGTGGCGTCGCTCGTCACCGCTCCCGAGGCCGCGCCGAGCAGTTCGAACAGAAGTGCAAACGGTGCGCGCAGGTGGAGGACCACATGCCCCTTGTCCGGCGCCTCGACCCGCTCGATGACCTGTGAGAACAGCGGGACGCCCTCCGCCGCGCGCCGTTCGAACGAGGCCTTCACCGCCTCGGAGGTGACAGGACGCGGCTGGTCGTTGCCCTGGACATGGAACCGGGCTCGGTCGTCCAGGCCGAAACGCAGGACCGTCGGCTCCGGCCGCTCCACTTCGGTCGCCAGGTCGCCATATACCGCCCCGCTCCGCGGGTCGACGGCGACGAGCCGTGCGTGCACGAGGAGGGACTCCAGGTCGGTGAGCGCGGGCGCGTCCGGCGCGCCGGAACGCACCAGTCCGAGGCGCAGCGTGCCCGGCGTCCCGCGCTTCTCCTTCGGGATGACGCGCTCCCGCACCCTCGGCACCGCGCCACCCGTCACGGCGGTGGGCTTGCTCGAACAGCCGTCGAGGAGGATCGCAAGGCCTGCGCCCGCCACGAGACACGCGCCTCCGCCGAGGAAGCGCCGGCGGGTCGTACGGACCGTCCGCGTCCACATCATGGGCGCGGACATGCCGGGAGAGCGATTGCCGTCATGAGGACATCCTGTCCGCGTCCTGGCCGCCAGCGGTGCGCGGGTGGGGCAGTGAGATCGTACGCATCGGTGCTCCAGCGCGGCAAACCGGACGAAGCCGGGCGCGACTAGCGGGACTGCCCGGTAGGATGGTCAGATGGCCGCAGATCGCGCAGGGGATGTGCTCGGGGGACCGGCGGACGCAACGCGTCCGGCGAATCCGTGGCCGCGCATTCTCGCATTCGTCCTCGTTGTCGCTGTCGGGATCGGGCTTGCGGCGGTCTGCGTCGTCTCCTTTGCGTCGCCCCCGCCGCGCGAGGTGCGCGTGCCCCTCGCGAATCTCCAGCCCGGGACACCCGTGTTCACCCCCATCACCACGTTCGGAAACGACCGACAGCAGCGCACATACGGCGTGTGGACGGCCCTCGACACGAACGGACGGACGGTCGCGCTGCTCTCTCGCTCGGCCGGGTCCACCTGTCACATCCGCTGGGACGCCACCGCGAAGGCCGGCGCCGTGACCGGCATGTACGTGGACCCGTGCGGGGCCGGGCGCTGGGCACTGGACGGCGAGGTGCTCGAGGCCTCGGCCACGAAGGACATGGAAGAATTCCGCACCCGGCGTGACGGCGATCAGGTGGTGGTGGATACCACCCGCGTGCTGCTGGGGACCTGCCGCACCGAAAGCCTACTCGGCTGCTCACGCGAGGGCATCCCGCTCGAACGGACCGTCCCGAAGGGCGTATTGCCTCCCGACTTCGCGATCAACTAGCGCCCCGGCTACCAGATCCCGAGCGCCATCTTCACGTCTTCGGACGCCATCGTGCGCGGGTCCCAGGGCGGACTCCAGACGAGGTTCACCTCGACATCTTCTACGCCCGGTGTCTGCATCAGCTTGTGGTAGATCATCCCCTGCAGCATCGGCCCCACCGGGCACGCAGGCGAGGTGAGCGTCATGTCGACGGTCACCATTCCCTCGGGGTCGACCTCCACCCCGTAGATGAGTCCCAGCTCAGTGATGCTCATCCGCAGTTCGGGGTCCTCCACGGTGTCGAGGACGGCGCGCACCGCCTCCTCGGTCGGCGGGCCGGGCTCGACCTCGTCCACTTCGGTCGTCTGCTGTTCGTCCGTCATCACCGGCTCCCGTCATCCGTCGTCACGCTGCCGCCGCCGTCGGCGAGCGCCTGCGCGAGGGTCTTCCATGCGAGCGAGGCGCACTTCACGCGCGCCGGGAACTTCGCGACGCCCGCCAGCGCGGCGATGTCGTCGAAGCCATCGATGTCGGGCGCTTCGCCCGTCAGCATCATCTGCTGGAACGCCTCGTCACCCTGGAGCGCCGCGGCGGTGTCACGCCCCTTCACGTATTCCGTCATCATGCTGGCCGAGGCCTGCGAGATGGAGCAGCCCTGCCCGCTGAAGGAGATCGCCTCCACCACGCCGTCCACGAGCGCGACGTCGACGCGGACCTGGTCGCCGCACAGTGGATTCGCGCCGTCCGCGGAACAGGTCGGCTCGATCGCCGTGCCGTGGTTCCTCGGCTGCCGGTAATGGTCGAGGATGATCTCCCGGTAGAGATCTTCCATGAGGCCGGACTCCGCCATCGCGACCTCCCTTGCTACTTCCGCACGCCGAAGAACCGTCCGACCTCTTCGAGCCCGGACGCCAGCGCGTCCACCTCGTCGGTCGTGTTGTAAATGTAGAAGGAGGCCCGCGCCGTGGCGGGGACGTTCAGGGCGAGCATCACCGGCTGGGCGCAGTGGTGTCCCGTCCGGATCGCCACACCCTTCGTGTCCAGCACCTGTCCGATGTCGTGCGGGTGGACACCATCGAGCTCAAACGAGATGACCCCACCGCGCCGTTCCGCGTCCGGCACGCCGAAGATCGTGACGCCGGGGACGTCCGCCAGCCGCCGCAGTGCGTAGTCCGTGATCTCGCGCTCATGCCGCCGTACCGCGTCCATGCCCAGCGCCGAGAGATAATCCACCGCCGCGCCGAGGGCGATCGCGTCGCCGACGTTCGGCGTCCCCGCCTCGAACTTCGCGGGCACGTCCGCCCACGTCGACCGCTCCATGGAGACGGTGAGGATCATGTCGCCTCCGCCCATGAACGGGTCCATCGACTCCAGCACCGGCAGACGGCCCCACAGGATGCCGATGCCGAACGGCGCGAGCATCTTATGGCCGCTGAACGCGAGGAAGTCGACGCCCAGTGAGCCCAGCGTCTGCACGTCCACCGGCATGTGCGGCACGGACTGCGCCCCGTCCACCAGGACCAGCGCCCCGACGGCCCTCGCCCGCGCCACGATGACGTCCAGCGGCACGATCGTGCCGAGGGCGTTCGACATCGCGGTGATCGAGACGAGGCGGGTGCGGTCGGTGATGATCGACCGGGCCGCGTCGAGGTCGAGCGTGCCGTCCGGCAGCATCGGGATGTACTTCAGCGTGATCCCGCGCTCGTCGCGCAGCATCTGCCACGGCACGATGTTCGAGTGATGCTCGATCTCCGAGATCACCACCTCGTCGCCCGGCTGGAGGTGCTTCCGCGCCCAGCCGTGCGCCACAAGGTTGATCGACTCGGTCGTGTTGTGGGTGAAGATGATCTCGCGTGGGTCCGCCGCGCCGATGAAGCGGGCCACCTTCGCGCGCGCCTGCTCGTACAGCTCGGTCGCCTCGACCGAAAGGGTGTGGACGCCGCGGTGGATGTTGGCGTTATGGTCGCGGTAGAACCGCGTGATCTCCGCCAGCACCTGCACCGGCCGCTGGCTCGTCGCCGCGTTGTCGAGGTAGACGAGCCGCGCGCCGGACGAGACCTCACGCTTCAGGATCGGAAAATCGCGGCGGATCCGCGCGATGTCGTACGGCAACCGCTCCACCGCCGGCAGGTCGGCGAGCGAGGTCACGAGGCAGCCCCGTCCGGGCAGTCGATGTAGACATCGTCGCCGTCCACGGTCACCTCGTACGCCTGCACGCTGCGGACGGCCGGCAGGCTGAGGACGCGGCCTGTCTTCGCGTCGAACGCCGCGCCGTGGCGCGGGCAGATGACCCGGCCGTTGCGCAGCCGGCCCTCGCCCAGCGGGCCGTTGTCGTGCGTGCAGAGGTTGTCGATCGCGTACAGCGTCCCGTCCACGTTGGAGACCGCCAGCGAGCGCGCCCCGCACTGGACGACACAAACCTCCCCGACCGGGATCTCCGATGCGGCGGCGACGCGCTCTGTTGCCATCAGACGGCCGCCTACTCCAGCTCGGCCGTCGCCAGCTTCTCGCGCAGCGCGCTCTCCAGTTCCTCGACGAGCCCGGGGGCGTCGAGGCCGGAGATGACGGACTGGAAGAAGCCGGTGACCAGCAGCACCAGCGACTGCCGCATGTCCAGCCCGCGGCTCCGGAGGTAGAAGAGCGCATCCTGGTCGACCGGGCCGACTGTCGCCCCGTGGCCGCAGCGGATCACCTCGTTCGTGAGGATCTCCAGGACCGGGTCGGCGTCTGCCTTCGCGCGCGGGGAGAGCAGCAGGTTGCGGTTCTCCTGGTTCGCGGAGGCGCCGATCGCCGTCGGCTCCACGCGCGTCACGCCGTAGTAGACGGAACGGGACGCGCCCGCGAGCGCCGTCTTGATCTCCACCTCGGACGAGGACTTCTTGCCGATCAACTCCTGCAGCGTGACGAAGTCGAAGTGCTGCTCCGTGTCGCCGACCGCGACGCCGCGGATGGTGGAGGTCGAACCCTCACCCTCCATCAGCGCCTCGACCGTCTGCTTCACGATGTGGCCGCCGAGGACAATCGAACCGACCTGGACGTCCGCGCCCCGCCCGATCTTCGCGCGCAGCGTGGTGAACTCCCGCGTGTCCGCCCCCCAGCGCGTGTCGATGAGCAGCCGCACACGGCTGTCCGCCTGCGCGACCACCTCGATGACACCCGCCACCAGCAGCGCCGCCGCCGGCGAGGAGGTGCGGAGGATGATCGAGACCTCGCTCGCGGGTTCCGCGACGACCAGGATGCGCGGGAAGATCGCGCCCTCGCGCCCCTCCACCGTCACCGTCACCGGCGCGGCGAACGCCTGGCCGCGTGGCGCGTGGACCAGGACGCCTTCACGCCACTGCGCGGCGTTGGCCGCCGTGAACTTGCCCTCGGTGCCCGGCACCACGGAGCCGAGGTGCTCGCGCACCACCTCGCCATGCGAGGCGAGGGCCGCCACGAGCGATCCGGCGAACCCGCCCGCCGCTGCCGTGCCGGTCACGCGCGGCGTAAACGCCGCATCAGGCGTGAAGGACTCGACGTCGAGCGCCGTGACATCCGTGTACTTCCACGGGCGAAGCGCAGGCGATGGCATCGAGGTCGCCACGAAGGCGCGGGCGGCCTCGGCGCGCGCGTCGACGAGCCAGGCCGGCTCGCCACGGCCACGCGCCGCCTCGCTGGCGGCCGTCTCCGAGTAGGTCGCGGTGGAGGTCGCCACTAGCCCACCGAGCCTTCCATCTGCAGTTCGATCAGGCGGTTGAGCTCGATCGCGTACTCCATCGGGAGTTCCTTCACGATCGGTTCCACGAACCCGTTCACGACCATCTTCGCGGCGTCCTCTTCCTTGATGCCGCGCGACATCAGGTAGAACAGCTGGTCCTCGCCCAGCTTGGAGACGGATGCCTCGTGGCCGATGTTCACGCGCTCCTCGTCCACCTCCATCGTGGGGTAGGTGTCCGAGCGGGACAGCGTGTCGAGCAGGAGCGCGTCGCAGCGGACGGTGCTGCTGGAGTTCTCCGCCCCTTCGTAGACCTTCAGCAGGCCGCGGTAGGAGGTGCGGCCGGCGCCGCGCGACACCGACTTGGAGACGATGGCGCTGGTGGTGTTCGGCGCGACGTGGACGACCTTGCCACCCGCGTCCTGGTGCTGGCCTTCGCCAGCGAAGGCCAGCGAGAGGATCTCGCCGTGCGCGCGCTCGCCCATCAGGTAGATCGACGGGTACTTCATCGTCAGCTTCGAACCGATGTTGCCGTCCACCCACTCCATGATCGCGTCTTCGTAGGCGTAGGCGCGCTTCGTGACCAGGTTGAAGACGTTGTTCGACCAGTTCTGGATCGTGGAATAGCGGACGCGGGCGCCCTTCTTCACGACGATCTCGACGACGGCCGAGTGCAATGCGTCCGTGCTGTAGATGGGGGCAGTGCAGCCCTCCACGTAATGCACCTGCGAGCCCTCGTCCGCGATGATCAACGTGCGCTCGAACTGGCCCATGTTCTCCGTGTTGATCCGGAAGTAGGCCTGCAGCGGCACGTCCACCTTCACGCCCTTCGGCACGTAGATGAACGACCCGCCCGACCAGACGGCCGAGTTCAGCGCGGCGAAGCGGTTGTCGCCTGAGGGCACGATGGTGCCGAAGTACTCGCGGACAATCTCCTCGTACTCACGCAGACCCTGGTCCATGCCCAGGAAGATGACGCCCAGCTTCTCGAGGTCTTCGCGGATGTTGTGGTAGACGACCTCGGAGTCGTACTGCGCACCGGCGCCGGCAAGGAACTGGCGCTCCGCCTCCGGGATGCCGAGCTTGTCGAACGTGTCCTTGATGTACTGCGGCACGTCCTCCCACTTGGAGGAGTCCTTGTCGGTCGCCCGCACGTAATAGTGGATATCGTTGAAGTCGATGCTGGCGAGCAGTTCCGGGCTGCCGGCCCAGGTGGGGTTGGAGAGCCTCTGGAACTGCTGGAAGGCGTCCAGCCGGTACTCCAGCATCCACTCGGGCTCGCCCTTCATCTTGGACATGCCGCGGATGACCTCTTCGGTGAGGCCCTTCTCCGCCATGAAGAGCGGCTTCTCGTCGTCGTGGAAGCCCCACTTGTATTCGCCAACCGTGCCGCGGACGTCGGTGGTAGTCATCGTGCAGCGCCTTCCGCGACCTTCGTCGAGGTGATGCCCAGTTCCTTGAGGATGGGGTCGTAGCCCTCGTGCTCGATCCGCTTGGCGAGGTCGAACCCGCCGGACTTCACGATCCGTCCCTCGAAGAGGATGTGGACGAAGTCCGGCTCGATGTAGTTCAGGATGCGCTCGTAGTGCGTGATGATCAGGATGCCCATGTCCGGCCGGCGGAGCGCGTTCACGCCCTCGGACACCGTCCGCAGCGCGTCCACGTCCAGCCCGGAGTCCGTCTCGTCGAGGATCGCGAGGTCGGGCTTCAGGAGGCCCATTTGCAGGATTTCGGCGCGCTTCTTCTCACCGCCGGAGAAGCCGTCGTTCACGTAGCGGCGCGCCATGTCCTCGGACATCTTCAGCTTGTTGAGGGTGGCGCGCAGTTCGGCGAGGAACTCGCGCGCGGGCACCTCGGCGCCCCGGCGAGCCTTCAGCGACTCGCGCATCAGGTTGACCATGGTCACGCCGGGGATCGGGGTGGGGTACTGGAACGAGAGGAAGATCCCCTTCCGCGCCCGCTCGTCCGCGGACATCGCGGTGATGTCCGTGCCCTGGTAGATGATCTGGCCTTCGTCCACCACGTACATCGGGCTGCCCGCGATCGTCGAGGCGAGCGTGCTCTTGCCGGAGCCGTTGGGCCCCATGAGTGCGTGGATCTCGCCCGGACGAATCGTCAGGTCGATCCCCTTCACAATGTGGATGTCGGGCTTCTCGGCGATGCTGACCTTGAGGCCGCGCAACTCCAGGATGGGCTGAGTCATCGTCGCTCCACTCATCGGACGCCCCCCAGGGGCATACCTGTCCGCCGCTGTCCCATGACGGGCAGCAGTCCACCTGCCGCCTCGCCGGGTCCATCTTCTTTTCGTACGAGGTACTCGCACTCGTGGCCGCCCGCGGCGACCGTCGTGACCTGCTCGACCGGCACGCCGAGCAGCAGCTCGATCGCGCGCCGGTCGGCGGAACAGCACGCATGCGTCTCCGCCGCCGTGCTGCGGAACGGGCAGCCGCTGTTGCGCAGGCGGAAGAACTCGCCCGCGTCCTCCACGTCGTGCAGGATCCCCTCGGACGAGAGCACACGCAGGGTCTGCGTGACGCGCTCCGGCAACGTGCGGCCATTCACCTGGGCTCGATGTTCGTCCGCCACCGCGTGCGCCACCTGCTCGAACAGCTGGTCCATGAGGTCCGAGCCGCTGCGGCCCTCCGTCGCTGCGGGGAGCGACTGGAGCGCGGGCGAGAGGCGGGCGAGCAGCCGCTGGTAGTGTTCGGACGAGGTGTGCTCCTCCGCCCGGGCGCTCAACGAATACCGCGCGAGCGGGCGGCCACGCCCCTGACGCTCCAACCGGGAGACGAGCATTCCCTCGGCCACGAGGATGTCGAGGTGGCGACGCACCGAACCGGCGGAAACGCCGATCTCGGAGGCCAGCTCGGCGACCGAGCATTCGCCTCGCTCAGCAAGCAGCTGGACGAGCTCGTCCCGGGTTCGCTCCACCGACCTGACCCCCATACGAGGCGTTCCGGGCCTGATCGACACCGGACGCCATGATTCAGTCCGGATTTAACGTACGCGCCGCTTCCGGCATATGTCAACGTTTTTGCTATTTTATTCGATGTAAATCACCCGTGTCAGATTGAGGCGGCCTCCGGCCGTTTGTCCGCCCCCACGGCCCTGCGTACGATGCGCCCCGGCCCGTACGCGACGCCCGGAGGCGTCCCCCCAGGAGGTGCGCGATGGCAGATGAAGTCCAGGGTCTCGCAGTCGGCTCGAAGGCCGTCTTCACCAAGTCGGTGTCGGCGGCGGACATCCTCAAATACGCGGAGGTCAGCGGCGACACCAACCCGCTGCATTCCGACCCGACCTATGCCGCCCGGACGCGGTTCAAGCAGCCGATCGCGCATGGCATGTTCGGCGCCGGCATCATCTCCGCCGCACTCGGCACGAAGCTCGCGCCGGACTCCGTCGTGATCTACCTCGGCCAGAACCTCCAGTTCCGCGCGCCGGTGATGGCAGGGGACATCCTGACCGCCACCTGCACCGTCACCAAGGTCGACACGGAGCGCAACCGGCTGACGCTCGATACAGTAGTGAAGAAGCAGGATGATACTGAGGTCATCCGCGGCGAAGCGACCGTGATGGTGGAGGCGCTCGGCTAGCGCCACCGGCGTGCGACGACATTGCGGCACGCATCGACGAAGGAACGCCCACGATGATGAAGCCCGCCACGGGGGACCACTCCTCGCTCCGCACCGCAGCGGAGCGCTGGGAGCAGGGCACCGTCGCCAAGGTCCTCCAGCGCTTCCCGGAGCGTCGCGCGTCATTCTCCGCCTCCTCCGTGGAGACGAAGCGGCTTTATACGCCGCTCGACACGCCCGACCTCGACTACGTGACGGACCTCGGTTTCCCCGGTGAGTTCCCGTTCACCCGCGGCGTGCAGCCCACGATGTACCGCGGGCGCTTCTGGACCATGCGCCAGTACGCCGGCTTCGGCACCGCCGAGGAGACCAACGGGCGCTTCAAGACGCTGATCGCCAACGGCCAGACCGGACTCTCCGCCGCGTTCGACCTGCCCACCCAGACCGGGTACGACTCCGACGACCCGATGTCCGTCGGCGAGGTCGGCCAGGTCGGCGTCGCCATCGATTCGCTCGCCGACATGGAGACGCTGTTCGAGGGCATCTCCCTCGCCGACATCTCGACGTCGATGACGATCAACGCGCCCGCGGCGATCCTCGTCGCGATGTACATGGTCGCCGCCGAGAAGCAGGGCCACCCCCGCGGCGTAATCACGGGGACCTCGCAGAACGACGTCCTCAAGGAGTACGTGGCGCGCGGGACCTACATCTTCCCGCCGAAGCAGTCCGTGCGCCTCGCCGCCAACCTGATCAACTTCTGCGCCCGGGAGACGCCCCGGTTCAACTCGATCTCCGTCTCCGGCTACCACATCCGCGAGGCCGGCAGCACCGCGGCCCAGGAGATCGCCTTCGCCTTCGCGAACGCCTGCGCCTACCTCGACGAATGCCAGCGCCAGGGCGCTGACCTGAACGACGTCGCCCAGCGGGTGTCCTGGATCTTCAACACCCACAACCACTTCTTCGAGGAGGCCGCGAAGTACCGCGCCCTCCGCCGGATGTGGGCGCGGCTGATGCGTGACCGCTACGGCATCACCAACCCCAACGCGCAGATGCTCCGCACCCACACCCAGACCGGCGGGTCGACGCTGACCGCGCAGCAGCCGAAGAACAACATCGCCCGCGCCGCCCTCCAGGCGCTGGCCGCCGTCGTCGGCGGCGTGCAGTCGCTCGCGCTCTCCTGCTACGACGAGGCGCTGGCGCTGCCGACCGAGGAGGCGCAGCAAATCGCCCTTCGCACCCAGCAGATCATCGCCCACGAGTCCGGCGCCGCCGACACCGTCGACCCCCTCGCCGGCTCCTACTACGTCGAGTCGCTCACCAATTCCCTCGAAGCAGAGGCCGCGCACATCATGGCCCGCATCGAGGACATGGGCGGCGCGGTCGCGGCGATCGAGGGTGGCTGGATGCAGTCCGAAATCCAGGAGGCCTCGGTCCAGTGGCAGCGCGAGGTGGAGTCCGGCGACCGCATCATCGTCGGCGTCAACGACTTCATCGACCCGAACGAGAACGCGACGCCGATCTTCCGTCCGAACCTCGCGGTCGTGGAATCGCAGTTGCAGCGTGTGGCGCGCGTCCGCGCGACCCGCGACCAGGCTGCCGTCACGGCCGCCCTGGCGCGGCTGCGGGACGCCGCGCGCGGCGACGCTGACCTCATGGAACCGATCATCGAGGCCGTCCGCGCCTACGCGACCCTCGGCGAGATGTGCGGCGTCCTGCGCGAAGAGTGGGGCGAGTACGTCCCGCCGACCGTCGTCTAGCGCGCCTCCGACATTCGGGCAGACCGCCGCTCGGTGCGGCGCACAGCAGCAGACCACGAAGCAGACAGTTGAGATTGGCGGGGGACGATGCCGGGAGCACTGGACGGTCAGGTGGCGGTGGTGACGGGCGCGAGCCGCGGCATCGGACGCGCGTGCGCGGTCGCGCTGGCGCGTGAGGGCGCGAACGTCGTCGTGAACTACAACTCGAACGAGGACGCCGCGAAGGCGACGCAGAAGGCGGTCGAAGCCCTCGGCGTGAAGGCGATCGTCGTGAAGGCGGACGTCGGCAAGGCGGACGAGGCGAAGTCGCTTATCGAGGCGGCCGAGAAAGCGTTCGGCAAGGTCGACATCCTGGTCAACAACGCCGGCATCAACAAGGACAAGACGATCCAGCGGATGTCCGCCGACGACTGGGACGCCGTCGTCCAGACCGACCTCTCCTCGATCTTCTACACGACCTCGGCGGTGGTGGGCGGCATGCGCGAGCGGAACTACGGCCGCATTGTGAACATGTCCAGCATCATCGGCCAGATGGGGAACATCGGGCAGGCGAACTACGCGGCGGCGAAGGCCGGCATGATCGCCTTCACGAAGTCTGCGGCGCGCGAACTCGCCCGCTTCAACATCACCGTCAACGCCGTCTGCCCCGGCTTCGTGGAGACGGACATGGTGGCCGCCCTCTCGGACGACATCAAGAAGACCCTCATCGGCAACATCCCCCTCGGCCGCTTCGGCACCGCCGAGGAGGTCGCGGACACCGTCCTCTTCCTCTGCAAGCCCTCCGGCGCCTGGTACACCGGCGCGCAGATGAGCCTCAATGGCGGCCAGTACATGTAGGCAGCCCCTCCGAGGGCTTCCGAGAGGCCGCCTCCGGGCGGCTTCTCCGTATCATGCGGCGATGCGGTTCCAGCGACTGGCCCTCACGATCGCGGCGGGCGCGATGCTGTTCGTCCTCGCGGCCGCGGGGTCGCTCATTGCGCGCGAGCGCACGGACGCCGCCGACCGGTCGGCGCGCACCGCGGCACTCGAGGTCGGCCGCGTGCAGGCGGTCATCCAGGCGCGCGCGGAAGCCCTGTCCGCGGTGGCGCAGGCGCTGGTGAAAGACCCCGAGGTCGCGCAGTGGGCGACCGGCGGCAGGCCGCCGGCGTGGTACACCGGCGCGCCGCGCGAGGCAGTCAGGGCACCGGGGGAGGCCGTCGCGGACTACGTCCTCTTCGTCGGGCCGGGACCGTCCGTCGTCGGACAGAAGGGCGCGGCCGCGCCACCTCCGCTCTCCGGGCCGAACCTCCAGCGAGCCCCGCAGCGTTCGCTGGTCGCCGAGGCCCAGACCGGCAACATCATCCGCTTCGCGGACGCACCCGCCGTCACCGCCAGCGCCCGCAGCCACACCGGCACGGACGCCGTCGGTGTCGCCACCGCCATCCTCCTCGACCGTGCCGAACTCGACGCGATCGGCCGCCTGCTCGGGCGCGAGGTCAAGGTGGAGTGGCGACCCACCGGCGACGCCCCCGCGCGCGCCGAGGTCCGCGTCGACGGCGTGCACGATGTCGCCACGGGACGCCTCGACCAGGTGGTGGACGGCGAGGTGCTAGTCGCGCTCGTCTCCCTCGCCCCCGGACAGGCCGGTAACGCCGCCGGCCAGCGAGGCCTTCTCATCGCGACCGGGGTGCTCGCCGCCGCGGCCGGGATGGGCGGTGTCCTGCTCATGCTGCGCGTCCTTGCCTCCCGTCTCGACGACCTCGGCGACACGCTCGCCGCTGTCCAACCGGAACTGGGTGACTCCGATGCCCTCGAGCGGCTGGAGGGCAAAGACGAAGTCGGCCGCGTGGCCGCCTCCACCATGGACGCGTTCCGCCAGCTCCGCGGACGGACTGACGCGGCCGTGGAGGAGGCGCGTGTGGCGACCGCGCGCCAGTTGCTGGGTGAGCACGTCATTCGTTCGATGGAGGAAGGGGTCATCGTCGAGCGCCCGGACACCGTGTGCATCGTCTGCAACCCGGCCGCCGTCGGCCTCCTCGACGTCACGCTCGCCGACCTGATCGGCGAGCGCGGCACAGTCGAGCACGCGCTGGGGAGCGAGCTGTACGCCGCACTGGTGAAGCGCGCCCGCGAGGAACCTGAACAGCCGCCGTTCGTGATGACCTGGGGCGCACGCGACCTGGTGTTCGATTCCTATGAAGTCCCCGACGTGCGCGGCGATGCCATGAACATCGTGGTGATCATCCGTGACGTCACGGCCGTCCTCGAGACGGAGCGGCTGAAGCGCGACCTCGTCTCCATCGTCTCGCACGAACTGCGGACGCCGCTGACCGTGCTCACCTCCGCCCTCGAGATGATTGTGGAGACGGCCCCGCCCGAGCAGAGGGCCATCGCGGACACCGCGCAGCGCAACGTCGCCCGCATGCGCGACATGGTGAACGACCTGCTCGACCTCGCCCGCCTCGAGAGCGGCCAGGCGGAGATCGAGCCGCGCGAGCTCGACCTCGTCGCGCTCTGCCAGGAGACGGCGTCCCTGCTCGGCCCGCAGGCGCAGGCGAAGCAGACCGGGATCTCCGTGCACACGGACCGACAGGCGATCGTCGTCGAGTGCGCCCCGCGCCACCTGGGGCGCGCGATCACGAACCTCGCGAGCAACGCCGTGAAGTTCACCCCGGCCGGCGGCCATGTCTGGATCGAGGCAGGCGTCGAGGACGGCCGCGCCTTCGTCAATGTCATCGACAACGGCCCCGGCATCCCCGCCGCGGAGCAATCGAAGATCTTCAACCGCTTCTTCCGTGCCTCCAACACCCGCTCGCAGGTCGGCGGCACCGGCCTCGGCCTGGCGATCGTGGCGCAGATCATGGAGATGCACGGCGGCGCGGCCACACTCGTCCATTACGACGCCAGCGGCTCCCGCTTCCGCCTCGAATGGCCGGCCCGTGCCCCGCACGCCATCGAGGCCCGCCCGTGAAGTCGAGCACGCTGGTCGGGCGACGCATCGCCTGCATCGGCAGCACCACCAGCGGCAAGACCACGCTCGCCGAGCGCCTCGGCGCGCTGCTCGAGATCGCCGCCGTCGACCTCGACGCCCTGATCTGGGAGCCCGGATGGCGCGAGGCCCACGTCGATGTCTTCCGCGACCGCATCCAGCACGCGCTCGCGGGCGACGCCTGGATCACCAGCGGCAACTACATCAGCGACGCGCAGGACCTCATCTGGGCCCGCGCGGACACCGTCGTCTTCCTCGACATGTCGATCCCCTTGCTCGTCTGGCGCGTCCTCATCCGCTCGTGGGGGCGCCGGAACGTCGTGCTGTGGGGCACGAACACCGAGAAGTTCTGGCCGCATCTCAAGGTCTGGTCGCGCGACTCCCTCGTCTACTTCGCCCTCACCACCACCCGCCGTCGCCGCCACCAATTCGAGGGCTGGCAACGCGACACGCGCTGGTCCCACATCCGCTTCCACCGCCTGCGCTCACCCCGCGAGGTCGTCCGACTCCTCGACGCCGTCGCCCGCAGCGTCATCGAGACGCCGAGCGGCGCCTGAACAGGCGCTAGGATCATCCGGGAGACCTCGATGGCCGCTCGCGTCCGCTTCTCGCTCGCCCGCGCCTACGCGCACCTGCGCTCCGTCGACCCCGTCGTCGCGGCGCTGATCGACGAACACGGCCCGTACCGTCCCCGCCCCTCCGAGGGCACCTCCCCCGCGGACTACTACAACGCCCTCCAGCGCACGATCCTCTTCCAGCAGCTCGCCGGCCCCGCCGCACGCTCCATCCAGCGCAAGTGGTTCGCCCTCTATTCGAAGCAGGACCGCCCGCCCACCCCGAAGGAAGTCCTGAAGACCACCGACGAGCAGTTCCGCGCCTCCGGCGTCTCCCGCCAGAAGGCCGGTTACCTCCGCGACCTCGCCGCGAAGGCCATCGACAAGACGCTCGACTTCAACGACCTCGAAACGATGTCCGACGACGAGATCGTGGAGCGCATCACCGCCGTGAAAGGCCTCGGCGAGTGGAGCGCGCACATGTTCATGATGTTCACGCTCGGCCGCCCGGACGTCCTCGCCGTGGGCGACCTCGGCATCCGCAACGGCATGAAGATCGCCTACGGCCTGCCTCAGACGCCGACGCCGAAGGAGGCGCTCACCATCGGCGCGCCGTGGGCCCCCTACCGCTCGGTCGGCGCCTGGTACATGTACCGCGCCATCGACACGCAGGACCCCGACTAGCGAGATGTCCCCGGCCGCCCGACCCCGGCCCGTAGCGGGCCCCCCGCCTATACTCGGAACCCGCGCCCGCCTGAGGGCGACCGCGTGGAGGAGACCGCATGCGCATCGTCCTGTTCGGCCAGGCGGCCTTCGGCAAAGACGTTTTCGAGCAGTTGCGCGCCGCGGGCGAGAACATCGTCGGCGTCTCCACGCCCCGCCAGGGCTCGCGTCCCGACCCTCTCTTCGAGGCGGCGGCGCAGGCCGGCGTCCCGGTGATCGAGACGCCCATGCTCCGCCAGGACGAACCGTTCCAGATCTACAAGTCCTGGGAGCCGGAGCTCCTCGTCTTCGCCTTCGTCACCGACATCGTGCGGAAGCGCGTCCTGGACGCTGCCACCCACGGTGCGATCCAGTACCACCCGTCCCTGCTCCCCGCGCATCGGGGCCGCACGGCGATGAACTGGGCGATCATCTCCGGCGCGCGGCAGACCGGCCTCACCGTCTTCTGGGTGGACGAGGGCATCGACACCGGCCCCGTCCTCCTCCAGCGCACCGTCGACATCGCCGACGACGACTCCGTCGGCACGCTCTACTTCCAGCGGCTCTACCCCATGGGCGTCGAGGCGCTCGTGGAGGCGGTCCGCCTCGTGCGCGAGGGCGTCGCCGAGCGCGTCCCGCAGGACGAATCGCTCGCGACGTACGAGCCCCCGTGCGGTCCGGAGCACGCGAAGGTCGACTGGATGCAGCACGGCCGCATCGTCAGCGCGCAGATCCGCGGCTGCGACCCGCAGCCCGGCGCCGCTGCCAGCCTGCGAGGCGAGACCGTCCGCCTGTTCGAGGCGCGCTACCGCCCCGGCGCGCCGGGCGAGCCGCCCGGCACGGTCCTCGCCGCCATCGGCAACACCGCCGAGATCGCGGTCATCGGAGGCACTGTCGCCGTAGAACGGGCACAGCGAGACGGCCAGCCGAAGGCCGCCGCCAGCGAGGTGCTTCGGCCCGGCGACCTGCTGGAGCGCCTCCCATGATCGTCGGCTGCGTCCGCGAGCAGAAGCTGGAGGAATACCGCGTCGCCCTGCTCCCGGATTGCGTCCGCGACATCGTCCACGCGGGCCACACCGTCCTGATCGAGACGAACGCCGGCGCCGGCTCGCACTACTTCGACGAGGACTACGCGGCTGCGGGCGCACAGGTGATCGCCACGCCGGAAGAGGTCTACGCCCGCGCCGACCTCGTCTGCGAGGTCAAAGAGCCACAGCCAAACGAATACGGCCTGATGCGCGAAGGACAGGTGATCTTCACCTACCTCCACCTCGCGGCGGAGCCCCACGCCGCACAGGCGATCATCGACAGCCGCTGCATCGCGATCGCCTACGAGACCGTGCGGCGCGAAGACGGCTCCCACCCGCTCCTCGCCCCGATGTCCGAGGTCGCAGGCCGCATGGCCGTCGAGGTCGGTGCGCACTTCCTGAAGCGCCCCGGCCCGGGACGCGGGATGCTCCTCGGCGGCGTCGCCGGGGTGCCGCCCGCGCACGTCGTCGTGATCGGCTCCGGCACCGTCGGCAGCAACGCCGTGCGGATCGCCGCCGGCCTCGGCGCGCGCGTGACGGTCGCGTCGATCGACGAGACGCAGCTGCGCGCACTCGACCAGCGCTACGCCGGTCGCGTGGAGACGCTGTACGCCTCGCGCGCCGGCCTCGCCGACGCCGTACGGGACGCCGACCTCGTGATCGGCGCTGTCCTCGTCGAGGGCGCACGCGCGCCGGTGGTCGTGACGCGCGAGATGGTGCGCTCGATGCCGCGCGGCGCCGTGATCGTGGACGTCGCCATCGACCAGGGCGGCTGCGTGGAGACCATCCGCCCGACCGACCACCGCGACCCGGTCTACGTGGACGAGGGCGTCGTCCACTATGCCGTGCCGAACATGCCGGGCGCCGTCCCGCGCACCTCCTCGCGTGCGCTCGCCTCGCTCACGCTGCCGTACGTCTTGCGGATCGCCAGTCTCGGCGTCGTCGAGGCCGTGCGACGGGACGCCTCGCTGGCGCACGGTGTCAACGTCTGGCGCGGGCAGGTCGTCCACGAGGCCGTCGCGACAGCGCTCGGCAGGCCGTACGTGCCGCTCGACCAGTCAATGGGTGGGTGAGATGGACACCGGCGCGCCCGAGGCGCGGCCGCTGATCAACCGCCTCCCGCGGTGGCTCCGTGGGCCGCTGGGCCCGCTCCTCGAATACAACCAGCTTCTGCTGATCAGCATCGCTACGGTGCTGGTGATGGCCGGGCAAGGCGTGATCTCGCCTGTCCTCCCGCTGTTCGCGGCGAAGTTCGGCGTTGGCTCCGCGGCGATCGGGCTGACCCTGTCCTCGTTCGCGCTGGCACGGCTGATCCTGAATATCCCGCTGGGACTGTTGTCCGATCGTTACGGGCGCCGGTTGCTGCTGGTCACCGGGCCATTCGTGACCGGCATCGGGATGGTCGGCTCGGGCTTCGCGGTCGGCATTGTCGACCTCCTCGCGTGGCGGTTCGTGGCGGGCGCGGGCTCCGCGATGTACATGACCGGAGCACAGATCTACCTGACCGACATCTCCACGCCGGCCAACCGCGCCCGGTTCATCGGCACAAACCAGGGGGCACTCCTGCTGGGGGTTTCGATCGGGCCGGCCCTGGGGGGCATACTCGCCGAGTTCTGGGGGCTGCGGGCGCCCTTTATCGTCACCGGCGTGGCCGCGCTGTTCGCCATGGTCCACGCCTATTTCAAAATCCCCGAGACACGCCACCTGGCGCTGGCCCAGATCGAGGCGGTCCGAGTTCCGTCGGCGCCGGGCTCGCCGGTATCAGCGCCGCCCCGGTTCGAGTGGTTCCGGTTTGCCATCTCGCGAGACTTTGTGGCGATCTCGTTCGTGGTGATGGCGATCTTCCTCACGCGCACCGCCGGCAAGCAGACCCTCATGCCGCTGTATGCCGCGGAACACCTTCACATGTCGCCCGGAGTCCTGGGTGCGGTGTTCACTGTCATGGCCCTGATCAACATCGTCCTGCTGGCGCCGGCCGCGGTGATCGCCGACTGGTTCGGCCGTAAGTGGTCGATTGTCCCCAGTAGCCTCGTCGTGGCGATCTCGATGTTCATGCTCGCGTCGGCCGGCGGATATCCGATGTTCCTTGCCGGCGCGCTGGTCCACGCGCTCGGCTCATCGCTGGCCGGTCCGGCCCCGGCCGCCTATACGGCAGATATCGCCCCGCCCCACCTCAGAGGGTTGGCCATGGGCATGTTCCGCACATCGGGGGACGTCGGGTTCATGGTTGGCCCACCGCTCCTGGGAGCGCTCGCCGATGCGACCTCATTCGGCTGGGGGCTGGCGGCCAACGGCGTGATCATGGCAGCCGCCGGCCTGTGGTTCCTCGTCGCTGCGAAGGAAACGCTCAGGCGGGAGCACGCAAGACAACCGGAAGTGGTGAAGATCTAGCCTTCTGGTCGCGGAGCCGCAGAGGGCTCGCGGCCCATCGCCACCGACACGCGCTGCTCCTCATCGGGCGTGAAGCGCATGAAGACCGCCGTCGCCTCCGCGATCGTCGCGCCCTGCGCGTCCTCGACATGCGCCCGCGCCTCAATCCGGCGCCCCCGCACGGACTCGACACGCGCGCGCACCGTCAGCGGGCCGTCGAGCGTGGCCGAACGGCGGTAGCGCGTCTCCATCTTCGCCGTCACGCCCAGCGCGCGGTCCCACGCCCACATCGCCCACGCCATCGACTCGTCGAGGAGCGCCGCGACGATCCCGCCATGCACCACACCGGGGAAGCCCTGGTCCTCCGGTTTCGGGACGTAGACGCAGCGCACGGCGTTCTCGCCGTCGCGCTCGAATCGCATGTGCAGCCCGTGGCCGTTCGCGTCGCCGCAGGCGAAGCAGATCTGGTTATAGATCCGGTCGGCGAAGGCCTCGTCCGGCGCGGGGTTTCCGGTCATCCTGGGGTCACGGACGCACGGTGGCGGTGCCGGTCAGCAGCGGCTCGCCCGCCTCGTCCTCGCACACCACGTCGTAGGTCAGCAGGCCGTCCGCCTCCGACTTCGGCGTGCAGCGCGCGGTCACCCGGATCGGCGGGAAGGCCGGCGACCGCCAGCGGATCTTCAGTGTGCCGCTCTCCGCCCACGCGCGGCCGAAGGTCCCGGCCATCGCCTCCGAGGCCAGGGCCAGCACCAGCATCCCGTGCGCCACCGGCCTGCCGAACGGCCCGGCGTACGCCTCGGGCGTCTCGCGGTGGATCGGGTTCGGGTCTTTCCCGTACCGCGCGTACGCGTCGACGCCCGCCTGATCGATGACGCGGGTGACCGGGGCGACGTCGGGGGCGGTCATCCCTCACCCCCCGCAGGCGGCGGCGCGAGCACCGAGATGCGTGCGATGAACACGACCTCGTCCCCGGCCAGCGCCTCGGCTTCGAACTGAGCGATCGTCGCCCCCCGCCGTTGGCTGAGCGCCGGGACCGTAATCCGCACGTCCAGCGGCTCGCCCGGCCGCACGGCGCGCCGCGCCTCGATCTCCTGGCCGGTGTGCATCACTTCGAGGGGGATCGGCACTCGCTCCAGCAGCCCGGCCACCATGAATGCCGCGAGCAGCAGTGGCGGCACGGCGTCCGTCCAGCGCACGGGATCCTCGCCGGTCGCCGAAAGGTAGCCCTCGATCTCCGCGGGGGTGACGGTCATGTGGAAGGGGATCACATCCCCCTTCGCGAGCGTCTGGAAGGTCAGTGCCGCGCTCACTCCACGATCGCCGGAGCGCTGGTCAGGGAGAGGTGACGCCGGCCCCACGAGGCGAGCGGGGCAAGCGCTTCCGCGAGCTCGTGGCCGCGCCCGGTCAGTTCGTACTCCACCCAGGGCGGTGCCGCCGTGACTTCGTGTCGAAGGACCAGGCCAGCCTCCTCCAGATCGCGAAGACGGTCACGCAACGTGCGGGAATTGCATCCTCCGACCTTCGCCGCCAGGTCGTTGAAGCGCAGCTGGCCGCCCCGCAGCTCGTACACGATCCGTGGCACCCATCGTTGGCCGAGGAGGGCAAGGGAGGCGCGGACGGGGCAATAGTCACCGTCGCGTGTCCGGGCCAGTCGAGGGTCCATGTGCCGCCTCCGTCCCGCTCACGCTAACGCAGCGAGCGCCGGGTTTCCACCCGGCGCTCGCATGACGTCATCCGACAGCGAGGCTTACTTGATGTATTCCTCGATCACGGAGTGGTCGCGCCCCTCCGAGAACCCGTTGTGGACCAGGTAGACGATCTTGCCGTCGCGGTCGATCACGAACGTCGCGCGCTCGGCGGCCGCAGCGGCCTCATTCCACACGCCGTACTTCATCGCCGCGCTGCCCTTGGTGTCCGCCAGCAGGCTGTAGTTGAGGTTCTCCTGCTTCTTGAACGCCGCCTGGACGAAGCGAGAGTCGCGGCTGATCCCGAAGACCTTCGCCCCCTTCGCGATCCAGTTGTCGTAGTTGTCGCGGACCGAGCACATCTCTGTCGTGCAGAGGCCGGAGAACGCGAACGGATAGAACACGAGCACGACCGTGTTCCCACGCAGTTCAGACAGCGTGACCTTCTCGTTCGCCTCGTTGACCAGTGTGAAATCCGGGGCTTCCTGCCCCACGCTGACCGATGCCATGAGTCCCCCTCTGGACGCCGCCGTCACCGGCCGCGTGTCCTCACCTCGCGTGGTGAAATCTGGATCGCCAGTGTACCAGCGGCCCCGAGCGGCCGAGGCTACCCGAGCAGCGAGGAATCGCCGATGAAGCGCTGGCCGCGCGTCTCTGGCGAAGCGCCAGCCGGCCCCGCCGGACCGAGCCCGCGCAGGTAGTGATCGATTGCCGCCGCAGCACGATGGCCGTCCGCCAGCGCTGTCACCACCAGGTCCGCGCCGTTCACCGCATCCCCGCCGGCGAAGACCGCCGGAAGGTTCGTCTGCAGCGTCTCCGGGTCGGCGACGAACCGATCCCAGCGGTCTCGCACCAGGTCGGGCAGGATCTGCCCCCACTCTGGCTCTACGTTGTAGCCGATGGCCGTGACCAGCAGGTCCGCGTCGATGTCGAACTCCGAGCCCGGAATCGCCTGCGGACGGCGGCGGCCGGTGTCGTCCGGCTCACCAAGTTCCATCCGCTGGCAACGCAACCCGCGCACTCGCTCGCCCGCGTCCCGGAGCACCTCCACCGGCGCGGCGAGGTACTCGAACCACACGCCTTCCTCCGCCGCGTGCTTCCGCTCCTCGGTGCGCCCCTGCATCTCCGCCTCGGTCCGCCGGTAGATCAGCGTCACCTCCGTCGCGCCCAGCCGGCGCGCCGACCGCACGCAGTCCATCGACGTATCGCCGCCGCCGACGACCACGACACGCTGCGGGGACCCGAGCGGGGCCCGCAGCGACTCCGTCAGATGCTCCGGTGGCAGGTTCGCCCGCACCAGGAACTCCGTCGCCGTGATCACCCCCTCGGCGTCCTCACCCGCGATCCCGAGGCGCGAACCTTCGGATGCGCCGACGCCGAGGAACACCGCATCCACCCCCGCGCGCACCGTCGACCAGGAGAGCTGGACACCCACCCGCATCCCGGTCACGACCTCGATGCCGAGCGCGCGCAGGTCGGCGAATTTTCGGTCGACCGCGGGCTTGTTCTGCTTGAAGTCAGGAATGCCATACCGCAACACGCCACCCGGCTCTGGCCAGGCTTCGTACATCACGACCGCGTGCCCCAGCCGCGCCAGCCGTTCCGCGACGGCGATGCCGGCCGGACCGGTGCCGATGACCGCGACACGGCGTCCGGTCGGTGCGACCGGCGCGGGTGCCGGTGGGCCGCCGTGCGCGCGCTGCCACTCCGTCACGAACGTCTCGAGTTTCCCGATGGCGACGGGGAGCGCGTTCTTGCCGACGACGCAGTGGCCTTCGCACAGCCGCTCCTGCGGACAGAGGCGACCGCACATCTCCGGCAGCTCACTCGTCTCGCGGAACACGTCGGCGGCGCCGTCGAGGTTGCCACGCTCCAGCAGCCAGAGCGCACCGGGGATGTCGTTGTGGACAGGGCACGCCTTCGTGCAGGGCGCCGCAGGGCACTGGATGCACCGGCTCGCCTCAACCTTCGCCACCTCGGGGTCGAAGAGGAAGGAGACCTCGTCCCAGTTGCCCACGCGGACCGCGGGATCCTGCTTGGCGGGCCGGTTAGGAGGGATCTGGAGGCGTGCCTTGCGGTCGATCTGTTTCGGATCGGGGCGTTCACGCTCAAAGGACGGGGCGGGGTCGTCGGCCATCGCCGGGCCCTTCACGCGCGGGACGCGCTGCCCCCTCACCATAGCCAGGACGGCCCACCGGCTCAATCAGGGATCGCGAGGGGCTTACTCTCCCGCGGGACGACGACGAACGTCCCGGTACCCGTCCCCACGAGTGTGTCCGCCGAATCGAAGCACTCTACGTCCGTGTGCCAGACCTGACGCGTCCGCCGCACCACCCGCCCGACGCAGCGAAGCCGATCCCCTTCGAGGCGGCGCAACCAGCGGAAGTCAGACTGCACCGTTGCGGTCCGCTCCTCGGGGTTGATCAGCGTCCGCACGGCGCCGCCCTGCGCGGAGTCCGCCACCAGCATCCAGACGCCCCCGTGCAACACTCCGTCCGAGTTCAACAACTCGTCCCGGATCACCAGCGTGCACTCCACCCAGCCCTCGCCGCCGGCCGTGATCGAGAAGCCAAGGATGTCGTAGACCGGCGACACCAGCATCCGGGGCAACGTCAGCCAGTCGCGCTCCTCGCCCGTACCGCCCGCGGCCATCACGCCCCCGCCTTGGCCGGCGCGGGAAGCCGCACACCCCGTCGCGAGGTGACCCCGAGGACGGCAAGCAAGACGGCGCACGCGACCAGCACGATCGCGGGACTGGTCGCGACACCGGCGTAATACGACAGGTGCAGCCCGGCCGCCGCACACGCGAACGCGATCAGCGCTCCCACCGCCATGATCGAGGGCAGCCGGCGCAGGAAGAGGGCCGCGGTCGAAACAGGGATCAGGAGCATCGCATTTATCAGCACGATCCCGATCGCCTTCAGCGCCACGACCACCGCGACCGCCACCATCAACAGCGTCGCGTACTGGAACAACTTCGCCGGCACCCCCGTCGTCGCTGCCGTGGCCGGGTCATAGGCCACCAGCAGCAGCTCCCGGTAGAACGCGCCCACGAACAGCAGCACCACCACGGCGAGCGCCGCCGACCCGGCCACGTCCGCACCGGAGACACCGAGGATGTTCCCGAACACGAACGACATCAGGTCAGGCGTGTACGACGTGCGGCGCGAGAGGATCACGATCCCCAGCGAGAACATCGCCACGAAAACGATCCCGATCGCGGTATCCGCGGAGACGCGCGCCCGGTCGCGCGTCCACCCGATCCCCAGCGCCGTCAGCACCGCCGCCACCAGCGCGCCGAGGCCCACGCTCGCGCCGGCGACGAATGCGACGGCGACCCCCGCCAGCGTCGCGTGCGCCAGCGCGTCGCCGGAGAACGCCAACCCCTTGTGGACCACGAACCCGCCCACGACGCCCATCACCACGCTCGTCACCAGCAGCACCAGCAACGCGCGGCGCATGAACTCGTACTGGTACGGCTCCAGCAGCCAGTCGATCATCGGGGCACCTGCTGCTCATGCGTCTCCAGGTGCTCATCGTCCGCGATCCGGACGATATCCATCGCCTGCGGGATCGCGAGGAGGTGGCGTTCGAACGTCGCCGTCAGGATCGCCTCCGTCAGCACATTCTTAGGTTGGCCCGCAGCGACCACGCGCCGGTTGAGGCAGATCGCCTGGTCGCACGAGTTCGCGACGCACGAAAGATCATGCGTGGCGATGAGGATGCTCCGACCTTCCGAGGCGAGGTCATCCATGAGCGCCAGCAGGTCGTGCTGCACTGCGGCGTCGAGCCCGGCGAACGGTTCGTCCAGCAGCAACAGCCGGGCGCCGCGTGCGATCGACCGCGCAATGAGGATCCGCCGCCGCTGCCCCCCGGACAGCTGGCCCGCCTGGCGCCCCGCGTAGGGCGCCAGCCCCACGCGTCCCAGCGCCGCCAGCGCCGCCGCCCGGTCCGCCCGCGACCAGCCGAGGAACGGGCGCGGCCCCTGGTACCGCCCCATCATCACCACATCCAGGACGGAGACCGGGAACTCCCAGTCCACCTCCTCCACCTGGGGCATGTATGCGATCTCCGCCCGCGAGTCTCGGACGGGGCGGCCGAAGGCCAGCACCTCGCCACGCGCCGGATGGATGAGGCCGAGGCTCGCCTTGAACAGCGTCGACTTCCCGGCGCCATTCGGCCCGATCAGCCCCACGATCTCGCCGACGGGGACGCGGAGCGAAACGTCGTCGATGGCGGGAGGCATTCCGGGATGGCCGGCCGTCAGGTGCCGCACCTCCAGCGCCGTGTCGGCGTGATGGTGTTCGGCCAGCGGCGCACGGTCCGGGACGTGCCGTGATTCGAGCGCCATCCTGCCCTCCGAACGAGCCGAAGTTGAGCCCATGTATCAACAGGGGAGGGAGCGTACCCGAGCGGGCACCCGCCCCACAACCGTTACTTCGCGGACGCCCGCGCCGCACGACAGTCCGGGCAGCGTCCATAAAGCTCCAGCCGGTGCGCGTCCACCTCGTATCCGGTCTCGACCGCGATGGCGCCCAGTGCTTTCTCCAGCCGGGTGGAGGCGATATCCGCGACCGCACCACACTCCGAGCAGATGACGTGGTGGTGGTGCTCCTCGGAGCCCAGGCGGTAGACGGTGTGCCCATCGTCCATCACGACCTGGCACACGAGGCCCGACTCCTGCAGCATCCGCAGCGTCCGGAACACGGTCGCCCGCCCCACCCCCGGCGCCGCCTGCAACAGCTCCTCCGCCGCAAAGTGGTCGCCGAGCGTGAGAAGCGCCTCGGCCAGGGTGCGCCGCGGCCCGGTCAGGCGACGGCCCGACCCGGCGATGGCGTGCTCGATCTGCTGCGCGGTGTTGCTCACGACACCGATGATACCGCGCAGATGGCCTGCATACGGCACAATGGGCCCATGACGAAAGACCGCTGGCGACTTTCTCTCTGGCTGGCGGCCTGCGCCTTCTTCCTCTTCCTCGGCTGGAGGGCACGCGGGGCCCTCATCCCCTTCGGCGTCGGCGCCGTCATCGCCTACTCCCTCGAGCCGGTCGTCGGGCTGCTCGCACGATTCGTCGAACCGCGCGTCAGCCAGCAGCGCCGCATCCTGGTCCGCGGCCTCTCGGTCGGGCTGATCTACCTCGTCGGTCTGGCTGGCCTCGCTGCCGCCGGGTTCTATCTCATCCCGGTCGCCGCCCACCAGGTCAACCACTTCGTGGACCGTCTGCCTTCCTTCGTGCGAGAGGCCCGAGAGCAGGCCGACGAATGGGTGCGGCTCTACCACGAGAACGTCTCTCCCGAACTTCAGGAACAGTTGAACGGGCTGGCGGATGACGCCGCATCCGCGGCCGCGAACGCGGGCGAGGCCGCCGCACGCCGGACGGTGACCATCCTCACCTCGACCGCTGGCACCCTCTTCGGCTTCGCCGTGATGCCCTTCTGGATGTTCTACGTGATGCGTGACCGCCCGACGGTCATCCCCGCGCTCCTCGCGGCAGTCCCGCCCGAGGTTCGCGAGGACGCTCGCAATATCCTGCGCATCGCGGACCATCTCCTGGGCCGCTACATCCGCGGACAGCTGTTCCTCGGTCTCATCGTGGGTGCCGCCGTGGGCGTCGCAATGACTGCCCTGGGCGTCGAACTGTCGATTGGCCTCGGTGTCTGGGCCGGCGTGACCGAGCTCATCCCCATCATCGGCCCGTGGCTGGGGGCGGTACCCGGACTGATCATCGTCGCCGCGACGGCGCCCGACCTGCTGATCCCCGTGGCGCTCGTCTACCTGATCGTGCAGCAGCTGGAGAACAACCTGCTCGTGCCACATGTGCAGGGAGACGCGGTGAACCTGCACCCCGCCGTGGTGATCGTCCTGCTCGTCCTTGGCGGTGCCGTTGCAGGCTTCACCGGCCTCGTCATCGTCATCCCGCTGGCGGCGATCCTCCGCGAGATCTTCTGGTACCTCGACCGCCGTCTCCTCGGACAGACGCCAGAGGAGGCGCTCGCCGCCTCACGCACGGAACAGATGCACCGTGCACAGGAGACGGCGAAGGCGAAGCCGCCCCAGCGCGAGGCGGCGGAGTAGCCGGCGCTCGCTAACGGGGGATCTTCGTGCCATCGTCTCGCCAGATCGTCCCGTGCAGGACGACCGGGCCATCCTGCCCGTCCGACTTCCCCGCGACGATGTAGATCCGCACCGGCTCCACCACCCGGTTCGCTTCCAGTACCACCCGGGCGCTGCCCTGCGCGTCGGGGACGAACGTCGAGTCAAGGATCAGTCGAGACAGCCGATCCTCCAGCCACACCTTGTACTGCTGGCCCAGCGGCAACTGCGGCAGCCCGTCCAGTGAGACCACACCCGCGTTCGCCTGCTCGCTCCAGAGGTACTGCCCGCCGGCGCCATGACTGGCGGGCGTCTCCTCCAGCGTCACCTTCCGCACCTTCGGGTCGGCCTGGACCGCGATCAACGTCTGCTGATCGCGCCGCACGTTCTCCAGCTGAAGCCCGAGTGCACTGACCTCGCGTTCGGTCGCCGGATCGCGCTGCGCCACCACCGCCGTCAGGTCGCGCGTCTGCCGCCGCAGGGAGCCCACGTCCGCCTGCAACTTCACGGCCCACAGCGTGACGACGGCGAGTACTGCGGCCATCCCGGCCATCGGCATGTACCGCTCACGCCACGTCCGCCGCCACGGGTGGCCTCGACGGCGTGCCGCAGCCAGGACGCGCTCGCGCAGCGACGGATCTGGCTGGCGCTGGGGGGCACCCAGCGCGATCAGGTCGGCAATCTCGCGGTAGGCACGCCATTCGGCGGCGGCGGAGGGATCAGTGCGCACCAGCCGGGCAGCGTCACGCGCGTCCGGCTCGCTGAGCGTGCCAAGGGCGTAGGCGGCAAGCAGGGCCTCTCGCTCGTCTGGCGTCACGCGCGTCCCGTCTCCCCGGCGTCCCTCCCGTCCGGCGTCTCCGGTACCGGCGAGACGACATCCATGTACTCCACGAGGGCGACGCGCAGCCGGCGCATGCCCAGGCGGATCCGCGTCTTGACCGTGCCGAGCGGATCACCCGTCCGCTCCGCGATCTCCTGTTGCGTCAGCCCACCAAAGTAGGCGAGCTCAATCACCTCTCGCTGGGCCGCCGGCAGCCGCGTCATCGCAGCACTCACGACGGTCCGCATCTCCGCCAGGATCACCTCCACCTCGGGCTCGTCGAAGCGGTCGCCCCCGGCGAACTCCCGCTCCGGATCCTCGTCCCGCTCCTCCGACCGGAACCTCCGGTTCCGGCGTCTCAACTCGTCCAGCGCGCGGTTGCGGGTGACGGACATCATCCAAGACGTGAATCGTCCCCGCGCCGGGTCGAATGAGGTCGGCTGCCGCCACAGGCGGTGGAAGACCTCCTGCACCACATCCTCCGCCAGATGATGGTCGTGCAGAACCCGCAGACTCACGGAGAAGACCAGCGCCCCGTAACTGTCATACAGCCGTTCGAGCGCCTCCACCTCTCCGCGTGCAATCGCCGCAACTAGGTCGGCATCCTCGACCGCGCGATCGCGCGCTGGATTGTCACCTGTAGCTGTTACGTCGCCGAGACGCGCACGGATTCGTGCGCGGGCCGTGGCCAGCGTCGAGGGGAGAAGATCCGGCTCGCGACGGCGAATGGGCAGATCCGCCTGCCCGCCCGGATCGCCGCCTGACGCCCGGCCTCGGATAGAATCTCGGTCGCTCACCGTTGACCTCGCGGTCCCGGTTGGGTGGTGCCGCAATCGTACGCCCGACCCGACGAGCATGCGTGACCAAATGCGCGATGGCCGACCTGCACGCGAACGTGAGGCTAGACGGCGTTCCCGGTCGTGAATAGCAGACCGCGCGCGAGCACCTCGCCAGCGAGGATCGCCCCCAGCGCGATGTACAGGAGGCCCGTCGCCGACATCATTCCGCGAATCTGCGCCGCCCGGAACGCCAGCCAGGTCACACCGATCGGGAAGACGAGGCCCACCCCCACCCGCAGCCAGAACGCCGGGTTCGCCGCCAGCCCGATCTCCGCCCCGCCCGACAGCGGCACATCCCGCGCCGGGAGTGCCGCCCCCGCCAGCACCAGGATCCCCTGGACGGCCAGCGCCACCAGGACCACCAGCGCCATCTGCTCCATCGGCTCCTTTGGCAACCGCCCGGACGTCAGGTACCAGTGCCCCCACGTCATCGCCATCAGGGAACCGCCCAGCACGGCCGTGGACGCCAGGATCGAGAGCACGAGGCCCGCGAATGACCAGGCCGGCGGCGCCAGGAACCCCGCCAGCAGCACCAGTGCAACGACGCCCACGACGCTGCCGATCATCCCCAGGAGGATCCCCGCCCCGTGACGCCGCGTGAACGCCGCGATGGTGTGCATCACCGCGATGGCCACGAATGCCGCGAGCGCCAGCGTGAACGGGCGAAGCCAGCCCTCGGCCAGCGCGTACCCATCGACCTCGGATCGAGATTCAAGTGTGGTGACCGTCCACGCCGCGAGCAGCGCGAGCGGCAGCACCAGCATCGCACCGGCCTTCACGTACCCCACCGTCACCTGCCGGCGGGCGTCGAACACCGTGAGCATCGCGAGCGAGCCCACGGCCAGTTCGACCAGCAGGACCAGCACGGTGTACGGGAGAGACGCGGCGTTCACGCCTCGATGGTCGGTGCGGGGGATCGCTGGGTCAACGCACGGCTGGACGGGTGCCGTCCAACTTCACCCCAGATCAGCCAGCGCCACCCCGTACTGCACCACACCCAGCCGGTTCCCGGCCGGGTCGAAGAAGTCGAGCTCCACACCGCCCGGGACCGCATGGTACCCCTCAGGGATGGTCACCCCGTGTGATTCGAGGTGCGTCCGGAACGCCGAGACGCTCTGCACGCGGAATCGCGGCTGCGCGCCGCCCCCGGCCTCACCGGCGTGCAGTCCCAGGTCAATGTCCGCCACACGGACGCGCACCCAGTGAGGGCGATCCTCCTCCACCACGGTCCCGCCCAGCACCTCGCGGTAGAACGAGACGAGGACGGCGACGTCCGGCCCGCGCACCAGCAGGTGGTCCAGCAGCCCCGGTCGAGCCTCATCCGCCATATCGCACCTCCGTTGCCGCGCCGCCCCGGAAGGCGCACCATCGGCATCATGCCGCAGTACATCTCCACCGTGCATGGCGACCGCCGCCGCTACCTCGTCAAAGCCCTGCGCGAGGTGGGCCACCGCATCAGCCGCCTCGTTGCCGGCGCGGGCGAGCGAGTGCTCTTCGCCGTGCCCGAGGGCGAAGAGTCCAGCATCGCCGCGATCGTCTGCTACCTGCGTGACGCCGAGCGGGAGGACCTGCAGGCGCTCGAAGCCATGCTCCGTGTGGACGGTTCCGCCATCGCAGCACGGCGCGCAGGACAGGTCCCGGGAGAGGTCGACGACATCGACGATGTCGCTGAACTGCTCTACGACTTCGTCACGCTGCGCGAGGAGACGCTCTGGACGCTCGAAAGCGCGGGCGGACGCTGGCGCAACGTCGGTATCCACCCGTTCCTCGGCGAGGTCGAGGTGCTGACCTGGGTGCAGGAGATGACCGACCGCGACCTGGACGCCATGTGGCGGGTCCAGCGCATTCGCGACCTCACCCGCTCGGCGGACGAACCTCCCGTTTCCGGCGAACCGGAGATCTAGTCGCCCTCGTCCAGTCCTTCGCCGTCGTCGAAGGTCTCGCCGAAGCCGACCAGGGCGGATGCGGCCGCCACCAGCGCCTCCGCGTCCGTGATCGGCGCAGAGCAGTCGCGACCGGCGCAGACGTATGCCGCGCGTGGTCGGTCGACGGGCAGCCCCAGGTCACGCATCAACCCGGCGTCAGCCGCCAGCGACAGCCGCTGCACCGTCCGTGCGGGCACGGGGAGCCGCAGCGCGGCGTGATGGAGCGGGTCGGCCACCCGGTCCGGCTCGCCGACCGGGAACTCGCCCACCACCTTCACCTCCGGCTCCGCCGTCAGGATCCGGTCCACCACCCGCGCGAACGAGGCCGCCCCTGCGCTGCGCGTCTCGAACCCGGGCGCGACCGCGACAAGCGTCTGCATCGCCAGGTCGATGAACCGGTCGTCGTGAGTGAGACGCGAGAGCCAGATGTAGCCCTCCGCTGCTGCGACGTTCGAAGCGAACGGGACGAGCGGCTCCGCCAGCAGCCCGACCTCCTCGTGCCCCTCTCCCGTGTCCAGGAACCCATGCCCCCGCTCCCACCAACCGCGTTCGATCACCCGTGCGAGGCTCCGCGCATGTTCGAGGTAGACCCCCGCACCGTTCACCTCGTACGCCGCGAGTAGCGCCAGCAACGTCTGCACCTGGTCGTCCAGCAGCCCGAGCACGCGCGCCTCACCGTCCCACGCGTGGTAGACGCCCGCCTCGCCCGCACGCATCCGGTACACGATGAACTCGACGGCGCGCAGCCCGCGCGCCGTCCAGTCCCGCCGGCTGAACGCCGACCCCACCTCGATCAGTCCGCGTGCCGCCCGCGCGCACGAGTCTGCGAACACCGGCGCTCCCGCCGGCGGCAATGCGTGCCTCAGGCCGCCCATGGGGTCGCCCAGGGCGGCATCGAGGAACGCCACCGCCTCTTCCGTCGGCTCGCGGAACGAGTCCGCCACCTCGTTGTCCTCCCGCGCGAGTTCCGCGACCGCGAGGAGCGCATCACCGATGTCACCGGCCCGGCAGATGTTGCCCGGACGCGACGCGCGGCGCAGCGCCGCCCCCGCCACTGTCCGGGCACGCTCAATTGCACCGGCCGTCCGTCGCCGGTGATGCGCGTATCGCCAGAGCCGTGACGCCTCGGTGGACTGCGCGCCCGGATCGCGCTCACGCTCGGCCTTCTCGAGCAGGTCAATCACGATGTCGAGGATGGCAGGGGTAAGGGCGGCGGACGGACGGCGGTACGCGCCTGCGGCGCTCGCGGCGGCGCGCGTGATGCGCGCGGTCTCCGCCTCGGACAGCACATCCTCGCGGTCCCCGTCCCACCGCGCGAGGGCGGAGGTGGCGAGCGTCAGCACGGCTTCGGTGTCGGGTTCGGCGCGGGCGAATGGCTCACCGTCCGGGGTCAGGGCCAGCACGGCGGGCGCCGGCCAGTAGCGCGCCGCTACGTCCGGCCGCTCCTCCGCGTCGACCCGCACCGCGACCAGACGCTCTCCCACTAGGACGGCAAGACGCGGGTCGGCGAGCGCGGCATCGAGGCGCGCGTCCGCGCCGTCCCACGCGCCACCGACCACGAGCAGGACAGGACGGGCCAGGGCGCGGGCGAGATTGAAGGTCTCGGCCCCCCACTCCCGCCACGGCGACGCTTCCGGCCGGCCGGTCGAAGTAGGAAAGTGCGCAGGTAGGTCGTCGGGCACGTTGCCCCTCCGCATCAGGAGGTTAGCACGCGATCCCGGACCGGCTTCGAGGCCGACCACGCCGGCAAGCCGTCCACCCAGCCGCGGGGAGGCGGGCACCGGTCGCCATCTTGGCCATCGTGCACCCTGATTGCTGCGGGATCCCTACGGCCGCTGGCGACGCGACAGCATCACCACGACCAGGCCGATGACGATGAGCACCAGCGGGCCCGACGCGAAGCCGGGGAACCAGCCCCCGTGCATCCACCCCGTCCCCCATCCCATCATCCCCCAGCCCATCCAGCCCAGCCGCCCCACCAGCAGCCACGCGCCGAGGGCGAGCAGGCCGATCCCGATGATCAGCCTCGTCTCGCCGCCGTCCGGCGTACTGTTGTCGGCCCGAGTCACCGGCGCCGTCGAAGACTCCGGGAGCACGATCCACAGCACGACATAGGCGAGGAACGTCATCCCGCCGAGCGGCCCGATCAGCAGCAGGACCACCGCGACAATCCGCACCAGCGAGGGGTCGATCGCGAAATACTCCGCGATCCCGCCTCAGACGCCGCCCATGCGTCGATCCGCACTTCGTGTCAACCGTCGAGAGGTGGGTTCTTGCATTGCCGTCGCCTTACGCGCGCTCGCGCACGAGCCGCTCGATCACGTCGAGGTCGTGCTGCGAGATCTTGTGGACGTTGCCTCGGAAGCACATGCCAAGCTTCTTCGGCCCGAACGGCCGGGTCTTCTCCAGCAGGTCGGTGATCTCTCGGATCTCCACGTAAACCCCCGGCTTCGCGATCACGACCGGCTTCGTCGGCAGGCGGAAGGGATAGCCCTCTTCCTCTTTCACCTCCGAATGCAGGCCGATCGCCTTCGTCTCTTCGCGCACCGGCCCGGTCACCTCGACGACCCCGCCGAACTGCACAACGCCGGTGAGGTAGTAGACGATCCGGTCGCCGGGCTGCATCTCCGCGGTCTGACGGCGACGCGAAGCCTTGAACGGCGAGAGGTCGAACTTCCGTTTCCGCAGGATCTCGAAGTTCTCCGGCGTACCGACGTTGATCCAGGCCTGCATGCTCGACTCCCTCGTACCTGCGCCCGCAGGATACCCCGCCTCGCCAGATCCCCGGCTAGCAAGAGGCCCCGCATAGCGGGGCCTCAATGCGCCACCAGGACGGATGTCTAGCAGGGACGCGGGGTGCCCGGGTTCGAGCCAGTCTGGAACGAGGAGCCGCACGCGCAGGCAGACACCGCGTTCGGGTTGTAGATCGTGAAACCTGACTTCATCAGGTCCTCCACGAAGTCGATCTCCGCGCCGGAGATCATCGGGACCGACTCTCGGTCGATGACCACGTTCACACCGCCGTCGAGGACCACCACCTGGTCGTCGGCCTCGGCCTGCGGCGCGATCGCCATGCCGTACTGGTAGCCGGAACAGCCGCCGCCGACCACGAAGACGCGGAGCATCCCGTCCGGATACCCCTTCGCCTCCAGGAGCGACTTCGCCTTCGTCGCGGCGCGTTCCGTCATGGTCACCGCCGGCGCGAGGGCGACGGGAGTTGGCTGTGGCTTGGCGGCGATCGGCGCGCCCATGCCGGGAATGCTCATATCAGACCTCCAGCGTCATCGACGGCCTGGCCGTCGAACTTCTCATGAATGATAACCCAGCGGCACAGCCTCGGCGAACCCCCGAGGCACATCTGCCCTACCCCCCGGCCCGTGCCTTCTCCAGCGGCGACCGGGGTGTCGAGGTCGGCACGAGGTAGCCGCAGACGAAATCGCGGGGGAGCGCCTCCAGGCCGAGCGGTTGCACCTCCACGCCCAGGACGCGGGAGAGCAGGACGCGGTCGTGGTCACAGGTGCCGTCGTGCTCACCGAGCAGGCGGGTGCAGGGACACCCCCGTCCGAGCAACCGCGCGCCGTCCGCGGCCTCGACGACCTCGAAGTCCAGCCCTTCGTCCGAGAGCAGGCGCGCGACCGAGCGGACTCGGTCGGCGAGCGTGTCGCCTTCCACGCGGGCGCGATACTCCGTGGCGAGGCGCTCGGCCATCCGGACAAAGATCAGGTCGGCCAGTTCCACGCCAGAACGTCCGGCGGTCTCGGTCGCGCTCAACGAGACGATCTCGTTGAGCAACCGCCGCGTCATCCGCACGTAGTGCTGCCTGAACAGCTCCGACCCCGAGTCCGTGATCGCGAAGATGTGCCGGGGCCGCCCCGCGCCGCCGCGTTCCGGCGCCACCGAGACGTATTTGTCGCGCAGGAGCAGGTCGAGGTGACGGCGCACCGTCGCGCCCGCCAGCTTCAACTCGCGTGCGAGGTCATCCACCCCCATGCGCTCCCGCCGTCGCAAGAGCGCGAGGATTTGCTCGCGTGTCCCGTCAATCCCGTTCATCGCCATCACCTCGATGGTACGAGGGCACGTGATCGTTTGCTACCGCGCCGGTGGACCCGCGAGTGATGCGCGGTTCCGGCCTGCGCAACTCCGGCCCCGAGGGCGCCGCAACGGCCGCAGAGAGCGGGGAAGTCCTATCCTCACGGCATGACCGCGCAGCGCCCCGCGCGCATCTACCTGGATCACGCGGCGACCACGCCCCCCGACCCCGCCGTGGTCGAGGCGATGCTGCCCTACCTCACCACCCACTGGCACAACCCCTCCTCCATCTACGTGGAGGCGCAGGAGGCCCGCCGCGCCATCGACGACGCCCGTGCTGCCGTCGCCCTCCACCTCGGCGCGCGCGCCGAGGAGATCATCTTCACCTCCGGCGGCTCCGAAGCAGACAACCTCGCCCTCCGCGGCGTCCTCGGCGCGACGAAGCAGCGGGGGCGCCACCTCGTCATCTCCGCGGTGGAGCACCACGCCATCCTCGACCCCGCGGAACAACTGGAGCGTGACGGCCTTGCCGAGGTCACCCGCGTCGCACCCGGCCCGGACGGCCGCGTCGACCCCGCCGCCTTGGAGGCCGCCGTCCGCGACGACACCGTCCTCGTCTCCGTCATGCACGCGAACAACGAGGTCGGCGCGGTCAACGACCTCGCCGCGATCTCCCGGCTGGTCCATGCGAAGAACCCTCAAACCGCCGTCCACACGGACGCCGTCCAGTCCGCCGCGCATCTGGGCGTGAGCGTCGACCGGCTCGGGGTCGACCTGATGACCGTGACCGCCCACAAGATGTACGGGCCCCGCGGCGCGGGAGCGCTCTACCTCCGCGGCGGCACCCCGCTGGCCGGCCAGATCCTCGGCGGCGGCCAGGAACGAGGGCTCCGCGCCGGCACCGAGGACACCGCCGCTATCGTGGGGTTCGCGCGCGCGATCGCCCTCGCGGCCCAGCGCCGCGAAACCGACCTCTCCCGCGAACGCCACCTGCAGGCGCGGCTGATCGAGGAACTCCCGCGCCGCATCCCGCTGCTCGCGATGACCGGCCCGCGCGACCTCGACTACCGCCTCCCCGGCAACGTCTCGTGCTGCGTCGGCTTCGTCGAGGGGGAGTCGAT
>VGPD01000025.1 GCA_016875635.1 Chloroflexota bacterium
GCAGGGGCCGACCTCCCGGGTGTTCCCGGCATCGCGATCGGACACACCGCGGAGATCGCCTGGGGGATCACGGCCGGCATGGCCGATGTCGCCGACTGCTACGTGGAGTCGTTCGACCCGGCGTCGCCCCGGCGCTATCGCACAGCAGACGGCTGGGCCGAGGCCGACGAGGTGATCGAGCGCATCCACGTCCGCGCGTCGTCCCCGGTCGATGAGCGCGTCCTCGTCACGCGACACGGCCCGGTCGTCGGGCCGGCGCTGGAGGGCGAATCTCGCGCGATCGCCCTCCGCTCGACCGCGCTTGAACCCGGGGACCTGATCGAGGCGTTCTTCGCCGTGTTCCGTGCCCACTCCGTGGAGGAGTTCTCCGCGGCACTCGACCGCTGGCCGGGAACCACGTTCAACTTCGTCTACGCGCACCGCGACGGGCGCATTGGGTACCGATTTGCCGGTCGCGTCCCACGACGTCTGGAAGGCGAAGGGTTGCTGCCGACGTCCGGCGAACGCTCTCCCCGCGCACCTGACCCGTGGCCACCGGAGGCGATGCCGCGTCTCTCCTCGCCCATCCTTACCGGCTTCATCGTCAGCGCGAACCAGGCGCCTGGCGGCAGCCTTGAACTCGGCGAGGAGTGGTGCCAGCCGGTACGTGCCGAGCGGATCGCGGCGCTCATCCAGGCCCAGCCGGCGCATGATCACGGCTCGTTCCAGGCGATCCAGACGGACCGACATAACGCCAACCTCGTCCGGTTACGCGATATGCTGCTGGCGCGAGGGACGGTGGCACAGCCCGAAGGCCCGCTCCTAGAGCGGTGGGACGGCCGCCTGGACCCGGCCAGCGCGGGCGCGGCGGTGGTGCAGGCGATCTACCGCGAACTCGCGCGGACGATGGCGATTCGAGCCGCCGGGCCCTCCGCCGACATTGTCCTCGGGCGCGGGCTCTCTGGCGTGGCTCAGGTGGGTTCGTTCCACTTCCGCATCCAGGGTGAGATCGTCGCCGCCGCCGAGGCCGCCTCGGCACCCTGGTTCGACGGCCCCGTCGACCGGGACCGTCAACTTGCGGGCGCCGCTGCGCGGGCCGTGGAGCGACTGCGGCGCGATCTGGGCGAAGATCCCGGTCGCTGGCGCTGGGGCGCGCTCCACCAGATCGAGTTCGCCCACCCGTTGCGCGCGGTGCCGGTCCTCGGCAGGTGGCTCTCGCGCGGGCCGTATGCGTTCGGCGGTGACGTGAATTCGGTCGCCCAGAGCGCAGAGGCACTATGGCGAAACGACGGAAACGTGCTAGTCGCACCGGGCTACCGTCAGGTGCTGGACCTGGCGGACTGGGATCGCGCCCGCTTCATGCTCCCGACGGGGAACAGCGGCATCCCGGGCCACCCCCGGTACGACGACTGCATCGCCGACTACCTGGCCGGCCGCTACCGCCCGCTGCTCTACACTCGAGCCGCCGTCGAGGCCGCCGCGGAGTCGCGCCTGGTCCTCGCATCCAGCGGCACGTCGCGCGTCACGGAGCCCGCATGACCGAGAGCCTGAATGCCCGCGCCGACCGCTACCGAGCACTCGTGCGCGACGAGATGCGGACCGTGGTCGGCGACTCTCCGGACGGCCTCTACGCATGGATGCGCTACCACCTCGGCTGGGAGGACCTCGAAGGGCGGCCAGAGCAGGCCTCCGGCGGAAAGATGCTGCGCCCGGTTGCGGTGCTGCTTGCCACGGAGGCCTGCGGCGGGCACGCCAACCAGGCCGTCGCGGCGGCGGTGGCGGTGGAGCTCGTCCACAATTTCTCCCTCCTCCACGACGACGTGGAGGACCGCAGCGATTTCCGGCGCGGGCGTGCGAACCTCTGGACCTTCGCCGGCGACGCGCAGGCGATCAACACCGGCGATGGCATGTTCACGCTCGCGCGCCTCGCAACCTACCGGCTCCTCGATGCGGGCGTCCCGCCCGGACGCGTGGTGGCCGCGATGCGCGAACTCGACGAGGCCTGCCTGCGCCTCGTCGAGGGCCAGTACCTCGACATCTCGTTCGAGACGCGGAACGACGTCACCCAGGAGGAGTACTGGCGGATGGCGTCGGGAAAGACGGCGGCAATGTTCGCCGCGCCGTTCGCGATGGGGGCCGCCATCGCGGGGGCGGAACCACGCATCGTCGAAGGATTCCGCGCATTCGGACACCACATCGGCCTCGCATTTCAGGCGGTCGACGACATCCTGGGCATCTGGGGCGACTCCGCGGTGACCGGGAAGCCCGTCGGCGATGACCTGCTGTCGCGCAAGATGACCTGCCCGGTGATCGCGGCTCTCAACGCCGGCTGGGACGCCTCGGAGCTCCTCCGACGCGCGTACGCGCAGCCGGCACGGGCGGGCGAGGACGTTGTGCCGCTGGCTGCGCTGGTGGCGCAGACCGGCGCTCGCGCGCTCACGCAGGCGATGGCCGAGCGGGAGGAGAATGCGGCGCTCGATGCCCTGCGAGCCGTCGATATTCCGGGGGACGTGATCACGCTCTGCACAGAGTTCGCGCGGGCTGCGGTTGCCCGTGTCACGTAGCGCACGACCACTACATAATATGACAGGCACTCCGACGCGACCCTGAGCGTCGTTGCCCCTCGAATCCAGGCATCTCTATCATCCGGCGGTTCGCGCGCTCCCCGCGCTATGTGAGGTATTGCGTGCAGAAGCAGACCATCCGCGACATCGACGTCACCGGCCAGCGCGTCTTCCTGCGCGTCGACTACAACGTCCAGTTCGACGACGGCACGATCATGGATGACTTCCGCCTCCGGGAGTCGCTTCCCACGATCCGCTTCCTGGAGGAGCGGGGTGCCAAGATCATCATCTGCTCCCACCGCGGCCGCCCGGGGGGGCGCGCGGTGGAGGAATTGCGGAACGAACCGGTCGCACGCCACCTCTCCACGCTCCTCGGGAAGACCGTGAAATCAGTGCGCGACTGCATTGGGCCCGAGGTGGAACACACCGTCGCCGTCATGCAGCCAGGCGAGATCCTGTTGCTGGAGAACGTCCGCTTCTACCCGGAAGAGGAGACCAATGACCGGGAGTTCTCCCGGAAGCTCGCCTCGCTGGCGGACATCTTCGTCTCGGACGCCTTCGGGACGGCACACCGGGCGCATGCCTCGGTCGTGGGCATCGCGGAGTACCTTCCCGGGGTCGCCGGCCTGCTGATGGAGCGCGAGCTGAACTACCTGGGACGCGTCGCGGAGAACCCGGAGCGCCCCTTCGCGATCATCCTCGGCGGGGCGAAGGTCTCCGAAAAGCTCGCCATCCTGCGAAACCTGAGCGAGCACGCCGACCTGATCTGCATCGGCGGCGGCATCGCCAACACCTTCCTGAAAGCGCAGGGGATCGACGTCGGCGCCTCGCTGGTCGAGGACGAGCGGATCGAGGACGCGCTGGAGATCATGCGACTCGCCGCGCGGAGGGACGATCTGCGGCTCCTCATGCCGACGGATGTCGTCATCGCCAATGCAGCCGGGGAACGGATCAATACCGTCTCAGTGAACCGGGTCCCCCCGGGGTGGCGCATCCTGGACCTGGGTCGGCAGACGCTGGACGACATCCGCGAGGCGCTGGCGCCGATGAAGACCGTCGTATGGAACGGCCCGATCGGCTTCTTCGAGCGACCGCCGTTCGACAAGGGCTCGATCGATGTGGCCCGAATCCTGGCCGACCTGGTCGGTGCGACGACGGTGGTCGGCGGTGGCGAGACGGCAGCGGCCGTGGCGCGTGCCGGCGTGAGCGACCGGATCTCCCATGTCTCCACCGGGGGCGGCGCCTCCCTCGAAATGCTGGAGGGCAAAACACTGCCGGGCGTGGCGGTCCTCCGCGACCGCGTGGAGTAGGCATGGGCGGACAGGCGGGCGCACAGGTACGATCCCCCCATGGAACTCGACCTCATCCGCCGCCTCTCTCAGCCCGCCGACACGAAGGTGATCCTCTGCGTCCTCGATGGCCTGGGCGGCATGCCCGGGCCACGCGGGCGCACGGAACTCGAAGAAGCACGGACCACACATCTCGACCGCCTGGTCAGCGACGGTTGCGTCGGGCGGACGCTGCCGGTGGGGTACGGCATCACGCCGGGTTCCGGGCCCGGGCACATGGCGCTCTTCGGGTATGACCCGCTGGCGTTCGAGATCGGGCGCGGTGCGCTGGAATCCACGGGCATCGGTTTCGAGATCGGCCCGGACGACATCACGGCCCGCGGCAATCTCTGCACGCTGGACACGGAGGGACGGATCACCGACCGTCGCGCCGGGCGGCTGCCGACGGAGCAGACGCGCGCCATCTGCGAACAGCTGCAGACGATCACGCTGCCAGGCGTCGAGACGTTCGTCCAGGTCGTGCAGGACCAGCGGTTCATCCTCGTCTTGCGCGGGCCCGGACTCTCCGACCAGATCACCGAGACCGATCCTCAGCGGGAGGGCGTCCCACCGATCGTCTGCTCGGCGATCACGCCGGACGGTGACCGTATCGCCGCGCTCGTCCGCGAGTGGGTGACCCGCGCGACGGCGATGCTCGCCGCGCAGGAACGCGCGAACGGGGTGTTGTTGCGCGGCTGGTCCGGGCGTCCGAAGGTGCCGCCGTTTCCGGAGCTCTGGAAACTGCGTGCCGCTGCCGTCACCGTCTACCCGATGTACCGCGGCGTCGCGCGCCTCGTCGGCATGGACGCCCTCGATGGCGGGCATGACATCCATGAGCAGATCGCCGCGATCCGGGCTCACTGGGACGAGTACGACTTCTTTTTCCTCCACTACAAGTACACCGACTCCGCCGGCGAGGACGGCGACTTCCGTCGCAAATGCGACGCCATCGAGGCGTTCGACCAGGCCGTGCCGGAACTCGTCGCGCTCAAGCCGGACGTCCTGGTGGTGACGGGAGACCACTCGACGCCGGCGCTAATGGCGGCCCACTCGTTCCACCCGGTACCCGTCCTTGTCTGGGGGCAGAACGTCCGCCGCGACCACCTGCACCATTTCAACGAGGTCTCGGCTCGCGAGGGAGAGCTGGGTATGTTCCCGGCGAAAGAAGTGCTCCCCATCGCGTTCGGTCATGCCGGGCGCCTCGCGAAGTTCGGCGCATAGCCATGGCGCGCCGCCTGCCGGTCGTCGGCGGGAACTGGAAGATGCACACCACCCGGACGGAGGCGCGCGCGCTGCTCCAAGCGCTGCGCGCGGACCTCGACGGGCTCGCCGGCGCACAGATCGTGGTCTGCCCGCCCGCGCCATGGCTGAGCGACGCGGCGGACGCGCTTGCCGGCTCCACCCTCGAGGTGGGCGCCCAGGACGTGCACTGGGAGCCGAACGGCGCATTCACCGGGGCGATCAGCGCACCGATGCTCGCCGGCGTTGCCTCCTGGGTGATCGTCGGCCACTCGGAACGCCGTCACCTGTTTGGCGAAACTGCTGAGGAGACAAACGCGAAACTGCGCGCCATCCTCGCGGCCGGGCTGCGGCCCATCCTTGCTGTCGGGGAGCGGCAGGAGGAGTCCGACCGGACGGCGGACATCCTCCGGCGGCAGCTGGACGAGGGATTCCTCGGCTTCGATCGCCTGCCCGCAGATGTCGTGATCGCCTACGAGCCGGTGTGGGCGATCGGCACCGGCCTGGCGGCCACGCCTGACGACGCGCAGACGCGCTGCGCCCTGATCCGCTCGATGCTCGCCCAGCGGTTCGGCGCCGCAGCCGCGGACAACTGCCGGATCCAGTACGGCGGCTCCGTGAACCCGCAGAACATCGGCGGCTACGCGAAGCAACCGGACATCGACGGCGCGCTGGTTGGCGGAGCCTCGCTGGACGCGGCGGCGTTCACCGCAATCTGTCGCGCCGTCGCCGCCGCGTAGCGAGCCCTCCGATGGCCACCGCACGCCACCTCGTCGCGCTCGTCGGGCCCACCGCCGCCGGCAAGACCGCCGTGGCCATCGAGGCCGCTCAGCACCTTGGCGGTGGCGTGGAAGTGGTCTCCGCGGACTCGCGGCAGGTGCGCCGGGAGATGCGCATCGGCACCGCCGCCCCGTCCGAGGCGGAACTGGCAGCTGTCTCCCACCATCTGGTGGGCATCGTCGCGCCTGACGCGCCGTATGCAGTCGTCGACTGGCTCGCGGAAGCACGCTCCGCGCTCAACGGGATCTGGGCCCGAGGCAGGCTGCCGCTCCTCGTCGGTGGCACCGGGCAGTACGTATGGGCACTCCTCGATGGGTGGGTGATGCCTGCCGTCGAACCGGACCACGCCCTGCGCGCGAAGTTCGAGGCGTACGCCGGCGAGCGCGGTGCGCACGCGCTCCACGCACGGCTGGCCGCGCTCGACCCGGCTTCGGCGGTCCGTATCGACGCGCGGAACGTCCGTCGTGTGGTGCGCGCGCTCGAGGTCATCACACTGACCGGCGCACCCGTGCCCCCGCTGGAGCCCCGCCACCCCGGCTTCACCTGGCGAGCGGTCGGCCTCCAGTGGGAGCGCGCGGCCCTCCATGCACGTGCCGACATCCGCGTCCGCGAGATGTTCGCTGCGGGACTGGTGGAAGAGACCCGGACTCTGGTGGCACGCCACGGGCGTGCCTTTCCGGCGCTGTCCTCGATCGGCTACCGGGAGGCGCTCGGAGTGATCGACGGCCTGCTCGGCGAGGAGGAAGCGATCCGCCAGACGCAGATCGCGACCCACCGCCTGATCAGGATGCAGGCAACGTGGTTCCGGCTGGACGATCCACGCATCGACTGGGTACCGGGGGACGATATCGAGGCCGCCATGGCCGCTGTTGAGCGGGCAGCACGCGCCCCCGTACCATGATCGCCCACACCCGACCGGAGGGCTGACGATGCCGAACCCCACGGGGCGGCCGTTCCCGTTCTGGAAGATGCACGGCGCCGGCAACGACTTCGTCGTCGCCGAGACGGATCGTCTCGACATTTCGGATGAGGCGTGGGGCGCATTCGCCATTGAACTGTGCGAGCGCCATCAGGGGGTGGGCGCAGACGGCCTGATCCTCGTGCAGCCCTCGACGACGGCCGACCGGAAGATGCGCATCTTCAACGCGGACGGATCCGACGGCGAGATGTGCGTCAACGGCATCCGCTGCTTCACGAAGTTCTGCCTCGACCGCGGCCTCGTGGCCGCACCGGACGGACGCATGCTGGTGGAGACGGGCCCTGGCCTGATCCCGACGACCGCCACGCGGGGCGCCGACGGTCTCGTCACCCACGTCCGCGTCGAAGCAGCCGTACCGAACCTCGACCCGCGCGCGTCGGGCGTGATGATCGATCGGCCTGCACCGGTCCTCGACTTCGAGGTCACTACGAAGGATGCGGCTGGGACAAGCACACAGCGAGTCGCCCTCATCTCCATGGGGAACCCCCACGCGGTGCAGTTCATCGACGGCTCCCCCGCGGACTACCCGCTGGAGCGGATCGGCCCACAGATGGAGCATCACCCGGCATTCACGCACCGCACCAACTACGAAGTGGTGCGCGTCATCGACCGCTCACACATCGAGATGCGCGTGTGGGAGCGGGGCGTGGGCGAAACGCAGGCGTGCGGATCCGGCGCCTGCGCGGTCATGGTCGCCGCGCGCGCGCGCGGACAGGCGGACGATGACGTGCAGGTGATCCTCCCCGGAGGCACGCTGCGCATTCAGTGGGGCGGCGAAGGTCCGGTGATCCTCACCGGGCCGGCCGCGTTCGTATTCGAAGCGGAGTGGACACGATGAACCAGCGGCAGCGAATCGCCGAGACTCAGACCTTCCCGCTCCGGAACGTCCCGCTGCGCCCGCGTGACCGAGAACGCCTTCTGCAGAAGCCCGGCACCGTCCACCTGACGAACGAACACGGGGAGATGATGCTGGTCGCCTGGCGCGGCCAGTACCAGTTGTACTGGGCCTACAGCGACCTCGAATCGATGCGCACGCTGTTCCCGAAGATGTGGACGCAGATCCGCAAAAAGGTCGACCCCGATCAGGCCGACCACGTGCAGATGGACCTGGTTGAGGTCCACAACCGCGACTGGCTTGACCCGATGCTGAACGACGCGGACTTCTTCAAGTTCGCGGAGTGGATGGAGATGGTCCAACCCGACCTCGACCCCGCGAACGTCCCGGAGTTCCCCGACGGTGTGACGATGCGGCGCGCCACGGACGACGACCTGGACGCCTTTTCCGAGATCTGGTCGGACGCATACGGCGACTTGAATGACGGCGCGCGCGCCTTCGAGGCGATGGTCGAAGAAGTGACCTGGGCGGGCGCGCTGGAGCACGACGGCAAGGTGGTCGCCTTCGCAATGAACGGGGCCGTCGACGGTTCCGAGGGCGAGATCCTCGCGGCCTGCGTCGCGCCGGATGCCTGGGGGAACGGCTACGGCCGGCTCGTCCTCGCGGCGGCCGCCTACCGCCACGCATCTCAGGGCGCCGTCCGAGCTCGGATCAAGGTGCGGCCGGACATCAAGCCGGCGCTGAAGACGTGCGCCGATCTCGGCTTCCGGTTCCAGCGTGCGGGCATCGAATATCGCCGCCCGGTGGACGAGGAAGCCATCCGCCAGGCACGCGAGGAGCGCCGCGTCGTCGGCGTCAAAGCCCGCTTCGGCGGCTGGCGCTAGCCTCGACCGTTCGACCCACAGAGGTAATTGCAGAGAGAGGCCCGACCCGTGAGGCTTGCACAGCGCGTGGAGCAACTGCCCCCGTACCTGTTCGCCCGTATCTCCCAGTTGATCGCGCAGAAGCGCGCGGAGGGCGTCGACGTCATCTCGCTCGGCATCGGCGACCCGGACATCCCGACGCCTGACTACCTGCTCGACGTCCTGCGCCAGGCGACCGCCGACCCGGCCAACCACCGCTACCCGGAGTCGGACGGGCTACCGCAGTTCCGGCAGGCGATCGCCCGCTGGTACCAGAAGCGCCACGGGGTCGTCCTCGACCCGGACAAGGAAGTCGTGCCGCTCATCGGCTCGAAGGAGGGCATCGCCCACCTGCCGTTGTGCCTGATCGACCCCGGCGACACCTCGCTGATCACGGATCCCGGCTACCCGGTCTACGAGGTGGCCACGATGTTCGCGGGCGGCGTCACGGTGAAAGTGCCGCTGCGCGAGGAGGACGGCTGGCTGCCCCGCCTCGACGAGATCCCGGCGGAGACCGCACGTGCCGCGAAGGTGATCTGGCTGAACTACCCGAACAACCCGACGGGGGCCATTGCCGACCGGGGGTTCTACGAGCGCGCCGTCGCCTGGGCGAAGCAGTACGACGTGGTCATCGCCCACGACCTCGCCTACGCGGACGTGGCGTATGACGGCTATGTGCCGATGAGCATCCTGGAGGTCGAGGGCGCGAAGGATGTGGCGATCGAGTTCAACTCGCTCTCCAAGTCCTTCAACATGACGGGATGGCGTCTGGGCATGGCGGTTGGAAACGCGACGCTGGTGAACGCACTCACCCGTGTGAAGACGAACATGGACTCCGGCATCCCGCAGGCGATCCAGCAGATGGCGATCGCCGCGCTTGATGACCCACGGGACACGATTGATCTACATAACGATATTTACTCGAAACGGCGTGACCGGGCGATCACCGTCCTGCGACAGCTCGGCCTCCGCGTCGAGCCGCCAAAGGCGTCCCTCTACATCTGGGCCCGACTGCCTGAGGGTGAACGTTCCTCCGGCGAGTTCGCCGCACGGCTCATCGATGCCACGGGCGTCGTCGTGACGCCAGGCGCGTCGTACGGGACGGCGGGGGAGGGGTACATTCGCATCTCTCTCACGACGCCGGACGACCGGCTGGACGAGGCATTGCGGCGGCTGGCGGTGTTCGCGCAGGGGCAGCCCGCCCGGTAGGCACGCGCCTCCGGGGGCTACACTGGATTTAGCACGCATCAGGAGCAGACGTATTCCTCGACGCCGCCCTCACCTCGACACTGCCTCCAATGGGGCCTCCCGCCACTCGCTCGCACCCGACGACCACACGTCCGACGACTCGGTGGAGTTCATCGACGTCGAGTTTGAGCCTGCCCCACCGGCACGCCGAGCGCCGCGCCTCGCCCACACGACCGCGCCGCGAGAGGAGTGCGCCTACCTCGTCGGCCTGGAATCAGGACGGCGGACAGACGGCTTCAGCGCAATGGAGTCGATACGCGAACTCGGGCAACTGGTGAACACGGCTGGCGGGCGGGTCGTCGGGGCCACACTCCAGCGGCGTCCGCATCCCGATCCTGCGCAATACGTCGGCGCGGGCAAACTCGAGGAGATCGTCGGGCTGCGCGAGGAGCTCTGCTACACCATGGTGGTCTTCGACGACCCGCTGTCGCCGTCCCAGCAGTTGAACCTGGAGCAGGCGCTCGGGGCGAAGGTGCTGGACCGCTCCGCGCTGATCCTCGACATCTTCGCCTCGCGTGCCCGCACGCGAGAGGCGTCGCTGCAGGTGGAACTGGCACAGCACGAGTACCTGCTGCCGCGGCTGCGCGGCCAGTGGCAACACCTCGAACGCATGGAGGGCGCGATCGGCTCGCGCGGCCCAGGCGAGACGCAGTTGGAGACGGACCGTCGCCTGATCGACCAGCGGATCACGCGGCTGAAGAAGCAGATCCAGCAGGTGCGCCAGCAACGTGAGCTCCAGCGCAGCCGCCGCCGCGCGACCGGCATTCCCGTCGTCGCGCTCGTCGGCTATACCAACGCGGGCAAATCCTCGCTGATGCGTGCGATCGCGGGCGCAGACGTACTGGCGATGGATGCCGTATTCGCCACGCTCGACCCGGTGACGAGGCGCGTCGGGTCGCAGAGCGGGGAGTGGTTCCTGCTCACCGATACGGTGGGATTCATGCAGAAACTCCCCACGCAGCTGATCTCCGCCTTCCGCGCGACCCTGGAGGAACTCGACACAGCCGACCTGCTGCTGCACGTCGTGGACGGCACGGCGAAGACGATCGCCGCACAGATGGCGACCGTCCTGCACACGGTGGAGGAACTCGGCCTGGCGGGGACCCCGCTGCTCACCGTGGTGAACAAGGCTGACGGGCTTACGCTGGCCAACGGGAATCCCGTCACCACCGAGGCCGCCCTCGAGACGCTTGCGACGGAACACACGTTGCCGATCAAGGGCGAAATGATCTTCACGAGCGCCACCATCGGCCTGGGCATCCAGGCGCTCCGCCAGCGTTTGCTCTGGGAGTTCTACGGCGAATCTGGCGTTACCCCACGCTATACAGAGCCGGCGCTCGCGGAAGCGGGTTCCGAGGCCGTCTAGCCCTCGTCCCGTTCGCGCGCGCAGACCAGCGCCGTGTGTGTGCCTCCCACACGCGTCAGCGCCACGGTCAGCACCGGACCGTCCCCGGACAGCGTGGCGTTCAGACGCCGCTCAAGGGCGTTCGTGTCCACAGGGGAGGCGCGTCGCATCACCTCGACCCGCGATGCGCCCAGGGAATGCAGGAGGTCACGCAGCCGTCGCTCGGCGAACGGGACCGCCTCGATCATGCGAAACCGCCGTGCGAAGGGTGACGTAACAGCCGTGTCCCCGGACAGGTACGCCGTCCGCTCGTCCAGCCGCCACGCCTCGAGACCAGGTGCGACGAGGTCGACGAGCGATGCGCGCCCGACCGACACGTCCAGGTCGAAGAGGTACCGTCCGGCCGCTCCAAGCGGGGTCGCTCCCGTGTCCGGCTCACCCGCCACGGAGGCTCCCTGGGGCAGCACGGTCGCCCGCCGCGGTGCGCTGACCGCCTCACCGAACCACAGCACAGCCTCAACCAGCCCACCCCGATGCGAGATGAACTCCACCTCGCACCCCTCGGGTGCGTGCAAGAGGTCGAGTCCCGGCGCGGCCTTGATGCCGCCGCGCGCGACAGCCGAGGCCATTCGCACCGCCTCGGAGAGTGGGGGCGACCACGCCTGCGGGTCGAGGGTGCGGCCCGATCCGTCCCGCCGTGCGGGGTCGAGCCAGACGGCGTCGATCTCCGCTGGCAACGGGTCGCCCACGTCCCCTTCGCACACGTCGATGCGCTGGCTGAGGCCACGCACTTCAGCATTCGCATGCGCCATCGCCACCCGGCCCGGGTTGCGGTCGACGGCGAGTACCGGTGCGACCTCGGCGAGGGCGAGCGCGTCCCCACCGGCGCCACATCCCAGGTCGGCGATCCGCCGTGCCCCCGCGAACCGACGCGCCGTCCAGCGGGCCACCACCTCGGCGGTCGCCTGCTCGGCAGCCTCCCGGTCGAGGAAGAGGCGACCGGCGTCTGTGAATTTGGCGGCGGCTGAGAGCCGTCCCGCGACGAGTGCGAGCGCCGCACGGGAGTGCCGAGCGCCATACTCAACCCTGAGCCGGTCGGCGACGGTATGCGCCGCGGTGCCCGCGTCAATGCCTGCCTTCGCCTGCTCGACGGCGTGCATGCCTTCCGGCGTCAGCAGCAAGGCGACCTCTTCGGCATCCATGGGACGAGGCTAACGGGGAGCGCGGAGGGCGTACGCCTCGGGGTCGCGCCACCACGGGCGGCTCCGCCAACGCTCGCCGACGACATCGCGTACCTCAGCCAGCGCCTGCTCACGGCTCGCGACCACGCGACGCCCGGCGGCACCGTCGCCTGCCACCGCTGCGCCGAGGTCGTCCAGCCAGACGCCGAGGCGCTTCCCGATGCGGGTTTCCCGAGCGGCCCGCATCAGCAGTTCCGCCGGCGGGTAGGCGCCTTCCTCCAGCGAAACGGCAAGCCGTGCGATGGCCGCCGCAACCTCGCCCGCGACGGGAAGCGCAGCGCGCGGATGCGCCTCGATCGCGTCCAATGAGGCAGCTGCGGCGTGCAGGTCCAGCCAGAGCGCGCGGACGATCCGCTCCAGGGCATCCTCCGGCAGCATGTTGGCACGCACGTTGAACTCGTCCAGCCGGTGGAGACGGTCGGCGATCGCCTCCGCATGGCGAACACGCCAGCGCGCCTCCACGGACGCGCGTGTCGTGCCCTGGAGCAATCGGTGGAGCGATGCGTCCGACATCACGATGAGCGAGCCCGGCGTCTGGGAACGGCGCTCAATCAGGACCTCGTCACGAGCGAGCGCCGCGTACTCGTTCGGAAGCGAGCGCGCGGCGGGGATATCGATCGTGAGCCAGAGCGTGATGGCGCGCGCGTCATCGTCGTACCCGGCAGCCGGGGAGACGATGAGCAGCGTGACACGGTCGGGGACGTCCGCCCATTGCGGCGCGTCGAGGAGGGCGCGGCCCCACTCGCGCGCCTGCTCACGCAGCGCGGACGTGGGGCCCGTCACCACTAGTCGGCGATCTGGCCAACGGCGACCAGGGCCGCCTTCACCTCGTCAGCGTTCTTGTACATCACGCCCTCGCGGAGAGCGTCGAAACCATCGATGACGTCGTCCGAGATCTCGTTCGCGTTGCAGATGTCCAGGAAGTCGGACCGTGTCGGAGTCGCCTGCGGCGCGACCCGGAAAATGTGCTCAACAACCTCGGCGTAGGCTTCCCACTTCGCGGCCATGGCGTGCTCCCATCAAATCAGGCGGTCTTCGAGTATGCGCGATGGCGCGGGCGTCACCGTATCAGCGCGGCCGGTTGCGGGCTAGCCGACTGGTGAACGGGATCCCGTACGGGAGAGCGACCGGGCCTAGTCCGAGTGGTCCACGATGGTCTGGCGGGTGTGCGTCACGCGCTCCACCTCCACCTGGCCACCCTCGAGCCCCTCGCGGACCCGTTCCAGGAGCGCCGCCGCACCGCCATAGGCGACGAACCACTCGAGGGCCTGCACCGCCGCGAAGAGCGGGGCGCGTTCGTCTCTCCGATGACGCAGATACCCCCAGGCGAGCCCAGCAGCAGCGGCGGCGAGAGCGAAGCGGATGGGCTGCTTCACGCCGCGCTACTCGCCCAGCAACGTGTCATAGCCGAGTGCCCGGATCTCCTCGACATACTCCGAGCGCCAGCCGGGGCTGGGGATGCGGCGGTTCCGGTCACGGAACTCGCGGTGGTACCGGAGGTACTCCTCCTCCAGCCGCTGTCGCCACTGGGTCTCCTCCTTGAAGACGTCCTGGTCGACCTCTTCCAGGTTGGAGTCCAGTTCGTCTGCCGTCAGTTCGTAGTCGTCGCGCCAGTACTCGGCGAGGTAGTCCAGGGACTCCTCGAGGTCACGCCGGCAATCGAGCATGTAGGTTTCGAGCGCCTGGACGGCGTCCATCGGCTGGCCTGGGAGCCCCTCCAGCCGCGCGCACGGCTCGCAGAGGGTGATCAGCTTGCGTGCATCGCACTCGTCGCCACGCGGACAGTTCCGGTGACGCGGTGCGAACGCGTTCAGGCTGGGCTTCCGTGAGTAGCCCACGATCAGCGCTTCCTGCGGCTTCGTGCAGCGAGGGCACGTGAGCACATCGTGCAGGATCTTGTTGATCGTCTCTTCCCAGTCGATCTGCATGCGGCAAGCCCCCCGGGAATGTCTGTCGATCGTAGCCGGGGGGCGTGGGGTGTCAACGCACCCGGGGCAGGGCGGGTTACGCGAGGTCCCGGGCGTACCCGCCGGCCTGGCCGGGCATCTCCTCCACCTCCACCGCGATCCGGGCGATGTTTCCGTGTCCCCCGGCCGTCAGACGCTCGGCGACACGCTCCGCGATGTATTCCGCCAGCAGTTCTGCCGTGGTGTTCTCGATCGGAAGCGCCCGGACGTCCGTCGCGGGGAACCGGTACGTCCGCCCGCGGAAGCTGACGATCCACGCCTCGCCATCGCGGGCAACGTCGAGCAACGGAGATCGTTCCTGGAGCAGGAAATGATGGTCCAGGAAGTCGCACACCTCGCGCACATACGTTTTCAGGGCGGCGAAATCGATCACCCATCGGTCAGCAGTCAGCGTCCCGTCCACACGACAGCGGACCAGGTAGTTGTGTCCGTGGAGCGGCTCCAGCTCGTTGCCGAGCGTTGCCATGTGTGCCGCCGCGAACTTGAGGCGGAGCCGATCCACGCTGACGTGACGCTCGACGTTCATGCGTTGGCCTCGCGGGAACTCCGTTGTGTGATTTGCGACAGGAAGGGCGGCCAGTGGCCGCCCTTCCCGGTGCTCGCTGGCTGAGGGCGCTAGATCACCATCTCGCGGAGCAGGGCGTCCACGGACTTCTGCTCCACCTTCGTCCGCACCTTCGCGTCGCGCAGGCGAGCGTCCGCGGGCACGCTCTCGCCCTCGCGTCGGTAAACCAGGCCGATGGGGATGCGCGGGCCCTTCACCAGGTCCATCGCGGCATGCACGCTGGTCACGTCATGCGTGTCCGGGATCGGGAAGGCGAGGGGTTCGATCCCCTTCTTCTCGTCACCCTTGAGGAGCGCGTAGGTGTCGTTGTAGGTGGTGCAGGGCGACTGGACATGGACGACCGAGAAGCCCGGGTAGTCCATCGCGTCCTTGATCGCTTCGCCCAGCGGCTTCACCCGGGACGACAGTTCCGAGACGACGTAGCCGACGCCGAGGCCGAGGTAGGCCATCAGCGGGTTCAGCTTGTCGTCCAGCTTGCCGTACCGCGTCGTGCTCGTGACGACGTCGACGTTCGTAGTCGGGGAGGCCTGGCCCTTGGTCAGGCCGTAGATGCCGTTGTCCATCACGATGGTCGTGATGTTCATGTTGCGACGCGCCTGCGGACCGATGTGCTCCGCACCGATGGAGAGCATGTCGCCGTCGCCACCGACGGTGAGTACGTTCAGGTCAGGGCGGGGGCCCTTTACGCCGTAGGCGATGGGGAGGGCGCGGCCGTGGATGCCGTGCAGCGCGAACGGCTGGGGGCCTTCCTGCAGGTGGACGAGGTTCCCGGAGCAGCCGATCCCGGCGATGATCACGGTCTTCTCGATCGACTCCTGCTTCTCGACAGCGCGCTTCGCCAGCGCCTGTTCGATGGCGACCTTCACGCCGAAGTCACCACAGCCCGGGCACCACTTGAAGTCGTACAGCGGGTTTCGCTTGCTCATCTTTGGTCCCTGACTTCCCGTGCCAGCCCCTGCCGGGGCGGGCACTCGACTTACTTGGCCAACGCGCCCATGCGTTCCCGGATGGCGGACTTCAGGTCAGCCTCCTTGAACGGCAGGCCGGTGTACTGGGTGATTGCCTGCGCGTTGACGCCCATGGAGCGCAGCCGCGACGCGAACTGTCCGAGGTAGTTGAGCTCCGGCACGAGCACCAGACGCTTAGCCCTCAAGGCGTCCAGCAACGCCGGGGGCATCGGGTTCAGGAACATGGTGTAGTACCAGCCGAGGTCCGCGCCCTCGACCGTGAGTTCGCGCCATGCCGCCAGCGCGGAACCCTTTGAACCACCCCACGGAAGCAGGGCGACCGGGGCGCTGGTGCGCTCCGCCTCGAAGGTGCCGTCTTCCAGCACCTTCAGCTTCGCGAAGCGACGATCCGTCATTTGCACGTGGATGTTCGGGAGGTGAGTGGTGTCACCTTCCTCGTCGTGCTCGGAGCCGTTCGCCACGTAGGCGCCGGGGCCGCCGGGTACCGGGAACGGCGTGACACCATCACCGGCGTACCGCCGGTTTCCTGCCTTGCCATCCGAGACCGTCCGGTATTCCTGCTTCACCTTCGAAGCATCGGGGATCACGATGTCCTGCGCGCGCTCCGCGATGGAGGCTTCCGAGAGCAGGATGACCGGCCCCTGGTATCGCTCCGCCCAGTTGACGGCGTGCCCGGCGGCCCAGAACGCCTCTTCCGGGTTGCCAGGGGCGATGACCGGAACGCTCATGTCACCGTGGCTCGGGTTGATGGCGGCGTAGAGGTCTGACTGCTCGGTCTTGGTCGGCAGGCCGGTGGCTGGCCCACCTCGCTGCACGTTCACCACGACCAACGGGATCTCCGCCATCCACGCGAGTCCCAAGCCCTCGCCCATCAGGCTGAGGCCGGGGCCAGCAGTGGAGGTCATGACCTTGCGGCCCGCGAAGCCCGAACCCACCAGCGCGCCGATGGACTCGATCTCGGAGGAGGACTGCCCGACGAACTTGTCCATGCCAACCAGGTTCTGCTCCATGAAGGTCAGCATGGTCGTGGCCGGCGAGATCGGGTAGCCAATGAACGTGTCGAGCCCGGCGGCCATCGCACCGAGGCAGGCGGCCTCGAAGCCCCGGATCATGACGCGCGGTTCGCTGTGCGTGGGCGGCGGGTCAAGCGGGGTCACGGAGAGGCCGGACTTCTTGCCCTCCTCCGCGCCCATCCGCAGGGCCGCGATGTTGCCGTCGATGATCTGCTTGTCGCTCGCGCGTCCTCGTGTCCACCGCTTGACGATGAATGCCTCGATCGCGGCGATATCGATGCTGGCCATCTGCGCGACGGCGCCGATGAGGATGATGGTGGAGGCGAGCGGGTTACCTGCCTCACGCGCCATCTTGTCTGCGGCGATGCCATAGGCTCGGCTGTTGACCGTCACCTCGAACTCTTCCGAGTTGTAGACGACGATGCCGCCCTCACGGAGGTCCGGAAGGTTGGTGTCATACGCGTACTGGTTCTGGGCGACCAGCACGTCGAGCCAGTCACCCGGAGTCAGGATCGGCTCGCTGGAGACGCGCGCCTGGCCCCAGGCAGGGCCGCCCTTGATCTGCGAGGGGAACGTGGAGAAGGTCAGGATGTGATAGCCGCCCGTGGCCGCGGCGGAGGCCATCAGGTCGGCCCCGCCGACGACGCCCTGTCCGCCTTCACCCGCGAATCGGACGACGAGGTTCTTACTACTCATGTGGCGATCCGACTTCCCTGCTCCGCCATAGCGCTCCGCCAGCGGGGAGGATGAGCCTCCCTCGACCGATGCGCCAACGTCAAGGCGGCGTCTGCGGTGGCTCCATCCGGCATGGCCTCAGACGCAAGCGCCTGTCGTGCATAACGCGTTCATTATCGGCTTGAGCCGCACCTAGACTCAACGACGCGGGGAGGCGCGCTTCAGCGAGGTGCGATTCGAGGCTTACGGGGGGTCATGGTAACAGCGCCATGCGCCCCGCGCACGGGTGAAAGATTGCGCATTCCATCACCATCTCGAAGACGGCGACCGTGCCCGGGGCCGCCCTCCTACAATGTCGGCCAATGTCGGCCTCCCGCACAGGAGACGCCCGACAGGTCAGTGCGTCCCCGGAGCGCCCGTGATCAAAGCGTTCGTCCTGGTTGTCACGCACCCCGGCGCCACCCGAAAGGTCGCGCAGCAGATCCGGGCGCTGCCACACGTCCTGGAGGTCCACGAGGTGATGGGGCCGTACGACATCGTCGCGGTCATCGAGACGGATACCTTGCAGGAAATCCCGGGCATCCTGGCCGACCGCATCCGCACGCTGGACGGCATCCAGTCCACCACCTCACTGGTGGCGTTCCCCCAGTAGACCTCGATACGCGGTGGGCCCGGATAGGGACGGCCGGGACGCGCGGCGCGCGGCGTCCCGGCGGTTACCTACCCGGTTGAGGCGCCCGCGGGCTCCCCGGCCGACATCGTGGACATCTGCCGCAGCGCAGGCGCCGAGGCCAGCACGATCAGCGCGAACGCCGTCACGGAAAGCGCACCAATCGCGACGGCCGCCGGAGCGCCGAGCCACTGGGCCAGCGCGCCGGCGGGGAGACCTCCCAGCTGCGCCATGAAGTAGGTCATCGACCACACGCCCATGACGCGACCCCGAAGCTCGTCCGGCACGCGTAGCTGCAACGTCGTCATCCCCAGGTTGAGGTACATCGAGGAGACGAAGCCGCCCGCGAAGAGCAGGACGAGCGACAGCGGGAACACGCGTGAGTATGCGAACCCGGCGATGCACACTCCGAACAGCGCCGCCGAGACCGACATCACCATCCCGGCATGGCCGCCCGTCCCGATGCGGATGATTGCGAACGTCCCGAGAAAACCGCCGACGCCGGCCGCAGCCTCCATCCACCCGAACCCGGTCGGCCCGACCTTGAGGATATCGTCCGCGAAAATCGGCAGCAGCGCCTGGTAGGACCCTCCAAACACAGACGTGAAGAACGACAGCCCGATCGTCGCGAGGAAGATCGGTTCACGCGCGATGTGCCGGATCCCCTCGAGCATCCCGCCGTCCGGGCCAGCCGGCCGAGGTGCGACCGGCTTCAACGTGACCATCTGCAGCAGGAGGGTGGAAAGGGCGAATCCGGCCGCTGTCACGAAGAACGCCTGGCCGATGCCAATGACCGCGATCAGCACGCCGGCCGCCGCCGGCCCCACCACTCGCATCGTGTTCCATACCGTGGACACCATGGCCACCGCGCTTGCCATCGAACGCATGTCGATCAGCCTGGGCAGGATCGCGCTGTAGGCCGGGTTCGCCAGCGCCGCGAGGGCGCCGGTGAAGACGCCCCACGCGATCACCATCCAGATGTTGACCACACCACCAATGACCGCGAGCGCGAGCGCGAAACTGGAGACGGCCGTCAGGCTCTGCGACCAGAACAGGATCTTCCGGTGCTCGTACCGGTCGGCCAGAATGCCCGCTGGGACGCTGAGCACGATGGTGGGGATCGCCGAGGCGACGGCGACAATGCCGAGCCACAGGGGGTCCTTGTCGAGCCCGTCCTTGGATGCAACGAGCCAGCCGGTGCCGATGAAGCGGAACTGCAGGCCAAAAACACGCGAGAACATCGCCACCCAATAGCGGCGGAACGGTCCGGACGAGAGCGCACCCCAGCGCGAACCGCCCGTCGCAGGCGCACCGCCCGGCCTTGATCCGCTCCATGCCATGGGTCTGCCCTCGCCTGCCTGTTACGCGGACGCGTGTGCCGCGAAGAACGCGGAGGCGATGGTGATCCATTCGCGCTCCATATCGTGGTACGTCGAATGGCCGGCCTTCTCCAGCGTCACGGAGCGCGCCGGCCGAATCGCCATGTCCATGTCCTGCAGTGCCTGCGCGGACAGGACCTGCGAGCGGCCACCCCGAATGAAGAAGATCGGCCGGTTGATTGTCCGCGCGGCGTCCCAGAGGTCGGCGGGCTGCCAGTGCATCGGGGCGTTCGGGTCATGTTTCGGTGACCAGCCGCCGGGGACCTGCTTCAAGGCCTCACGCTCCATGAGTGCGTGCGCCCAGTCTGGCGTCAGCGGCACCGTCGGGCGGCGTGTCTCCGTCCACTCCGCGGGCGTCGCGAAGACCCGATGTCTGCCTCCCGGGTATTGCCTCTGGTTGTTTGCCTCCCGGTCGGGGGCGTCCAGATTCAGTGCGGGGGGAATGTCATTCGCGAGTGCGCAGATGATGCGGTCCGGGTGCTTCGCCGTGTACGCGATGGTGTGGTGCCCACCCATTGACTGGCCAACCAGGACGAACCGCTGGAACCCCATCTGGTCCACGAATGCCTCGAGGTCGGCGAGGTAGTCCTCCGTGCGATAACGGTCGGCGGGCGCCCATTCCGACTCGCCGTGCCCTCGCTGGTCCAGCAGGTACACGTGATACTCGCCAGCGAAATGCTCCGCGACTCGGCGCCACGAGCCCCAGACGCTTGTCAGGCCATGCAGGAACAGCATCACGGGCGCACCGGCGCAAGGCGACGGGTACTCGACGTAGTGCAACTGCAGTCCGCTCACGGCTGTCGTCCGGTGGGACGGTTCAGTGGCTGTGGTCATATCAACCCACTCCCCTCGTGCCTCGATCCCCGCCGAGCCCGGCGTGGGCGGCCACACCCTAGGCCATCGCGAGAGACCGTGGCGATCCACTATCCCCGGCGTGTGCCGCGACAAACGCGGAGGCGACCGCTATCCATTCACGCTCCATGTCCTGGTACGTCGCATGCCCCGCTCGCTCGAGCGTGACCGAACGGGCATGGGGCGTGGCCATCACCATGTCCTGGAGCTTCTGCGCGCCCACGACCTCCGACTGGCCGCCGCGTATGAACAGCATCGGCCGGGTGATCTCCGGCATCATTGGCCACAGGTCCTGGGGAACCCAGCCCACCTGGGCGAGCGGATCCCAGTTCGGGATCCAGCCCTCGTCCGTCGGGATGAGTAGCTGCTCGGCGTCGAGCTGATGCGCCCATGCCGGTGTCGTGGGATTCGCCGCCTGCCGGCGTTCCATCCATTGCTCCCACGTCGCATAGACACGGTGTTTCCCGCCCGGAAGTCGCTTCTGTCGGGACTCCGGGTCAGTGGGGATCTTCTTCGCCGGGGGGATATCGTTGATCACGGCGCAGATCACGCGGTGCGGATGGCGCCAGGCGTAGAGCAGGGAGTTGTGTCCTCCCATCGATTGGCCGACCAGCACAAACCGATCCAGCCCAACCGCATCGACCCATGCCTCGAAGTCCGCCACGTACGACTCGGTGTCGTACCACTCTGGAGTCGGCGACCACTCCGACTGCCCGTGGCCACGCTGATCCAGCGCCAGAACGTGATAGTCCGGTGCGAAGTGCTCCTGGATCCGCCGGAAGCTCTCCCAGTTCGCGAACATGCCGTGTAAGAACACCATCTTGGTCGCATCAGGGTGGGGGGCGCCGAAGTCGACATAATGCAGGCGCATCCCGTTTGCGATCACATTGTTATGCGCCGGCTGAACGGCGGTGGTCATCGTCCCCTCATTCACCAGATGCCTCGATCCCCCGCGAAACGCGCTCCAACATAGCGCCCGACCTCCCACGCCGTCGCCCGGCGGTGGCATGCTGCGTCCCAAACCGACGGGCTCGCAGGCAGGGGAGGCCACCCATGGCAGTGACACTGGAGGCGGGAGAGCAGGCGCCGGCATTCACCCTAAAGGACCAGGATGGCAGGACCCACCGCCTCGCCGACTACCGAGGCAGGACGGTCGTCCTCTACTTCTACCCGAAGGACGAAACGCCGGGCTGCATCAATGAGGCATGCTCGTTCCGCGACTACCACGATGAAATCCTGGCAACCGGCGCGGTGGTCCTCGGCGTCTCCACGGACGACGCCGTCTCACACCAGAAGTTCGCCGCCCACTACGGGCTACCGTTCCCGCTGCTGGTCGACACCGAGGCGATGGTGGCGACGGCCTACGGCTCCTGGGGTGACAAGGTGTTGTATGGAAAGCACAGCATCGGCATGACCCGCTCCACGTTCGTCATCGGGCCAGACGGCAGACTGACCAAGGTCTGGAAGCGGGCGACCGCCGAGGGCCACGGCGAGGAGGTACTCAAACACCTGAGACGCGACTCGTAGTCACTCAACGTCGCGTTCTTCAGGCAGATGAACGGACGTCGACAACCACCTCGGCTCAGACGTAATCATGTGATTCAAATTCAATGGATGCGTCAGTTATGGAGATAGTCGGCATCTCAAGCGATGTCGGTGTCACAGGCTGCGCAGCGATCAGAGCTGAGAGTCCCCATGACGGCGTCTGCCGCGCACGCGCTAGTGGAGGTTTCTGGAGCGTCGCCAACCCCGAAACGCAGGACAAGCATCGAGGTCTGGCGATCCAACCCCCGGCGAATGGAAGCGGGAGTGTGGATGAAACACTTCGCACTATCTATGTTATGTCCTTATGAGCCTACTTCCGCTGGCACCGGGGACAGAAGTGGGTACCCCGGCCAGCAACCCGAGCCTTGACGATGGTGGCACCGCAGCGCTCGCATGGCTGACCCTCACGGCGGAAGACATGGACACGGAAGTGGTGCAGGCCCTCCGCGCCGAAGCCGTCGCGGTAGTCGCTGAAGGAAGAACCTCGGTCCGCCAGCGAGGCATGCAGCGTCTCCAGCACGGCTGCGTGGAGCCGCTTCGCGCGCGTCGGGCCGACCCGCGACGCCTCGGTACGCGGGTCGATCGAAGCGATCCAGCACGCCTCGTCGGCGTAGATGTTGCCCACGCCAGCGCAGACGGCCTGATCCAGCAGGACGGCCTTCACTGAGGTCTGTCGCCCCCGGAGACGCGAAAGCAGCCACTCCGGGGTGAATGCCTCGGATAACGCGTCCGGGCCGCTGTGTGGCATCGCCTCAGCAGCGTCCTCGACGAGGTGCCATGTCCCGAACTTGCGGAGGTCGTTGAAGCGCAGCGTGGAGCCGTCGTCGAGGTCGATCCGGGCGCGCTCGAAACGGCCGGGCGGCGCGTCAGAGGGCGCGTGAACGATCGAACCGGTCATGCGGAGGTGGATGACCCAGGTCAGCCCGTCATCCAGCCGAAGCAGCAGGTATTTCCCCTGGCGGTCAATGGCGGCCACTCCCCTGCCCCGCAGGCGCCGCTCGAGCGTCCTCGGCGGATCAGTCACCGCGAGGCGTTCGCCGCCCGCGTGGATACGGACGCGGGCGATGCGCCGGCCAACGAGCAGCGGCGTCAGGTCACGGCGGATCGTTTCGACCTCGGGAAGTTCAGGCACCGCGCACCCGTTCACCCACCCGAGGCCCTACTCGAGCGCGCCCCAGTTCGTGCCCACCTTCTCTTCGAGATCGAGCGGGACTGCCAGTTCGATCGACGGCATTAGCCGGTGCGCGACCTCGCGGATCTCGTTGAGCTCGACGCGCGGGAGTTCGAAGATCAGTTCGTCGTGGACCTGGAGGATCATCCGGGCCTGCGCGCCACGCGCACGCCGCGCGGCAAGTTCGAGATCGATGCGGTTCATGGCGATCTTGATGATGTCGCTCGCGGCGCCCTGGATCGGCATATTCATCGCGACTCGCTCGGCCGCCTGGCGCACCACGCGGTTCTGCGAACGTAGTTCTGGGATATAACGACGGCGCCCCGTGAGCGTCTCCGCGTAGCCGCGGCTGCGGGACTCCTCCACCGTGCGCTCTCGCCACTCCTTCACCTTCGGATAAGCACCGAAGTAGTCGGCGATGAAGGCCTCGGCCTCGTCGCGGGGAATGCCCTCACGCGTCGACATGCCGAAGGCGGTCAGGCCATAGAGCACGCCGAAGTTGAAGACCTTCGCACGGCGACGGTCCTCCGAGGTGACCTCGGACTCGGGCTTCTTGAACACGCGCGCGGCGGTGTCTCGATGAATGTCCTTCTTCGCGCGGAACGCTGCGCGCAGCTCCTCGTCTTCCGCGATATGCGCGAGGACACGCAGCTCAATCTGCGAATAGTCGACGGACAGCAACACCGGGTCGTCACCACAGTCGCGCGCGACGAAGGCGCGGCGCACCAGGTTGCCAGCCTCCGTGCGGACGGGGATGTTCTGCAGGTTCGGGTCGTTCGAGGAGAGCCGGCCGGTTGCCGCCGTGACCTGCGAGAAGACCGAATGCACTCGCCCCGTCCGCGGGTTCACCTGAGACGGGAGCGTGTCCACATACGTCGACTTGATCTTCGTCAGCTCGCGCCAGTTCAGGATCGCATCGACGACCGGATGCAACGGCCGAAGCGGCTCCAGCGCGTCGGCGTCGGTCGTGTACCCCGTCTTGGTCTTGCGTGTCTTCGGCAGGCCCAACTCTTCGAACAATAGCGCGGAGAGTTCGAGCGGCGACCCGATCTTCACCTCGTGCCCCACCGCGGCGTACACCGCGCGTTCGGCCGTCGTGATGCGACCTGAGAGGTCGCGTTCCATCTCGTGCAGCACGTCGATGTCGAGCGCGACACCGAAGCGCTCCATGCGCGCCAGCACCGACACATGCGGGAGGTCGATGTCGCGGAACACACGGTCGAGGTGGTCGCGCTCAAGCTCGGCACGCAGAACTCGAGCGGCTCGCTGGACCGCATCCACGCTCGCGGCCGCGTACGCACCGACCGCGTCGACCGACGCCGCCGAGAACACGGTCTCCTTCGCGCCCTTCCCGATGACCGTCTCGGGCTCCGGAAGTTCCATCTCCAGACGCGTGTGTGCCACCCGCGCCAGCGACATGTTGGAGTCGCCGAGGAGGTACGCGGCGACCTGCGTGTCGAAGTCGATGCCGCGGATCTCGAGGCGGGGGTCCGCCTCCGCCAGCGCGATCGCGGCGAACTTCGCATCGTGCCCGGACCGCAGGATCGACGGGTCGGCGAAGAGTGGGACGAGCGCCTCAAACACCTGCCCCCGCTCGAGCTGCTCGGGGGTGCTCGGGCCATCGCCCATCAGCGCTCCCTGGCCCGAGGCGTGATGCCCGAACGGGACGTAGAAGGCGACACCTTCAGCCGGACTGATCGCGATGCCAACCAGCGTGTCCGCCGCACGCATCGGATGGCTCGCGTCCGCGATCACCTCGATTGCCATGCTCCGGGAGGCGCGCACCGCGGTGACGACACGCGCGAGCCCGGCGGCGTCGCGCACGATCTCGTAGGCACCCTCGATGATGGCCGCGGGGGCCGGCTCGGTCGGCGAGGTCTCGACTTCCACCGGCGCGTCGATGAGCCGTCCGGCCGGAAGCCGGGGGATCAGCGAGCGAAATTCCAGTTCGCGGAACAGTTCCTCGACGCGCCAGCGGTCGTAGTCACGCAAGAGCGCGGCATCGAGGTCAAGTGTGACGTCGGGCACATCGCGCACGATCGTCGCCATCTCACGCGAGTGGATCGCGTCGGCGGCACCCAGTTCGAGGGCGGTGCGGGTCCGCTTCGGTTCGATCTCCTCGATGTGCGCCAGCATCTCGTCGATGGTGCCGTACTGGGCGATGAGCGCCTTCGCGCCCTTCTCACCGATGCCCTTTACGCCCGGGATGTTGTCCGACGTGTCGCCGGTGAGCGCCTTGTAATCAACCATCCGCTCCGGCTCGAACCCCCAGCGTTCAAGGACCGCCTCGGTGTCGTACATCACGTAGTCGCGCTGATACGGGCGGTACATCCAGACGCGGACGCCCGGCTGGACCAACTGCACGATGTCCGTGTCCAGCGTCACGATGACAACGTCCAACCCGCGATCGTGAGCCTGGGCGGCCAGCGTCCCCAGGACGTCGTCGGCTTCATAGCCAATCTTTTCGACCACCGGGATTCGGAACGCGTCCAGCATCGAACGGACCCGCCCGAACTGGGGCACGAGGTCATCTGGCACGGACTCGCGATGCGCCTTGTACCGTTCGTCCTTCTCCTTGCGGAAGGTCTGCTCGGAGGCGTCCCAGGCGGCGATGACGTACGTCGGATGGAGTTCGGTCAGCACCGAGAGCAACGTGTTCGCGTAGCCGAATACCGCCGCGATCGGCTCACCTGTGTGCCTCACGGTCAGCACGTCCCGCAGTGCGAAATACGACCGGAAAATGATCCCGTGCGAGTCGAGAAGCACGAGCAATCGCGCGCCGCCCTCCCCTGTCGCGGACGAAGGGGCGGCAACTGGTGCAGCGGTAGATGTGCGGGCGGGCGTCATGAGCAGCGAGTATACCGCCGCATGTTGATGATTATGTCGCATAACGATGCTCCACCGCGCAGTTCAGACCGCCTCGTCGCCCTACAGTTATCCACATGACTGAAACGCCTTCCGGGCCGCGTGTCGTCCATGTCGTCTGCGCGACCGTGCGGCCGGACGCCTCATCGGAAGCCGTCGGACACGCCCTTGCACTGGCGCGCGAGATGGACCAGGCGCCCGGCGCACGACGCGTCCTCTGCGGCGCCGACGCCGGGCTCATCGTCGCCGTCACCTGGCTGGACAGCCGGGTGGCGCTGGAACCGTTCGCCGCCTCGCCTCCGCACATGGCGTTTGTGATGCGCGGGCTCGCGCCCTGCATCAGAGGGATGTGGAGCGCCGGCGTAGAGACCGACTCCCACCCGCCAGAGACGGTGGAAGCGCTCTGGGTCTTCGCCATCCGCGATTCGGACACGTTGTACGAGTGGCAGGTCCGCGACCTCGTCCACGCGGTCGCGGCACTCCCGGGGCACGCAGCCGCCGGGCCCACGTTCGAGGAGCGCGACCGTTACCGCGCGGGCGGTGCGGTTGCCCTCGCCGCCGAGGAGGTCGAGCCGTTTCGTGCCGCGCTCGCCGCGGCGCGCGCCGGGTGGGGCGATATCGCCGAATTGCTGACCGAAGGGTTCGTCAGGCTCGAACCGGCGAGGCGAGCGAACGATGTCTGACCTGCCGCCGCTCCGCAGCAAAGGAGGTGGCCGCACGCGTCCGGCGCGACGACGCCCGCAGCGCATCACGCTGTCCACCCGCGATGTGATGCGTCAACAGTCGCTTTCGAAGGTGTTCTTCGTCATTGCCTCGCTGGTGGCGCTGATCTCACTGGCGACGGCCGGCCTCCGACAGACGGACCGTGTCACCTCGACCGAGTCGACCGCGGGCGGCACGCAGCCGGCCGAGTCGAGACTGCTCCCGGGGGCCGTGCTGGTAGACGTGGTCAAGATCGTGGACGGAGACACGCTCGACGTCCGTGCGTCTGAGACGGACTTGCGGGTGCGCCTCTACGGGGTTGATACGCCCGAACGCGGCGACCACTGTTTCAAGGAGGCGACGGAGCGCACGCGCGCCCTGGCTGGCTCACGGGTGCAGCTCGTCCCGGACGCGCGCCTGCAGGACTCATCCAAGCGCGAGCTGCGCTACGTTTACACCGTGGGCGGGGAATCAATCGATGCAGCGCTTGTGCGCGAGGGGCTGGCGCTGGCATGGCGCGAGGATGGCTCCCAGCGCACCGCGTTGATCGCCCTTGAAGATCAGGCGCGCGCGGCGAAGACCGGGTGCCTGTGGTCGGGCTCGTAGGACATCACCGCTTGCCGGTCGACTCCAGCTCGAAGATCACATCGCCGTTGTCCCACCGCACGACCTCATGCGGTGCGGCCACGTTGACCCACGCCGTACGGACCGCGCGGCCGCTGCGGAAGATCAACCGCCAGACCTCGAATGTCCCAGCCGGCACCTGTACCGTCTCGCGCTGCGGGATGGTGAGGTTCACCACCTGCTGCTCCTGCTCGACAGCATTGGCGGAGACGTAAAAGCGGTTGTATCCCTCCGTGAAGTCCAGCGTGCGCCAGAGCCACAGCGACGTTTCGTTGTCGTAGTAGTGCGACCGGAGCGTGATGTCCTTCAAGGACGGTGACTTCCCGTGCTCGACCGCCGTCGTGCGCAACACGTCCTTGCCGCTGACCTCACCGTACGTCCAGGTGTAGCCGTCCACCGGCGCGACATCGCCGTCCCGCCGTGCGATCTGGCGAGTGCCCCCGAGCGGCCGCAGCGTCTTCGCGTCCACTTCGACGGAACCGCCGTCCGTGCTGGGGGGGAGTCCGGAGGGCGGCGCGGCCTCTTCGTAGCTCTGGCGCAATGAGAGGTGCCCGTCCTGTTCCGCGACGACGAGCGTCCCCGTCCCGAGACGCGTCCCTGCCACGTCCCGGAGTGCGTAGACGAGCCGCTCACCTGGAGCGAACGGGATCTGGGTTACGACATCCTCGGCCTCCCCGCGCGGTGTCGCGCCGTCGCAACCTGCGAGGGCCAACGCCGCGACGAGAAGCGCAAGAGGGAGCAGGCGAGGCATCCGGCTCACGCGGGGGGAAGCCCATCGAGCACCCGCGCGATCAGGGGGATGGCATCCTCGATGTCGGCCGCGCTCACGTCCAGGTGGGTCACCATGCGGATGCGTGACGGGGAGGTGCCCGAGCACAGCACGCCCTCCGCGGCGAGGCGCTTGCGGAACTCCGGGCCGTCTACCCCGATGAGGTCGAAGAAGACGATGTTAGTGTCGGTCCCCGCGGGGTCCATCCGGACGTGGGGCATCTCCGCAACCGCCGCCGCGAGGCGCCGGGCGCTGGCGTGGTCGTCGGGCAGCCGTTCGACATGGTGATCGAGCGCGTAGAGCGCAGCAGCGGCGACCACGCCGGACTGGCGCATCGAGCCACCGACCATTCGGCGGATCAGGCGCGCGCGGTCGATGAACACTCGCGGGCCAAGGAGGATCGAGCCAATCGGCGCGCCGAGGCCCTTCGAGAAGCAGAACTGCACCGTGTCGGCATCGGCGACAAGCGTGGCAGGCTCGGTCTCCAACGCCGCGGCTGCATTGAAAATCCGCGCGCCATCGACGTGCACTCGCAGGCCTGCATCATGCGCGGCACGCGTCATGTCCCGCATCTCGGTCGCGGTCAGTGCCGCACCACCGCAGCGGTTGTGCGTGTTCTCGATGCACGCGAGGACGGTGCGCGGCCACGGGCGGGCGAGCGCCTTCAGCTCGGCGGGCTCCATGTACCCCCGAACATCGTTCTGCGCGACACGCACGGGGATCCCGCCGAGAGCACTGGACCCCATTCCCTCGTGGTTGCAGATGTGCGACTCCGAGCCAGCGATCGCCTCGTCCCCACGCTCGACGCAATGCGTCAGCAGCGCGACGAGGTTCCCCATCGTGCCGCTGGGCACGAAGAGCCCCGCCTCCTTGCCGATACGCGCCGCCGAGGCCTCCTCCAACACGCGCGTCGTGGGGTCATCCCCCATCAGGTCGTCGCCCACCTCGGCACGCGCCATGGCCTCCCGCATCCCGGGGGTCGGGCGCGTCACGGTGTCAGAGCGCAGGTCGATGACGCGTGGCATGGGATCCTTGTCGGTCGCGAGGGCGAGGGTAGCAGAGGACTACGCCACGTTCTGCCTCGACGGTCAACGGCTACGCGCGGGGACGCTCCCAGACCGTCTCGTAGCCCTCGCCGCCGCGGATGGCGGCGACGACGTCCGCCCGCTCCAGCCGCTCCGCCTCGCGGAAGACGCGCCGGGCTCGTTCGACTGCCGTGTCGCCACCCACACGCGCCACACGGGCCTCGATCCGGGTACAGACGCCAAGGTCACGCATGACCTGAAGCGCGCGCGGCCAGAAGAACACGGTGATCTGTTCCGGAAGCGGGACTTCCGGGCGAACTTTCTGGAGGTAGCGGTAGCGCTCCGCGGCGCCGCTCACCGGCGGGACGATCTCGATGAACGGCTGGCCGTCGGCACCCGGCCGGGCGTCCACCAGCAGCCGCTGTTCGATGAGCGAAAAGCGCACGACGAACACCGGCGCTTCATCGATCACGCGGAAGATCGCCTCAAGGTCGAGCCCGCGGTCAGCGTCCATGTCGAAATCGTAGCGCGGCAGAGACGCGCGCGGGCGGTGCTAGACGCGAACCTGGAACGTCCGGCCGAGATAGGGAAAGTGCAAGAGTTCGCTCATCTGGAGCCCCATCACAACGAGCACGAGCCCGCCGACACGCCCGAGGGTGTCCATGCGATCCGAGACGAGCGTCCCGCCGAACCCGGCGGACGCCCCCACCGCCGTAAAGACCACCCCGAAACCGAAGACAAACGCGCCCGCGTTCCGGAGGACGTGCGCCCGGCTCGCCTTCGCGCTGCCGGTCTCCAGTACCGCCTCACCCGCCATATTCACCAGGTAAGCGGGGACCAGCGGCAACACACAGGGCGACAGGAACGAGACCACGCCTCCGAAGAAGGCGATGGCCGGCCCCATGCCGCCCGCGACGCTGCTGCTCAGCTCACCCTCCGTCTCCGCCGTGGCGGAGAACAGGAAGCCAGCGCGTTGAGCTGCGGCATTCAGTCGCTGGAACTCGCCGAAGATCATGAGGAACCCAAGGACGATGAAGATCAGTCCGGCACCCAATGCCAGCCTCGGCAGATAGGGACCAAGTCGGCGCAGCCGCGGGGCGATCCAGCCGAAAAATGCCCCGAACGCGAGGAACCAGACGCCGAGGCCCGCTGAATATGCCAGCAGCAGCAACGCACCCTGGGCGGCCGTCCCGGAAGCCGCGGCGAGCGTCAGCACGACACCGAGGATCGGTCCAATGCAGGGCGACCACGCGATCGCGAAGGCCGTACCCAGGACAAAGGACCGGGGGACACCTCGTTCGCGCCAGACACGTGGGATGGATGCCATCTCAGCCGTCAATCCCGAGAAGGCGTCGGCGCGCCTGGTCGTACTTCTCTTTGGCGCGCGCCTCCCGGTTCAGCAGGCCCTTGATCTGTTCCGGCGGGAGGCGCTTCCCCTCCAGCAACAGGTCATGCACACCGCTCAGCTGTTTCTGCCACGCCTCGTACGCCGCGCAGTACGCCTGTTTCTGATCATCGCTCATCATGCAGACAGTGTAGACGGTAAGTGCCTACTGCTTCCGCGCCTGCGCCGCCTTCGCAAGGGTTACGAACGACCGCACCGGCATCGACTTCACGGTTTTGCCGATGAGGTCGAGGGGAAGGTCTTCGAGCCTCCGGAAGCGCACGCAGGACTTCCCCACGTCGTATTGTTTCCCGGTCGCCCGATACGCACGCTCGAACGCTTCCGCCGACGCCTGGGACACGTAGATCGTGTTCAGGTAGAGGGCCATGTAGTTCTTCTGGGACGCAAGAGCGGCGTACTGGAGCGGCTGCTTGTTGTAGGTGTCCGGGTACACGGCGAGTGGCACGCGGTACTCGATCATCCCGTGCCCCATCGCCTCCTCGTACCCCTTCGGCAGATGCCTGAGGATCGCCGCCCGCACCTCCGACAGCGCGACCCGGCGGTCGGCGGGAAGCGAAGCGAGGTAGGCATCGACTGTGGCAGCGTCTGAGTGCACGCGGGCTCCCCGACTGAGGATGGAAAGGCATACATCATAAATAGTCGATGACAGGCACAAAGACGGCGCGCCTCACGGCGCGCCGTCCGACCCTGACTGGTGACCCATACCGGATTCGAACCGGTGGTTTCCGCCTTGAGAGGGCGGCGTCCTAGGCCGCTAGACGAATGGGCCACGAAAGCGGCGGACGCTCACGCGTCCTCCATGTGTGTACACCATTTCCACCCACCGATCCAACACGGACATCCGGAGGACGCGAAAGCGACCCAGCCCCCAGCGTGCGATTCTGTCGCCTTCATTTCAGCATTACGCAGATTCCGGCGCGGCTGCCGGACCTTCCGATTGCCCTTCACCCACGCGCACCGAATCATCATGGCTACGCAACTAGGGGCACTCCATGCGGTTCGTCCTCAGCAATCCACGGCTCTTCGCTGTGAAGACTGCTTCAGTCTTCGTGTTGTCGTTTGCGCTTGTCCCGTTACTCCAGTGGAAGGATGAGCTGCCCGCGATGCTTTACACCGGATCGCTGGTCGCGCTGCATGTGTTCATCCTGGGGATCTACTTGTACCGCGTACGGTTCCGTGACCTGGATCCGGATCGGCGGTCGCTGGTCGCCCGCGTCCTCGGCCTGGCGATCACCGTCTACCTGCTCTCCGCCATCTCGGCGTTTGACGCCAACTCTTCGGTCCCTCAGCTGGCGCTTCAGATGCTCGGCGTCTCGCTCGTGCACATGCTAATCCTCGCCTTGCTCATCCTCGCCTTGCTCATGGTGCGCGCCATCCCGGCAGGGCGGACTGGAACCTCGGCCTCGTCCCGCCAGTCGTCCTGATGCCTCGCCTCGCACGTCGAGCGCCGCCGCGCGGTAGCATCGCGCCTCCGCTTGCGGACGAGGGAGGCGATGATGGACCTGGGCGTGATGATCGAGGGCCAGGAGGGGCTGACCTGGGATCGCTGGCGACGGATCATGCGCGCGACCGAGGACCTGGGGTTTGAGTCGCTCTGGCGTTCCGACCACTTCTTCTCACTCTCCGGCCCGCGCGACCGACAGGCCCTGGAAACTTTCCTGTCATTCGTCCTCGTCGCCACGGAGACGTCGAGGATCCGTTTCGGCCCGCTCGTCGCCTCCTCGACCTTCCGCCACCCCTCGCTCGTCGCCCGGATGTCCGCTCAGATCGACGCCCTCTCAGGCGGACGGTTCATCCTCGGGATGGGCGCCGGTTGGAACGTGCCAGAGCACGAGGCGTTCGGACTTCCGTTCCCTCCAATCAAGGAGCGCATGGACCGGCTGGAAGAGAGCATCCAGGTGGTGCGGGCGCTCTGGTCGGATGGCCCGGCGAACTTCGAAGGGCGCCACTACACGCTGAAAGACGCGCTGTGCGAACCGAAGCCAACGCAGCGGCCACTGCCGATCGTGGTCGGCGGTTCCGGTGAACGGCGGACACTCAAACTGGTCGCGCAGTACGCGCAGGAGTGGAACGGCGTGGGACTCACGGTGGAGGCGTACCAGGCGAAGCGTGCCGTGCTGGAACAGCATTGCGCGGACGTCGGTCGTGACCCGAGAACGATCCGCCACTCCCAGATGACCGGGTTCATCATCGGCAAGACCGAGGCCGACCAGCGCGCCCACCTCGCACGCGTCGCCGAGACGCTCCCCGCCCTCAGCCGGAACGACCCCGCGGAGGTCATCCGCGGCGTCAAGGCGCGCGGCTGGCTGGTGGGGACACCGGGTGAGGTGGTGGAGGAAATCGGCCGCCGCCAGGAGGCCGGGCTTTCCCGCCTGATGCTTCAGCACCAGGCTCAGGAGGACTTCGCGACCTTGGAGCTGATCGCGCGAGAGGTGATGCCGCAGGTGCGCTAGCGCGATCGATGTGGCCGCGAGGGCTGGTGCCCCCAAGGGGAATTGAACCCCTGTCTGCACCTTGAAAGGGTGCCGTCCTAACCTCTAGACGATAGGGGCGCGGCCACGCACCACGCGTCGCATTCGAGGATAGCCCGCCTGCCGCTGCTCGGTCGACGCCCCAGCGTCGCGCAGCTACCTGGGTAAGCGCGGGTGCGGGTGTCCCGGCAGCGTGGGACGGACTGCGGGTACGGGCGGCGGTGCCGTGGACGGGCCACGGCCCAGCCTCCACTGCGGCCGGACCGGTGCGCTGGCCGCTGCTGGCCCCTGCAGGCGGCGCGGCTGGGCCCGGGGTGGCTCGTCCGGAGTCGCGGATGGCGCCGGCACGGTCGAGGCGGTCGATGGCGCATCGTCAGCGCCTGACCCCGTCTCCGCCGGAGGCGGCACCACTGGAGAGGGCGGGCGAGCATCCTCGGGAACCGACGGCCGCAGAACCGGACGAGCGACCTCGCGCCCGCGGCCCCGCCGCCATCGATATGCCAGCATCAGCGCGCCAGCCGCCAGCACGAGCAGCAGTACGCCAGCCGTCCGGCGATGGCGCCGGCGAGGTGGGCTCATCTCGATCGTGACACCCAGTAGATGTGGCAGACACAGCGAGGATGTCAGGTCGTCGAAACCCTCACGGATCTCGCCGCCATGCCGATACTCAGTGGCACGGAAGTCTTGCACTCGGTGTGGCAGCGGCATGAAGCCCATGGGCGCCCAGCTTTCGACTGGTTGATGCCTCGCGCCGCCGCCGTCGACGCAAGACCGTGGATAACGTTCCCGGCCCCGATAGGGAGGCGGAATCTACCACGGGTTGGGAAGGCGCGGGCTTCCGCGGGGCGCGGCCAGGGATTCGAGGTCGAACGAATTCGGATCGTCCGGCCTATTATTTTCGGCTCGTCCGGCGTATTATTCGCCGGTTCGACCGAACGCAAGTCCGATTCCTTCGTTTCAGGGCCAGACAGGAGCACACGGATGGCCCTCGACACCGAACGCCAGAAGATCCAGCACCTGCTCCGTCGCGCGGGATGGGGATATTCCGCCTCCGAGTTGAAGGAATACCTGGCGCTTGGCCTCCAGGGAAGCATCGACCGCCTGCTGGCCCCTGAATCCGTCGACGATTCAGCGACCGAGGCGCGGGTCGCCGGACTGGCTGCCGACCCGTACCAGGATCGCGCCACCCTCCTCACCGCGTGGCACCTCCGCATCGTTTCCACCAGGCGTCCGCTGCTGGAGCGGATGACGTACTTCTGGCATGACCATTTCGCGAACTCGATCGACACCGTGGAGAGCCCGGCGTTCATGCAGGTACAGAACGACCTGTTCCGCGCGCGCGCCTTCGGACGGTTCGACGAGATGCTCACGGCCGTCTCACGCGACCCGGCGATGATGGTGTTCCTGGACAACCGGCTGAACGTCCGCACGGCGCCGAACGAGAACTATGCGCGCGAGCTGATGGAGCTTCACACCCTCGGCGAGGGGAACGTCTACACCGAGAAAGACATCCAGGAGGCCGCACGGGCGCTGACGGGATGGCGGATCACCCTCGAATCCCTGACCAAGGAGCAGCTGGATGCGAGGCGG
>VGPD01000026.1 GCA_016875635.1 Chloroflexota bacterium
TCACCGGACTGGGCGCGCGCGATGCGGCCACCCTGCTTCGGCTGCGGCGCCGCGGGCGCAGCGGCGGTCGCCGCCCCACCGGCTTTGCTCGCTGCGGGCTTCGCCTCTTCTTTCTTGTCTCCGCCGCAGCCGATGAGCGCGGCCCCCGACAGTCCGGCGACACCGACCGCCGCACCCCGCAGGGCGCTGCGCCGGCTCACCCGGTGCGTCGCGAGCGACGTCCAATAGTTATCTGCCACTAGTCCCTCCTCTGGGTTCCCCAATGCACGGGCACCCCAGGCCCGCGCATGGCGCCATTACACCACGCCCATAGTGCTAGGTGTACCTAACGTTACGAAACTACCCCCACCGCCGGATTCAAAGATTCCCCGCACAGATTCGCCATTGGCACCAGTATTGTGGGCTGTGACGCAAATTCCGCGCCCGGAAAGTGAGCAGAGGACCCCGGCTGAAGAGTTATGTCTTACATCAGCCGACACCGCTAGTTGAGGACGAAAAAGCCCACCTCGCCACCGCCGGTGGACGGTGCGGTGAAGTAGATCTCAACCGTCCCAGACAGCGTCACCAGGGCGTGGTCAACGATGGCCCCGGCATCGCTGGTCTGCACGGTGGCGAGCACGATCGCACCGGGCCAGCCCCGTCGACGCCGGTCGCGGTGATCACCGTCGTGCCCGGTCCGGATCCCCAGCGGCGCGCCGAGATGAACCATGGCCGTCTGATCACCTCCAGCGCTCGTGCCGCGAGCGTGTCGCTGGAGGGGTCGCGGAAGTTGTTGATCGCCTGCACCCCGATGCCGGCGCCGCCAAGCCCGTCCGTGACGCCCTCGACGCCAACGCTGCTCGGAGCGAAACCGGAGATGCCGCCGACGCCGGATGGGGCGCAGCGACCGATGATGCCCCAGTCCGCCCCGCCGGTCGCGGCAACCAGACCGACCGTGTGGTCGGAGAAGGCCTCCATGCCGAATCCGTGCTGGCTGACTCCGCGTACCGCGACGCCGGTCGTGCTGAAGCCGTGCACTCCGACCCCGCCGAACGGCCCTTCGCCTGAGACGCCCCGCCCGCTGGCATCATGGGTCACGCCGAGGATGCCCGTGGCGACGCCCTCCGGGGACTTCGCGGCGCCGAAGACGCCGATCACCGGGAACGTGGAGGGGTCTGGCGGCGGCGGCGGTGGACCGGGGATGGGTTCGCCGAAACCGGCAAGCCCTTCGACACCCTTGCCCCGGTTCGCGGTGGTGCCGGAGACGCCACCGAATGCCGGGCCGTGGGCTCGGCCGATGCTGGCCCAGCTGATGCCGGACGTCTCGCCAAGGACACCGACCGACTGGTCGGACTTTCCGTGGACGCCGTAGTGGTTCTGCGAGCCACCGAAGACACCGGTGTCCGTGACGCTCTCGCCGTCGACTCCGATGCCACTGGTCGAGAGCCCCTTTACGCCGACCGAGTTGAACCCACCGAGGGCGCCCGTCGATTCCCCGACTACCCCAGCCCCCATCGCGTTCTGCACGACGAAGGCGGCGTCCGGGTCAGGGGACACGAGGATGGTCTGGCCGATCCCCGCGTTGGCGTGGTCGATCCGCAGGTACTTGCGTCGCCTGGGCGGGCGCGGCGGCGTATGCAGGCGCCGGCGACCACGGTCGCCGCCCCGTGGCGAGCCGACGATCTCTTCACCGTCCGGTTCGGGCGTTTCGTCGTCGCCCCGTACCTGCGGCACGCGCTGTGTCGGCGTGGGCGTGGGTGTCGGCGTAGCGGTCGGTGTAGCCGCAGGCCGTGGTGTCGCCGCAGCAGCCGGCGTCGGTGTTGGTGTCGGCTTCTCGTCCTTCTTCTTGTCGTCCTTCTTGTCCTCGGCAGTCGCGATACGAGGAATCAGGAGCAACGCCGCGCCGCCCACGCCCACTCCTGCGGCCTGCCGGATGAATCGCCTCCGAGTGGCGATCGCCTCGCTCGGGCGAGGTGTTTGTTCGGATCCATCGTGCTGCATGGACAACCCCCAGGTTCCCGTGTCCCGCCGGGAGCCGCCTGCTGCCCACGACATCGGGAAACCACCTCAGTTATACCGCTGAGCACGGGATCATCACGCCTGTCGGCGGAGCCAGGCTCACAGGGGCAAGCCAGAGCAATCATGTCCTCGCCTCGCGCTACGCTGCGGGCCTGAACATGACCGCGGAGGCACGCTGTGGCGAACGAGGCCCTGCATGAGTACTGGAGCATCTTGGGGCGACGCCTGGACGGGCATGTCAGCCGTGCCCTTGGGCCGCTCACGGACGAGCAGTTCCACTGGGCGCCCAGCCCGACCAGCAACACCATTGCGTTCATCGCGTGGCACCTCCTCCGTACAGAGGACAACGCCATCAACTGGATCATCCAGGAACGGCGGCCGACCGTTTGGATGGAGGGGAACTGGGCGGAGCGGCTCGGCCTCCCTGCCGTGTCACAGGGGACCGGGATGCCGCGCGAAGATGCGCAGGCCCTCCGCATCATGGATGTGAGCGGGTTCGTCGAGTACGCGATGCAGGTGCGGGCCCGGACCACCGAGTTCCTCGAGCAATGGGACGATCCCGAGGACTATCAGAAGCTGGTCACGCTGAAGCCGGTGGGGCAGATGACCAAGATGACACTGCTCGGGCAGCAGGGGCTACCGCACTCCCTTGGCCATATCGGCGAGATCCAGGAGATCCGTGCGTTGCTCGACCTTCCGGGGATCGGCCTCTAGTCCGCCTCCTCTGGCTTCGGGCTCACGAAGAAGCCCGCCGTGAGGCGGGCTTCTTCCATGCGTGGTCGTTCACCGCCCGGCTGACTACCAGGCCGCCTCCAGCATGGCGATCGCCCCGCGGATGTGCCTCTCAGGGTCGCGCAGGCCGGCGTTGGAGTTGAAGATCTTCACGCTGTCCTGTGCGACGGCTGGGAAGTCCTCCTTGGAAATCTTCAACGCGCGCACGCTCGCCGGCATCCCCTCCGTGCGGTAGATGCGTTCGACCTCGTCCGCGATCGCCGCTTGGGTCTGTTCCGGGCTGCGGCCGTCCTGCCAGATGTTCAGCGCTCGCGCGACCGCCTCCAGCGTCTCCTTTGAAGGCGCCTTCGACTGCCGGATCACCGTCGCGCGGAGAGCAGAGCCGGAGTCCTGCTGCCAGACGTGCGGGAAGCGGATGTGGAGCGCGGTGCCCAGGCCGTAGTCACCTTCGAACGACTCGCCGTCGTGCATGTGCGCACCACGCAACGAGTCGTCCGCCGCGCGGTTGCCGAGCAACGCCGCGGTGAAGAGGTCGATGCGCCAGTCGATCGCGTCCGGTGCCTCGTGCATCCGCCGGAACGCGCGCTGGTGGAGGGTCTTCATGTGTTCGCGGTCGGCCTCGACGAGCGGGTTCTCGCTCCGACGGCCAGCGCCGAGCGCCGAGCCGATGTACCCGTTGATGCAGAAGCCGCGCATCATGTCGAGCGGCGTCGCCATGATCGCCTCGTGGTCCCAGATCAGGGTCGCCGGGCGCGTCTTCGGGTCGAAGTACTCCAGCCGGTTCTGGTCGAGGTGCGGGCTCGCGACGCCCTGGCCGCCGCGGTTCATCGCCCCGGTCGGTGTCGTGGTGATGTTGATGGTCGGCAACTTCGGGGCGTTGAGCCGCGGGCTGACCGCAGGTTTCCCCTCCGGGTACTGCGTCGCCATCGCCTGACGGTCGCCGGTCTCGCACAGGTAGATGTTGATCACGCGGGTCGCCACGACGATCGTCCCGGCCCCGAGCGAGATCAGGAGGTCGGCCCCGGCCTTCCGCGCCGCTTCTGTCGCCGCGACGACATCCGGGTACGAGGCTTCCACGTGGATGCCGTCGAAGTACCCGGCAAACAGCGGCCCGAGCGCCGCCTGCACCCGCTCCACGCTGTTCGTCTTGCTCTTGATCGAGGGCGAGCAGAACACGAAGGCGCGCTTCGCCCCGAGCCGGATGACCTCTTCCTTGAGGCGGTTCTCAATCGCCTCCGGGCCACAGTGCAGCCGCCATTCATAACTGCGAGCTGAGAACTCTTACTGGTTAGAGAAATCCATTACGGCCATCGTGGCCCTCCTTTGATATCGCTTCGTCAGAGCATTCGAAATTGCTCCTGCCGAGTCTGGGTGTCCAGCAGGCCGCCTTGATCGCCTCGGCGATGGTCTGGTGAGGACGGCCGGATGGTATGCCTCGGGTCAAGGTGCTGAGGGCCCGTTGACGGCAAACGTCCGTCCATCCGTTCGGCGGTGCCGCGTCCTCGTGCGGGAGCGTGTGGGACCGCAGTGGATGCGGTCCGCCTGCGTGGCGGTGCGGTGTATAGTCCCGCCGCTCTGACGTCCCGTGTCCGAAGGGCTGTCTGTGGAACGCGCCCTGCCCCCGAATCGCGCTCGGAGCCTGCCTGCCTCGTTTGGGTACTGGATTGTGGTCGCGGCGTTCGTCGCCCAGTTCATGTCTGTCGGTACGAATGCCGTCTCAGGCGCGTTCCTCAAGCCGATGTCGGACGAGCTCGGCTGGTCGCGGACCGATTTCACGTATGCCCTGACGCTGTCCCGCTTCCTCTCGGCGTTTGTCGGGTTCTTCATCGGTGTCTACGTGGATCGGTATGGCAGCCGTCCGCTGATGCTCGTGGGGACCACGGTGGTCGCGGCCTCCCTGTTCCTGATGGGCTCTGTCGCCGAGCTCTGGCAGTGGCTCCTCCTCCGGGGCTTCATGATGACGGTCGGATCGGCCCTGATCGGCGGGCTGGTGGTCAACGTGACCCTGTCGCGCTGGTGGGTGGAGAAGCGCGCCCAGATGATCGGCCTTGCCTCGATGGGGGTCTCTGGCGCGGGGGCCGTCTTCCCGCCGCTGGTCACGGTGGTCATCCACGAGTGGGGCTGGCGCGCGGGCTGGCATGTGATGGCCGCGATTGTCCTCAGTGTCTACGCCGCGGCGCTGGTAATGAGGCGGCAGCCGGAGGACTACGGACTGCATCCGGACGGCCGTACCCAGCAGGAGATCAGGGACGGCGCAGGTGCGGCCGCCGCGGCGGACTACGCCAACTCGTTCACACGGCGCGAGGCGGTCCGTACGTCGACCTTCTACCTGATTGTGCTGGCCTTCGGCCTGAGCCAGGTGGGGAGCGGTGCGATGTTGCTCCAGACCATCCCGTTCCTCACCGACCAGGACTTCTCACCCAACGAGGCAGCCCTGCTTTCGGCGGTGATGTCCCTCTTCGCGATGCTCTGCAAGCCGGCGTGGGGCTGGATGGCGGGACGCATGGAGCCGAATCGCGTCGCCTCGATCTGCTTCGTGCAGTCGGCGGTGGCGATGGTCATCATCCTGATCGCCGCAGAGGCGCATGCGTTCGTGCCGCTCACGGTCGGGTTCGTCCTGATGGGATGGGGGTTCGGCGGCGCGATCCCACTCCAGGAGACGATCTGGGCGTCGTACTTTGGGCGACGCTACATCGGCGCCGTCCGCAGCGCGGCGCTCCCGGTCGCGCTCTTCCTCGGTGCCGGGGCGCCGCTCGCGGTCTCCGCTTACTACGACGCGGTGGGGAACTACCGGGGGATCTTCTTCCTCATCGCCGGGCTGTGGCTGCTTGCCGCGGTCCTCTCCACGTTCGTCCGGCGGCCTCAGCGACCAGCCGTCGCCGAGGCCACCTGAACGAAACGTGATGGACGGGCAGGACCGAGGGCGGCGGCTAGTGCACCCCGCCGACGTCCGCGGGCTGCCACTGCGGGTCGCGCTTCTCGACGAACGCGCGGGGCCCTTCCTTCGCGTCAGGCGTGGCCCGCATCACCCGCTGGATGCCGAAGCCGATCTTCAGGCTCTCCGCCATCGTGCTGGCGTCGCGGCCGCGGATCGCGGCCTCCTTCGTCAGGCGCACCGCCGTCGGCGAGTTCCGGAGGATCTTCGCCGCATACTCCTCGCAGGTCGTCAGGATGTCCGCGTCGGGCACCACCTTGTTGACGAGGCCGATGCGGTACGCCTCCTGCGCGCTGACGCGCTCGCCGGTCAACAGCATCTCCATCGCGTGCGACCAGTGGATCGAACGCGGCAGCTGTGAAGCTCCGGTGGAGGCCATCACGCCGACGCGGGTCATCGTCATGCCGAACTGCGCGCTCTCCCCCGCGACGCGGATGTCGCACGGCAGGACGAGGTCGATGCCCGCGGCGAGGCAGTAGCCGTGCACGCCGACGATGATCGGTTTGTAGATGTCCACGCCGTGACCCAGGCTGTGGGTCGGGCGGTGGCTCGACGGGCTGGTCTCGGCGTTGCGCTGGCGCAGGTCCGCGCCGGAGCAGAATGCCCGCCCGTTCGCGGTGAGGATCGCTACCCAGGCCTCCGGGTCGGCGTCGTAGGCGTACCAGGTCTCTTCCAGCGCGGCGCTCAACTCGTGGTTCAGCGCGTTCAGCGCCTCCGGACGGTTCAGCGTGATGTACGCGATGTGGTTGCGGACTTCATAGATGACGGTGTTGCTCATCAGGCGCTCCCCCTCTGCCCCCATGCACTCGTTGCCCTCAGAGACGACCGTCGAGGGCGAGCGGAGTGTATTACAGCCGTACTGGACTGGCGTGTCTGGCCCGCTACCTGGTATCGCCCGCCGCCACCCCACCGGACGCCGCGCCTCGCACGGTCTCCCACAGTAGAGAGGAGCGCGACGACCCCCGCTCCGATCAGGAGGATGCCGAACACCATGGCCGCGGCGGATCCGAGGTCGCTGCGGTCGCCCGGCACGGTTGGTTCTCCGGCGGTGGCCGGCTCGAGTGGCACGATCACACTGCCGATGACGTACAGGAGGAGTCCCACGCCGCTGCTGAAAATCGTGAGAAGCACCAGAGCGAGCCGCACCAGGACCGGATCGATCCCGAAGTGAATCGCCAGTCCCCCGGCCAGCCCCGTGAAGACGCGGTCATGGCGGGAGCGAGTGAGTGCCGACCGTTGGACGGCTGGCGCCGGCGTTGGAACTGCTTCCAATGGTTGGTCGGTTGGTTGAGTCATGGGATCCCTCCCCGGCGTCCACGATAGCGGGAATGGTCAGCGCAGTGGCGGACACTTGCCCCCTGATTTCAGGGACGTTCGGACCGTCAGGGTGCCAATGGAATCTCGCCATCACCTACGATCCGGGACGAACTGACCGCAAGGGAGCCGTCCCGTGCCCGACCCGAACTCACGGCTGGTGTATTCCACCGACGGTGGTCGCGTGGACGAGAAGTTGCCGCCGCGTCCACCGCGGACACGCGCCGGACAGCCTCCGTCACGTCCGCCTCTCCCGCCGGACGGATTCGTCCGCATCCAGCGTGAGAAGAAGGGCCGGGCCGCCAAGACCGTCACGCTCGTCACCGGCCTGCCTGGCGGAGCGGCTGAGCTGGACGCGCTCCTGAAGGACCTCAAGCAGCACTGCGGGGCCGGCGGGACGCGCGAGGGCGCCGTCCTCGAGATCCAGGGCGACCATCGGGAGCGGCTCGAGGCGCGGCTCGTCGCCCTCGGGCACCGGGTGAAACTCGCAGGCGGGTAGCCCGGTCGTCCGAGGCTTAACCCAGCAGGCCGAGTTCGCGCGCGCGAGAGATCGCGGTGGTCCGGCTGGTCGCGTCGAGTTTTCCGTATGCGCTGGCCGCGTGGACCTGAGCCGTGCGCCACGAGATTCCCAGCGCCGCGCCGACCTCGCGATGGGTGAGCCCGCGCGCGAGGAGCGACAGGACCTCGACCTCCCGTGGCGTGAGTTTCGGCGAGAAGTCTGAGGTGCGCCCCAGGGCCAGCGCACGCGCGACCTGGTAGGCCAGTGGGTCAGGGTCGATACCGAGGCCATCCAGTTCCATGCGCCCGCGCCGCCGGATCTCCTTCCAGCGCTGGCGCGTGGTCGGAAGCGATGCCAGTGAGGCAAGTTCGGCCAACTGTACGAGGGCGATCGCGCGCTCGATCAGGTACCCCCCCGGCTCGGCGCGACGCCAACGGCCGAGGTGTTGCTGTTGTTCTGCACGACGACGGAGGTCGCGACGCCGAGGACGACGAGGAGTACGGCAACGCCCATCCCCACCTGCCATGCGACCTGCGTCCGAATCCGACCTATGAGATGGCCGATCATGGTGCCCATCCGACGTTACGGATCCCCGTATGGGAATACGACGATGACGAGGCGCGTCTAGTTCCGGCACGCCCTCGTTACGCGCGACTGTCCTCGATCGGCATCGGGACTCTGCACGGGCGATGCGTCGCCGGACAGCACCTGCTCCCGGCGGCGCGAATACGAGTGGAGGTGCCAGGGTTGGTCTAGAACTCGATCCCCGGCTGGGCGCGAATCCCCTGCTCCTTGAATGGATGCTTCACCAGCCGCATCTCCGTCACCAGGTCGGCCGCCTCGATCAGCGCATCCGGCGCGTACCGCCCGGTGATCGCCAGGTGCAGCATTGAAGGCTTGTGCTCAGTGAGCCACGTCACCACCTCGACCGTGTCCAGCCAGCCGTAATGCAGCGGGTACGTGAACTCGTCGAGCACCACGAGGTCATGCTCGCCGCCGCTGATCGCCTCCTGCGCTCGTGCCCACCCCGCGCGTGCAAGGGCCGCCGACTCGTCCAAGTCCTTGCTGCGCCACGTCCAGCCATCGCCCATCCCCTGCACCTCGATGCCGAGGTCGCGCGCCGCGCGGATCTCCCCGAAGTTCGCCGTCCCGGGCTTGATGAACTGGATCACGATGACGCGCATCCCGCGTCCGCGTGCTCGCATCGCGAGTCCGAACGCAGATGTCGTCTTCCCCTTGCCGGTCCCCGTGTTGACGATCAGGAGCCCCTTCTTCCGGTTCTCCTTCCGCAACGCACGGCGGTACTCTTCGGCCTCCTCCGGCGTCTCCTCAACGCCCGCGTCGTCCGGGGTGTCTGGAGTCATGAGCGCGCCGGCACCGTCGCGACGATCCCGTGCGTCTCGAATGCGACCAGTTCGGCGTCCGAGTACCCCGCAAGGTCGCGCAGCACCTCACGGTTGTGCTGACCGAAGGTCGGCGCGGGCGAGGGCCGGGGCGTGGTCCGCCGTGCCATTCGCCAGACCGGCCGCGACGTGCGCACCTCCCCCGCCTCCGGGTGGACAGTGGTTGGGAAGTTCCCCCGAGTTGCGAGATGGGTATCACGCACGAGCATCAGCGGCGTCAGCACCGGACATGCCGCGACGCCCGCTGCCTGCAGCGCCTCGGCCACCTCGCCCCCGTCTCGTCCACGCGCCCACTCGCCGATCGCGGCATCGATGGTGGCCTCCGCGGCCTTCCGCCCGGCCCCCGTGTCGTAGGCCGGATCGTCGAGGCGTGCGTCTGACACCACTCCGCGCAGCGCACGCCACGCCTCGTCCGAGTCGACCACGATCGCGACCCACGTGTCGTGGAACTCCGACACCGGGCGCCCGAGGGCATCGCCCTGCCAGCGGCCGGCATCGTCACGCGTGCGGTAGACGTTGTGCGGTGCGACGTCCGGGTCGCGGTTGCCATCGCGTACCGGATAGTCGAGTCCGAGGTCTTCCGCGATCATGAACTCGCCCACCATCCCGATCACGTTGTCCCGTTGCGAGACGACGACGTGGCACCCTTCGCCACTGCCCTCGCGACGCCAGAGGCCGAGGGCGGTCGCGCCGGCGGCGACGATCCCGCCGATTGGGTCACCGTACGAGATCCCGCTCTTATGCGGCGGACCACCCTCGTACCCCTGGAGCGCGACGAGTCCGCCCATCTGCTCGATCGTGGGGCCGAACCCGACGCGCTCCGATTCCGGTGGTTCCTTCGAGAACCCCGGCATCTGCACGAAGACGATGCGCGGGTTCAGCGCACGCAGCTCCTCGGGTCCCATGCCGAGCCGCTCGGAGACGCCGACGCTCCAGTTCTCGATGACCACGTCCGCGAGCGGGACGAGCTTCTTGAACGCCTCCATCCCCTCCGGTCGGTGAAGGTCGAGCGCAAGGCCGCGTTTGTTCCGGTTGTACTCGTTGAAATAGGTCGCCTTGTTGAACGACCGCGGATCATCGCTGCGCACCAGACCACGCACGGCGTCCGGGAAGCCCGGTCCTTCGATATGGATCACGTCCGCGCCCATGTCCGCGAAGAACCGCGCGGCATACGGGCCTGCCCACACCTGCGAGAGGTCGAGCACGCGCAGCCCTTCGAATGGCAGACGTGCGGTTCGGCTGCTCGGGACTGGAGCGGTCGGCGTCGGCTCCACTGCCTCGCGTACAACCTCGGCGGTGTGCTGGCCGAGCAACGGCGCAGGCCGCGTCGCGTGTGCCCGCTCCCCATTCAGGGTGAACGGTGCGCCGGGCAGCGGGTGCGCGCCCAGAGTCGGATGCACGACCGCGCTCCAGAAGCCGGACGCGCGCAGCGGGGCCCAGTCGAGCAGGTCGCGCGGCGTGGGGATCAGCGAGAACGGCGCCCGGTGCCGCTGCGACGCCTCGAAAATCTCCTGCGCCCCCCGCGCCATCGTCCACTCCTCGATCAGCATCGAGGCGACCTCGTTCATCTCCGGATTGCCGATCAGGTCGGCGAAGCGTTCGTCCTCGGCAAGCTCGGGGTGCTCGATGCACCGATAGACCGATCCCGTCTGGCGCGCCATGGACGCGACGCCCACATAGCCGTCCGCGCACGGGTAGATCCCCCAGACGGCGCGGGCCTGATTGCCCGCGCGACCGGTATCGAATTCGCGCACCATCGCGACCGGCCCGGCCGCTTCGAGGCTCGCCGCCTGCACCTCCTGGAGCGAGAGATCGATTCGGTCGCCGAGACCGTCGCGGCGGACGGCATACAGCGCCGTGAGCGCGGCGGAGAACGCGTGCAACCCGCCCTGGTAGTACGCCTGCTGCCCCGCCACCTTCAGCGGTGGCGCATCCGGATCGCCGGACAGCGCCAGCTGTCCGCCCGAGGCGTGCGCCGTCAGCACCGTCGCTCGCCAGCCCGCGCGCGGCCCGTCCTGCCCGAATGGCGTCACTGACACCACGACCAGGCGAGGGTGCGTTTCGGCCAGCGCGGCGAAATCGACCCCGCGTGCCTTCCACCAGCCCGGGGCGCCGTCCTCGAACACCACGTCAGCGCGTGCGATCAAACGGAGCAGCGTGACGCGGTCGGCGTCGGTGGCGGGGTCGAGGACCGCTGACCGCTTGGCCGCGTTCAGGTAGGCGAAGAGCGCGCTCGTCTCCCCGTCGTCGCCCCGCCGTGGGCCACGACGGCGAGATGGATCGCCCTCGGGCGGTTCCACCTTCACTACATCCGCACCGAGCAGCGCGAAGAGCCGTGCGGCGTATGCCACACCCGGCTCGCACGACAGGTCAACCACGCGTACGCCGTCGAGCATCGTCCGGCCTTCCACGGCGTGTTTCGGGGCACGCCGGCGGGCGGATGATAGCGGGACGGCGCGCGCCGCCGGACACGTCGCGGTACGCTGGATTCTGGGCAACTGCTTGAGGGGATACGCATGCTTCGCCGGTCGCTTCCGACGGTCCTGCCCTGGCTGGTTCTGGTCGCCGTATCGAGTTCGGCGTCCTTCGCACCCGTGGAGGCGCTCGCTGCCAGTATTCGGTCAACTGAGGCAGACCGCCGCGTTCTCGCGCTGGACGGGCTCGGCTAATGCGGGCTTGGCCGGTGCTCGTGGCGCTGCTGGTGACGGCGCTGCTGCTCGGGGGCTGTCGGAGTGCGGATACGGCGCCCTCTTCCGCGGTCAGCGGGGAGGTCATCGTCTCGGCAGCCTCCTCGCTCACCGAGGCGTTCGCCGATGTCGCCCGTGCGTTCGAGCGCCAGTACCCCGGGTCGAAGGTCACCCTGAATTTCGCCTCCTCCTCGGCGCTTGCCACGCAGATCAGTGAGGGTGCGCCGGCCGACGTATTCGCCTCGGCGGACGAGGCGCAGATGAAGGCGGTGCGGACGGATCGCCTCGCCGCGGCGCCTGAGGTTTTCGCGCGAAACCGTCTCGTCATCGCGAAGCCCACGGGATCGGTTGCCATCACGGCATACGGCGACCTCGCAAAACCCGGGCTGAGAATCGTCCTCGCCGCCGACGGTGTCCCCGTCGACAACTACACCATGCAGTCACTCGCCGCCGCCGATCGGGCGGGGGCGTTCGGCGTGGACTTTCAGGCGAGGGTGATGGCAAACGTGAAAAGCCGCGAGGCGAACGTCCGTGCCGCTCTGACGAAGGTGCAGCTGGGCGAGGCCGATGCGGCGTTCGTCTACGGCACGGACATCGCCAGCGCTCGGGAGGTCGAGGCTGTGGCGGTTCCGGACGCGTATAACGTAGCGACGGAGTACCTCATCGCCCCGCTCACCGGTGGCGAGAACCCCACGGCTGGCTCGGCTTTCGTCGCCTTCGTCCGTGGCGGCGAGGGACAGGCGCTGCTCACCAGGCGCGGGTTTACCATGCCACCTCGATGATTCTTCGCCGTCCCTCGGGCATCACGCTGGCTGTCGCCGTCCTGGCGATCACCTTTGCGCTGTTCTTCCTGCTGCCGTTCGCGGGCCTCGTCTGGCGCGCGGTCGATGACCCGAGGGCGCGTGAAGCGCTGGGCGATCCCGCGGTTGGCATGGCGCTTCGCCTCTCGTTGGTGACCACGGCGGTCTCGGTTACGCTCAGCCTGCTGTTCGGGACTCCCGTCGCCTACCTCCTCGCTCGTCGTCAGATCCCCGGGGGCGCGGTACTCGACGCACTCCTCGATCTTCCGATCGTGCTACCGCCGACAGTCGCGGGCGTCGCGCTGCTCACCGCGTTTGGTCGTCGTGGCCTGTTGGGCGAGCCGATCGAGGCAGTGACCGGACTTTCACTACCCTTCACCGCCGTCGCCGTCATCGTTGCGCAGACCTTCGTGGCGGCACCCCTCTACGTGCGTGCGGCGCGTACTGGGTTCGAGGCGGTCGACCCGGAACTGGAAGCGATCGCGCGCACGCTCGGCGCATCGCGCGTGCATGTCTTTCGACGGATCACCGTCCCACTGGCGCGCGGGCCCCTGCTCGCCGGAGCGGTGCTGTGCTGGGCGCGTGCCCTTGGCGAACTGGGTGCGACGCTGATCTTCGCGGGTAGCCTCACCGGCCGCACCCAGACTCTGCCGCTCGCCGTCGTCGCGGCATTCGAGGGAGGTCCACTGGGACTGCCCGGCGCCATCGCGCTCTCCCTTGTCTTGCTGGGGGTCGCACTCATCCTGTTGATCGCGCTCCGCCTCGTAGCGAAGCGAGGTCTCGCGTGAGCCTCGAGGCCGCCTTCACCGCCCACGCGGGCCGCTTCTCGCTGGATGTGGCGGTCGAGGCAAGCGACGAGATCGTCGTGCTCTTCGGCGCCTCGGGCGCGGGCAAGAGTCTGACGCTCCGCGCGATCGCCGGGCTGACGCGCCCCACGAGTGGGCGAATCGTCCTCGATGGCGAAGTGTTGTTCGACGCGGCGGAGGGGATCGACCTTCCTCCGGAGGCACGACGGACTGGTTATGTCGTGCAGGAAATGGCGCTGTTTCCGCACCTCTCCGTCTGGGAGAACGTCGCCTTCGCCCTGCCTGGCACCCGGGCGGATCGACGGAGTCGTGCGGAGGCATCGCTGGCCACGCTCGGCCTCGAAGGCGTAGGCGACCGCGATCCCGGCACCCTCTCCGGCGGTCAGCGCCAGCGAGTCGCGCTCGCACGGGTGCTCGTGCGCGACGTCCGGCTACTGCTGCTCGACGAGCCGTTCTCTGCCCTGGACGACGCGATCCGCCGGTCGCTCCGCCTTGAGCTGCGCCGCCTCCAGCTCGAACTCGGGCGCGGCGCGCTCTTCGTCACGCACGACCTGCGCGAGGCCTATCTGCTCGCTGATCGCTTCGTCGTGCTGAACGCCGGACGCGTGCTTCAGGCTGGCACGCCCGGTGACGTCTTCTCCCGCCCAGTGTCGAGGCGTGTCGCGGAACTGCTCGGCGTGCGCAACCTCTACCGCGGACGTGTGGTCGCGACCGCGCCCGACAGCCTTGAGGTGGAGGTGGGGCCGCTGCGCTGGCGCTGCGCTTCCTGGGTGGAGGGCCTCCGCGTGGGGGATGCCGTCGATGTCGCGGTGCGCTCCGAACGCGTCGTATTGCGACGCGGCGATCGACCCGCCGTCAACGCCCTCGATGCCGTGGTGGAGAGCGAGGAGGCCTACGGTGCAAGCCACCTGCTGCAGATGCGCCCGCTCGCCGGTGGCCCGCTGATCGAAGTCGATATGCCGGCGCGGCCGTACGAGGTCCTCGGCGTTGCGACGCAGAAGCAGTGGTTGTTGGAACTCCCAGCCGCCGACCTGCACGTGATGCGCGCTTCGGGCTAGGCCGTGGCCTCGCGCGCTTCGAGGCGGTCGAACGCGAAGAAGGAGAACGCGATCCAGAGCGTCTGTGCGACCGTAAGGTGCATCAACGCCGTCGCCAGCGGCGTGAGCAGCACGATGTGCAGCGATCCGAGCCCCGCCTGTACCGCCAGGAGTACCAGCACCACCTGCCCTGACCGCACACCCATGCCGTCGTCGAGACGGCGCCAGAAGTATGAGGCCACCACGATCCCCGTGACGATCGCGATCAGCGGGTGCAGGACGCGCAGACGCACGATCAGCGCGGACGAGGATTCGAGGTCCTGCGCCAGCCCGTGCCCGAGCGACTCCGGCTCGAACAGCGTGTCCGCCAGCGACGTCGTCGCCCCGGTCGCGGCGACCAGCACGAGCAGCGCTGCCAGTCCCGCGAGCGCGCGCGCGCCACGACTCCGGGCGAACGTGATCGCGCCCCCACCACGCAACTGCCAGATGAGCAGCGCGAGCAGGCCGGTGAGCGCGAGCGTGTTGACCAGGTGCAGCGGCAGCGAGATCTGACGCGGCGTCGAGGTGTCTCGCGCTACCCAGCCGTACTGCACGATCAGTGCACCGATTCCTGCCTCCACGATGATTGATGCCATCGTCCATACGGCCGTCCGGCGCGCGCGGTGCCCGCCCGGCAGCGCCCGGAACACGAAGACAAGAAGGAGCGCGACGAACAGCAGGTCGAGCCCGCTCACCGCGCGGTGCGTGAACTCGATCAGCCGGGACGTCTCGGTCTCCGAGGTCACGAAGAACCGGCCGTCGCAGGAGGGCCAGGAAGCACCGCAGCCGTCGCCGGAATGCGTTGCCCGCACCACCGCCCCGAGGACGATCGTGAGGAGGGTCCACCCGAGGGTGAACCAGGCATAAGAAACCAGCGGAGGGGAAGCCCCCCGTCTGGCGATGGCTGTCGTGCCCATGTCGAGAACTCTACTCCCGGCCCCGGCTGTGTTCATGGTGCGTTGTGTCCAGTGATCGCCGGTTGCCTACCCGAGGCGACCCCGCAGATCAGGAGGCCGCCGAAGGTCAGCGCCGCTCCGGCCCGGAGGAACTCCAAAGCATCCGACTCGCCCTGGCAGGCGTTACGCCTCCGCCGGCCGGGAGAACGGGCGCGGCGCGTCCCCGCCCGGCTCGATGTCGAACGCCCGGATCGTAAACGCGACGGCCGTGTAGAAGCCGACGATCTCTGCGATCTCCACCAGCCCTCGCTCGCCAAAGAGGCCGATCGCGCGGTTGAACAGCGCCTCGGACAGCGCCTTCCCCTGCAGGAAGGCGAGCGAGAGGTCATAGGCGAGCAGGACGTCCTCGCGCGGGGAGTCCGGGCGCCGTCCGGCCGCGACTGCGTCGAGGACGGCGGGTTCGATGCCGAACTTGATGGCGGTGGCGGCGTGGCTCCACTCGACGTTCGACTGCCAGAACCAGGCGGCGATGCTGATCGACAGCTCGACGACTCCCCGGTCGAGCGAGGTGTCGTTCCAGAGCATCCCGCCGAACTCGCGCATCTTGTGGCAGAGTTGAGGGCTGCGGAGCCACGAGTCGAACGGGCCGCCGAACATGCCGTTTGCTGGCGGCGTGCCGCCGCGCCAGCGCACCAGGCTGTCGTATTCGTTACGCAGCGCTTCGTCCATCGTTTCCGGGTCCAATGCGCCGATGCGGCTCATCTCATTCTCCTTCTTACGGGTGGTCGATGCCGGCATACCGGTACCGACGTGGGTCAGCCCGTAACCCTATGAACGGTGGACGTGCGTCAGGATGCCGCCATCGATCCACTCGTGATCCTCTTCGAGGCAGCCACGCAGGCGGATGTACCAGTCGTGTTGCGTCGGCAACGCTGCGTTCTTGCGGTACGCCACCTCGTCCTCGAATGCCACGACGAGGTAGAGCTCCCGCGGATCCCGGGATGCCTGATGGAGCGCCGTTGAGAGCCACCCGGCCATTCGAGGTGAGTCGGCGGCGTTATTCGTCCTGAGCGCATTGATCTGGGCGACGATCAGATGCTCCGCGCCGGGCCGTGCCCGAGGGCGCGCGACTGTCCCGTACATCTCGCCTCCTTCCGCTGTGGCCGTCGAGGCCACGCGCACATGATCGCACCACTGGCCAACCACGGCCGGCCCTACCTTCCACGGTCAGGACCGGAGCCGCTCCTGCGCGAGCCGCGCTTCCACGCCCCGTCCGTAGCGGCCACGGCGGTCGTACCAGATCGACTCGACGACCCCGACGCCCTCAATCTCCTCGTGGAAGGGGGCCTGCACGCAGAGCCACTCCCCTTCCGGCTCGCGGTGCATATACAGCGTGTTGTCCGCGTTGATGAAGCCGCGCGGCATCCCGCCGTCCGCCACCTGGTTTGAGAGCGGGTTCGCGAGGTCCGAGACCGTGACGGCACGGACCGAGGGGGACGTCTTCTCGCCTTCCACCAGCGGCACGGGGAAGCGGAGCCACACGGTCGGCGGCGTCTCGCCGGGGCCGGTCACCCAGCGCGTCTCGACGGCGCTGCCGAAGCCGGGACGTCGGGCCTGCTCGTGGATCGGAGGTGCGCCCGGCGCGGGCCGGCCGAAGCCGAGGTTGCCGGGGAGTCCCTCCGGACCTCGCGGAGGGGTGACAGGGTGCTCCTGCCCCTCGGCATCTGAGCGCAGCAGGAAAAGCGCGGAGGCGCGGGTGATCTCCACGCCGTCAGCGATCATCGAGGCCTGCAGCACCCGAATCCGCCGGCCCTCCCGCATCGGCCTGACCTCGACCGAGACCGGTCAGAATGGCGGCTGCCGGAAGAGGTCGATGGTGATCCGCGCCATCTGGAAGGCGGGGTCGCCGACGTGTTGTTCCAGCGTGCGCGCGAGCAGCCCGGCGGGCGGGCCGCCGTGCATCGTGTCCGGCCGCCAGGGGCCGCGTGCGTAGTCGGTCGGGACGAACAGGTCACTGTCCCGCGTGAAGATGGCCTCGGTCATCCGGCTTCCGATCCGTTGAGGTGCGCGCCCGCCTCGCGTGTCATCGCGGGATGGTACGTCGCACGCGCGCTTGAGTCGGGGCCTCACACGGGCAGACGTTGTCCGGTCAGTCCTCAGCCATCGAGGAGCGCTGTCACCACGGCATCGAAGGCGGCCTCAGCCTTCGTCCACATCTCGGCGTCGAGGGCGTCCTGGATCGGATGCGGCACGAACACGCGGCGCACCTCGGGCAGTCCGAGCGCCACCGACTGGGCTTCCACCGCCTCCACGAACTCGGTCGAGGCGAGGAAGACCGAGGGACGGCCCTGCGTTTCGAAGTAGACGGTGTCGTGCACACTGCACGTCGTGCAGGACCCTCAGTCGGCGAGCGCTTCGACGACGAAGCCGCACTCCTCCATGATCTTCCGCCGCAGATCTTCCGGCGCGGGCTTCGTGAACGTCGGCTTCCGGTAGCGGCGGACCTCCACGTCCGGCAACCGTTCGCGGAAGAGCGTTTCGAGGCGGTCGAGGAAGACGTTGCCGCGCGGCTTCGAGATGTCGAGGAGCCCGACGACGCCGCGCAAATGCTCCGGCCGCGGCGTCAACGACCGCCGGACCGGTACGCGCTCATCGGTGGGGTCGAGGATCTGCGTCACGACGGCATCCTACTCTTCAATGACCCGGCTCGTGGGAATGGTGCCGCCTGGACCGGTCGTCCAGCCGGCGAAGAACGCCGACCACTTTCCCGCGTCCGCGCCCGCGACCACGATGTTGATCCGCTCGGGCGCCTCGAACTTTGGCACCAGGCGCGCCAGTTGCTCTGCGTTCGGAGACGCGGGCGCCGGTGCGCCTCCACCGCTCTCGTCGTCCGAGATCAGGTCGGCGAACGGCCGAGCCGTCACCTCTTGCACCCGCGAACGCAGATGCTCCTTCGTCAGATAGCCGTCGTGCGTCAGCGTGTCGAGGTGCTCCGGCCCGACCACCAGCAGGACGTCGCCGAAGCGGTGCGCCTTCGGGTGCCACGCGGAGTCGAGGCCGGCCGCGATGCTGCCCGCGAGCGCCCGCGCCGTCCTCGATGTCTGGTCGACGATCTGGTGCGGCCCGCCGGTCATGCCGAACGCAGTGACGACGCTCTGCTCCGCGCGGAAGCCCCGCTCGACGTGGAGCGGCGTCCACGGGCTGCGCTCCTCCCACTCCGCGAACGCCATCGTGTACTTGGTCGGTGCGCCGAAGGTGGAGCGCTCGGTGCCGCCGGGCTTCGCGCCGCCCACGTTGCGTAGCACCAGCATCAGCGCGCGTCCGATCGTCGCGTTCGCGCGGTTCCCTTGCCCCAGCACGCCGAGCCCCATGTTCATCCCGATGCGGTGCCTGACCGGCCCGTTCACTACGAGCACCGGCGCGGCGCCCATCGTGGTCGCCATCACGCCGTGCGCGTTGAACGTGTCAGTGCAGACCGCCTCGACCGCCGCGATCACGACCGGTAGGTATTCCGGACGGCACCCGGCCATCACCGCGTTGATCGCGATCTTCTCGATGGTTGCGGGCGCCATGTTCGGCGGCACCACCGCCACCACCTCCTGTGCGTCTCGTCGCGTCCCGCGCAGCATCCGCAGAACGCGCTGGGGCGTGGGCGGCACAACGGGGAGCCCGTCCGTCAGCCCCTGGTCGAACATGAACTCGAACTCGTCGTCCTGCGCCGCGATTTCGATCCGCCGCGCCCGCAACGGGCTCCCGCTCGCCTCTGCTTCGAGGCGTTCCGCGATCCCCGGCTCCACCGACTTCGACCCGCACCCCGGCCGTGACTCCGGATAGGCGTCCCAGTCCACGGCGGGCGCTCGCAGGCCCGAGGCCTCCGCGAGCGATGCCATGAGGTGCCACCAGTCGTCCCGCCCGAACCCCACGAACCGCGTGCGCTCCTCCCCTGCTGGGTCAGTGAGGATGACGGTGGGGACGGTGTCCAGATCGTAGGCGTAGGAAACGTGCAGCGCGGAATCGTCGAGTACCGGCGCCGTTAGCCCGTGCCGCTCCACCAGTACCGCGTTACCCGCGGCGTCCTGCCCCACGATCAGCACGTCAACCGCATCGCCGAAGGCCCGGTGGGCTTCCTCGATCAGCGGCATCGATAGCCCGCTAGTCGGGCAGTCCTCCTTCACGAAGCACAGCAGCGCCGGACGCCCCGTTGGGAACGCCCGAGGCCCATCGGCGGCGTCGAGGGTGAAGGCGGGCAGCGGCACGGGCGACCTCCGAGGGCACGATAGCGCTCGATACGCACACTAGGTCACGCGAAAGCCGACCATGAACAACGCCGCTTCAAGCGCGCGCATGCGGTTTGCGCGTGGAAGTTCACCGAACCGGCCCCATCGAGCATTTCGTTCATCAGCCAGGCTGCCCGGACGTTCGACACCGCAAACTGGGTGCTTCCCTGTCCCGCAGGAAACCCGGCTAATGATCGTCCGGAACGGCGCCCGGTGGCAATCGAAACTGCAGGAAGGGTGGAACCGCCGTCTGTGCGGTCTCGGTGCAGTATTGGTGGATGAGTAATGCGAGCGCAGCGGCCACACGGCTGTCGTAGATTGGGAGATCATCGAGCATCAGCGAGTAGATTTTCGTAAACCCCGAGTTCAGACGAGGGATGTGGCTCAGGCGGCTGTCGTCCGCGGTCAGAGAATCGAGCCGCCTCGCGGCTTCGATAATCTCCCGGGTCTCGTCCGGCGTTCACGATTTGAGCCACTCCGCGTTCTTGCTCATGACACCGCCCCACTCGAGGACGGCGAGTGTCCCGGCGACGAATCCCGCCGTGTTAAGGGCTTGGGCTGCACCCCGCAGAATGCCTCTGAGACCGTCGAGGACGACGAGGCTTTCAGCAAAGGCTGATCCGACGGTTTGTACAATGTCGCCCGGTATGCGTACTCGGAACGACCAGCGATACCGCTCGTACGCGTTGAACAAGGTTTCGTAACGAAAGGCCCCGTGCCGCGGCGATATCCAAGCGTGGGCAAACGGTCGATCTCCCGAGAGCAGGAGCTCAACCCACCCAAGGAACGACCGGACTGAAAGATCGCTCCGGTATTCGTTCCCGTTCACGCCAGCGGACGCCAGCGGGTGCCGGTGCCTTCGCGCACAAAGTGGCCGAGGCCGGGCGCGCGGATGTGGCTCGCGCCCACGAGCGAGCCATCGTCGACGAGCCGCTGGAGGATGGCGAGGCGCGTCCGACGTGCCAGTTCGCGGTCGCCGTCGAACGTACTCAGGAGGTCGGGCAGCACCGCGTCCACCTCAGAAAACACCACGTCACCGAGGATGAAGCCATGCTCGCCTCCGGAGGTGATCGCGATGCTGGTGTGCCCCGGCGTGTGTCCCGGTGTCGGCAGCGTGGTCAGCGAGGGGGTGAGGACGCGCTCGCCCTCGATCAGGTCAAGGTAGTCGAGCCGTTCGAGCGGCGCGACGTCGCGGACGAACGAAGCGGAGCCCGACGCGCTGTAGTGGTCCCAGTCTGCGCGCGGCACGAGATACCGCGCCTTCGGGAACATCGGCTTCCCGGTCGTCCGATCGAGGTTCCACGCCGTGTGGTCGCCGTGCAAGTGGGTGAACACCACGGTATCGATCTCGTCTAGGCCCACGCCCGCCTCGCGCAGTTCGTCCGGCAGCAGCCCGTGGTGCTCCGGCCCCCAGCCGGTGTCGACGAGGATGGTGCGCCCGCCCTCGCACAGCAGGAAGCAGCCGAAGTTCAACGCGACGCGTCCCTCGCTGTCGAGGTAGCCGCTCAGCGGCACGACCGCCTCCGCTGCGTCCACGTAGACCGAGTTCGCGTCGTACGACTCGACGCAGTCGACGAGCGCGACGACCTCGACGTCCCCGACCCGCGCGCGCTTCATCGCCCGCCCGCCCGGGCTGTCTGCAACGTCGTCACGCGGGCAGCGAGGAACGCCTGGAGCGTGTCGCGCGCCTCGACGGGGACGCCGGCGTGCAGGCCGGGGGTCGACTGCAGCCGCTTGTCTGCGGAGGAGAGCATCCCGAACAGTTCGAACGCGCTCTCGCGCTCGAAGCGCTCGTCGTCCCACTGCACGTGGTACATCAGCGGGCAAGTCACACGCGCGGCGTCCGCCGCGAGCCGCCCACCGATCCCGCTCCGGTCGATCGAGGTGCCGCGGACGCCGCAGAGCCCGAGGACGGCGACCGCTATGCGCGGTTCCGCCGCGACGAATGGCAGCCCGAACATCGTGCCCATCGAGAGCCCGTAGTAGCCGATTGCGCCCGCATCGAACTCGCCGAAGGCAAGGGCGGCGTCCAGGCTGCGCTGCCAGTCGGCGACCATCTCGTCGACGGCACGCGGGTTGCGCCACATCTCGGAGTAGGCCGGGTGGCTCGTGTCGGTCACCGGGCCGCGGTCACCGTGCACCGGGCCGTCGATGGCGAGGGTAGCGATGCCGTACTGGCCGGTGAGATAGTCGCGCGTGACGAGGATGTTCGCCGCGTTCTTCGCGCCGCCGCCGCCGTGGCCAACCAGGACTAGCGGCGTGCGCCCTGCGCCGCCTGCCTTCGTCCAGAGCAGCCCCGGCACCGGGCCGAGGCCGCGGTCGAGTGCGAGCGTTCGTTCCTCGATCCCGCCGTCGAGGCGGGTGCGGGTACCCCAGCGGACGTCTGCGGACATCGATCACCTCCCGGTCGTCCATGGGGCTTCAGCCCCGGAGCGCGCGTACAGTAGCAGCCGCATCCCGCACCGGAGGGGTCGCGGGTCACTAGAAGCGAGGCTCCATGCTCATCCTTCACGACATGCAGGCAATCCACTGGGTGTTCGCCGGGCTCGGCATCAGCTTCGTGACCCTGGCACTGCTCGCCATTGCCAACCGACGCCTCGGTGTCTCCACGGGCTTCGAGGATGTCTGCTCGCTGGTCCTGGACGCGCCGTACTTCAAGCGCTCCGCAGTCACTGGGGGCCGTCCATGGCGGCTGCCGCTGCTGGGCGGCCTCGTGATCGGAGGCGTGCTCTCCGCGGTCCTCGGCGGCGGTTGGTCGCCCATGTGGGATCTCGGAATGTTCGACACCGAGATCGGCTGGTGGCCGGGTGGGAAGGTCGTCTGGATGTTCGTGGGCGGCCTGTTTATCGGATTCGGGACCCGGCTCGCCGGCGGCTGCACCAGCGGCCACGGGATCTTCGGGCTCTCGAACCTCGAGATTCCGAGCCTCGTCACCACGGTCTCGTTCATGGCGTCGGGGGTGGTCACCACCAACTTCCTGTACCGCGTGATCCTCTAGGAAGGCGACGACGATGGTCCTCCTCTATCTCGCCCTCGGGACGCTCTTCGGGTTCGTCCTCAGCCGTTCCGGCGCGGCAGACTACGACTTCATCCAGGGGATGTTTCTGCTGACGAACTTCCAACTGTACGGCATCATCGGCAGCGCTGTGGCGATCACCGCGCCGTCCCTCTGGTTGCTCAAGCGGTACGGCAAGACGCTCACCGGCAAGCCGCTGGTGGTCGAGTTGAAGCCCGGCCATCGAGGCAACGTCGTGGGCGGCATCCTGTTCGGCGTCGGCTGGTCGATCACCGGGATGTGTCCCGGGCCGATTCTCGTGAACATCGGCGAGGGCAAGATCTACGCGTTGGCCGCTCTGGCTGGCGGGCTCATCGGCGCCGCCGTCTTCGGCGTCGCCTATCCCCGCCTCCAGCAACCGATGGGCTTGCCGCTGCTGGCACGCGGGACAGGCGACGGGTAAGCCCGAGTTCGCGCCTTCAGGGCGCCCTTGCCATGGGACACCGGTGGAGGCGCCGTCCGGACGCAGGCGCCACTTCCGGTGATCTGGCCCCCTGCCCGTTGTGCCATCGGCATGAAGATTTGTTGCGTGCCTCGTTTACCTTCTGGGAGCCGGCGCGTTCTCCCTCTTCCAGCGAGGCGCCTCGCTGGCACACCCTTTCGAGCGAGCAGGGCGAATGAACCGGAGGCGAGATGCCTCCCGGATTCCGTGTTTCCTCGCAAAGTGCCACCGAAGGCAATTCGGCCACCCAGCGTTCGCGACAGCGAGCACCAGAGCACCTCGCCGAGGGCACGGCCCCGGCGGGCGTGGAAGGAGCCACAGAATGCGACTGGACGAGTACTACCGCGCGGTGGTGCGGGACGGCCGCCCCGGCCATCCCACCCACCGCGAGGCCGGCGAGGACTTTCGCCAGAGCGTGGAGCCCCGCCTGGCCGCCTACCGGTATCGGTAGGTCTGCTGACACTGCGGAGGCACAGGACAGCCGGTGCCTCCGCAATGTCCATCAAGATCTGACTTTTCTATTAAACGCGTGAGGAAGGGACTGTCAGGGATTGTCACTCAGTTTTGGTGAGGGTTTACTGGTTTACATCTCCTCCATCGCCCGAGTGCTGTCACCTGAATGCCGAGCCGAATCGGCAGAGAGAGTGTTCTGTTGGCCATCTCCCCTCGCCGATCCGCAGCACCCCGTGTACTCGTCGTGGATGACGACGAACTCGTGCGGGTGGTCGTCGTCGCCGTCCTCAAGGACGCGGGGTACGACGTCGAGTCTGCCCGGAACGGGGAGGAAGCGCTCCAGGTCGTAGCGGAAAGCACGCCGTTCCATATGGTCCTGCTGGATGTGCAGATGCCGGTGCTGGACGGCTGGGCCATGATCCGGGAGTTACGCGCCCGCGGGGATGACACGCCGGTGGTCATGATGAGCGCCCACGCAACCGAGTCGGAGGCGATCAAGGGCGGCGCCAAGGCGCTGCTCGCGAAACCGTTCGACCGAGCGCTCCTGGTCGACACCGTCTCGCGGTGGGCCGGGTCAGCGCTGGACGCCGCCGCCGGCTAGGCCTCCACCGGCCCGGCAGCCGCACGGGCCGCCTCCAGCACTGCCTCCGGGATTCCCTTCATGGCCGCGCGCTCCACGTATTCGGCCACACGGTCGAGGTCGGTGGTGTTGTTGTAGGCGTTGAGCGACAGGCGCACGGAGTCCATCTGCTTCACCGAGCGGCACACGATGCCGCCCTCCGCCTGCAGGTAGTACGCGAGGTGCGCCGGGTCGGTCCCCTTCAGCCGGAAGAGGAACAACCCGCTGCGGGTCGCCTCCTGGCGTGCCCCGGTCAGCTCCACGCCGGGGATCGAGGCCAGCCGCCGCTCCGCCTCGATGTTCAGCCAGCGGACGTAATCCCAGTGCGCCTGCGGCACCGACTCCAGGTACTGCTCCATCGCCGCGGCCATCCCCGCCGCAGCGGGCGAGGACATCGTGGAGACCTCGAACTTCGTCACCGCATCACGGTTTGGCTCGAACTTCCCCTCGTAGTCGAACGAGGCGGCGTAGCGGCCGCTGACCTTCACCGGTTCCAGGTCGGGGATGCGGTCGCGCTTCACGTACAGCAGGCCCATCCCGCCCGGCCCGCAGAGCCACTTGTGGCTCGGGATGGCGTAGGCGTCCACGTCCATCGCGTGCATGTCCAGCGGGATGTGCCCCGCCGTCTGCGCGCCGTCCACCACCACCGTCGCCCCGCGCTCATGCGCCATCTGCACGATCTCGCGCACCGGCAGCACCTGCGTCGTGGAGAACGAGATCTCGCTGAGGATCACCAATCGCGCGCGGTCGCCCAATGCCTCGTCGAACCGTTCGACGATCGCGCCCGGCCCGTCCTCCGCGTCGATCCGCGCGAAGGCGAGTTCGGCGCCGTGCTCCCGCAGCCGGTAGGCCGGCATCAGCCCGCCGCCGTGCTCGATGTTCGTCGTCACCACACGGTCGCCGGGCCGCATCTCCACGCCGTTCACGGCGATGTTCACGCCCTCCGTGGTATTGCCTGTGATCGCGAGTTCGTCCACGTCGCAGCCGAGCATCCGCGCGCCGGCCTCCTTCAGTCGCGTCGTGATCGCCATCCGGTCCTCGGAGACCACGCGCGTCGTCGGCCCCCAGGTGACCTCGAGGTCGAAGCGGTCGCGGAACGCCTGCGCGACCTGGTTGGACATCGGCCCGATGAACCCCGCGTTCAGGTAGGTGGTGCGTTCCATCGCCGGCACCTGCGAGCGGAGGTATGCCCAGCGGGCGGCGTTCTGGGGGGCGTCGGACATCGGTTCAGCCTCTCGCTTCGGGATCGCGGTGACCCCTGCGTGACGTGGGCGGGCATGGTAAACCCGTGACGTGTCCGGCATGACAACGGAGGCGAGACGTGACGAACGAGGCGGTCAGTCGCGGTAACTGGGATCCCGGCCAGTACGGACGCTTCCGCGATGAGCGCAGCCGTCCGTTCTACGACCTCGCCGCGCTCGTCCAGCCGAGCCCGGGGATGCGCGTGGTGGACCTCGGCTGTGGGACGGGCGAACTGACCGCGTGGCTCCATGGCGAACTCCAGGCCGCCGAGACCGTCGGCCTCGACTCGTCGGACCCGATGTTGGAGAAGGCCGCCGGGTTCGCGCGGCCCGGCCTGCGATTCGACCGCGAGGACATCCGCATGGCCCCCGCGCGCTACCCGGAGGGCTTCGACCTCGTCTTCTCGAACGCGGCGCTGCAGTGGGTCACGGGGCACGAGACGCTGTTTGCGGAGCTGGTCAAACTCGTGCGGCCTGGCGGGCAGATCGCCGTGCAGATGCCGGCAAACCAGGGCGTCCCGCACCGTCTGACGGCAGAGGTGGCGCAGCAGGAGCCGTTCGCGACTGCGCTCGGCGGCTGGGTGCGCGAGGACCCCGTGCGCGACGCCGTGTTCTATTCACGCTTGCTCAACGACCTCGGCTTTGTCGAGCAGCACGTGCGGCTGCAGATCTACCCGCACGTCATGGAGTCCACGCACGGGGCCGTGGAGTGGCTGAAGGGCAGCCTGCTCACCGCCTACCAGGCGCGCATCCCTGCCGACCTCTGGCCGCGTTACCTGGAGGCGTATGAGGCGGCTCTGCTCGCCGTCGAAGGCGACCGGCGGCCGTACTTCTTCCCGTTCCCGCGCGTCCTCCTGTGGGGACGGCGGGCCTGACTCCGGCGGGTTGGCGGGCTACAGCATGCCCGGCGTGTTCATCGGCCGTTCCGCCTGGAAGATGAGGCGCGCCGCCTCGCGGTACTCCTCCGGGGCCGGTGGCAGCGGCTCGTTCCGCCCCGTCCACGCCGCGACGGCGCACAGCCACGCCTCCCCGGCGTCTGCCGCCTCCACCTCGCCGAGGGCGAGATGCACGGCGCGGACGCAGGCCGCGTCCTCCACCGGCAGGATCAGCGCGCCCGCGCCCGCCCCGGTGGCCGCCGCGGCATAGACGATCCGCAGCGGCACGGCGACGGAGCGCGGCGCGCCGAAGGCGATGTTCCCCACCGCGGCGAGCGGCGTCGCCTCCGGCCGAGCGCCGAAGACGCGCAACAGCGCGAGCGACCGACGCACCCCCTGCGGGTCGAGCAGCGCCGGGTAGACGAGGGCGTCGAGATACAGCGGCGGCGGGACTCCCTGCGCGGACGCGTGGTCCGCCGCCCCGGACGCCTCCTGCAGCAGCCATCCGACCTCGCCATTCGCGACGCCGTCGCGGTCGACGCGCCGGGGTGAGACGACCAGACCCGCGCCCGCGTCGGCCGTCGCCCGGATCAGAGCTTCGTCCGCCGCGCCCATCCCGCCGCCCACCGGCAGCGAGTTCACGACGAGCGGGCCGGTCACCCCGTCGCGCACGCAGGCCGCGAGCGCCCGGGTGAGCGTGGACGGCCGCCCGGCGTCGATCCAGAGCGGCACCCCCGGGACGGCGTCGCGCACGGCGGAGACGGCCCAGGGGATCTCGTCCGGGGGCGGGTCAATCCCGAAGTTGAGGTCCAGCGCCTGCGCACCCGCCTCGACCTGCGCGCGCGCGGAGGCCGCCACCAGCATCCGGTCGTCTCGGGCGAATGCGCCGGCGAGCGCGCCGCGCCGTAACTGGAGCGACTGCCCGACGAGGATCATGGTCGGGCCGTTAGAAGACGGCCGGGAGCCCCTGTCGTCGCTCGCGCCAGCGCAGCACGAGCGAGATCGCACGCGCGGCCCGCGCCACCGTCGGGTAGGTGGCGATGCCGGCGCGGTACGCCTCCTGCTGGAAGACGTCGGAGAGTTCCGGGGTCACGGTGCGGTCGCGGAGCAGCGCGACGATCGGCGTGCCCGTCTCGTCCTGAGTCCGTGCGTAGGTCTCCACGGCCGCGGTGATCTGCTCGCGGACGCGCGCGTCCCGGTCGTCGTCGGCCGGCGCGGTATCGCCGGGGGCGCCGCGCTGGCCCAGGCTCGGGGTGGCGATGATGACGTCGTTGGTGGGGGCCTCGGAGACGATCCGGAGTGTCTTCATCGCAATCTCCGGCGTCCCCATGTTCGTGTCGATCGGGTTGTTCACACTGGTGCCGGCGACCGGGATGAATTCGTGCAGCAGTCGCTTCGTCTCGTCCGGTGTCGGTGGCACCTCGAGGCCCGCCGTGGCGATCGCGTCGGACGACAGCACGGCGAACCCGCCGCCGCCGACGACCAGCGCCACGCCCCGTCCGCGGACGCGCTTCACCGACGTGGTCACCGCCACCACCAGGTCGTGCAGGTCGTCCATGGTCTCGGCGCGCATCGCGCCCGTCTGGCGGCAGAGCGCCTCGAAGATGTCGATCGAGCCGGCGAGCGACCCGGTGTGCGAGTGCGCGGCCCGTGCCCCCGCGCTGGTGAGGCCGCCCTTCAACAGGATCACCGGCTTCACCCGTGCGGCGGCCTTGACCGCCTCGAACATCTTTCGGCCATCCTGCACGCCCTCGATGTACGCGGTGATGACCTCGGTCTGTGGGTCGGCGGCGGCGTAGTCGAAGAGGTCGTGCGCGCGGATGTCGATCCCGTTGCCGAAGGAGACCACCTTCGAGAAGCGCACCCCGCGCCGTCCGAGCCCGTGGACGACGTCACCGGCGTTCGCGCCGGACTGAGAGATCATCATCACGTTCCCCGGCTCCTTCGGGAAGCCGTTCATGAACGCGATCCGCTCCGCCGGCACGTAGAGCCCCATGCAGTTCGGGCCCACGGCGCGGATCCCGGCAGCCTTCAGTTTGCCGATGACCTCGCTCTCCATCCGCGCCATTTCCGGGTCGCCCGTCTCGGAGAACCCGGCGGTGTAGAAGTGGATCGACCGCACCTTCTTCTGGATCGCTTGGTCGACGAGGGCGGGCACGGCGCGGGCCGGGATCAGTGAGATGACGTGGTCCACCGGGTCCGGCGTGTCCAGCAGCGTCGGGTAGCAGCGCAGCCCGCGCACCTCCGACATCTTCGGGTTCACCGGGTAGAGGCCGCCCTTCTCCTGGAACCCCTGTTCCAGGAGCGAGCCGAGGAATCCGCCCGAGCCGCCACTGCCGGTGCCCGTGTTCTCGCTGGACGACACGCCGACCAGCGCGATGGCACGGGGGTGGAAGATCGGTTCGAGTGCATGCTCGGGCAAGGCGGCCTCCTGCTGCGCGCCGCATAGCGTCGGTCGCGGGCGGGGTGGAAAGTCCGATGGTAACGCGGCGGTTCGCCGGGAGTCTCGCGCCGCCAGGGTCGCGGGCTACCGTCGCCCGAACGAGCGTTCGAGGGCGGCCCGGCTCAGGTGGAGCATCGTCGGGCGCCCGTGGGGGCAGGTGTGCGGGGTGTCGCAGCGCGCGAGGGCGTCCAGCAGCGCCCGCTGTTGCGCCGCGTCCAGCCGGTCACCGGCCATCACCGCCGCGCGGCAGGCGAGCGTCGCCGCCGCGCGGTCCGGGCCGGAGAGCCGCTCCTCCGCCTCCAGCCGGTCGAGGTAGTCCGCGAGCGCCCGCGCGACGTCGCGCCCGGCGAGCGCCGCCGGGACGGCCCGCACGATCACGGCGGCGCCGTCCGCTGGTTCCACCTGCCAGCCGACGGCCTCCAGGTCGCGCGCGCCGCCTGCGAGCAGCGCTGCCTGCGGCGCAGAGAGCGTGGCGAGCACGGAATGGAGCAGCGGCTGGCTGGGCCGCTCGCCCGCCGCGATCCGCGCGCGTACCTCCTCGTACAGCACACGCTCATGCGCCGCGTGCTGGTCGACCAGCACCATCCCGTCCGACGATTCCGCGACGATGTAGGTGCTTTCCACCTGGCCCAGCGGGCGGAGCACCGGCACCCGACCGCCCAGGTCGGCTGGCGGTTGCCTGTCACGTTCCGTCCGCGAGGCGGCCCGCGCGCCCGCGATCACCGAGCGGCCGCTGGTCGCCTCGAACGGCGGCTGTGCCACGGGCGTCTCCGGAGGGAGGTCGAGGCCCGGCCAGGCGTGCGCGGCGGCGTACGCCGTCCCGTCCGTCGACGGCGCGAATGCGGTGAGGTCGGGTGAGTCGGGCGCGAGGTGCGCCGCGCTGGACAGCGCGGCGCGGACGGCGGCCTGCACGGTCGCGAAGACGAGCCGCTCGTGGCGGAAGCGCACCTCCGCCTTCTGCGGGTGGACGTTGACGTCCACCTGGTCGGGCGGCACGGTGATCCGGATGAGCGCGACGGGGTGGCGTCCGCCCGGCAGCAGCCCCTCGTATCCGAGTTCCACCGCGGGCAGCAGCGCGCGTGCCGTCACGGTGCGGCCGTTCGCCACCACGTGGATCGCGGCGCGGCTCGCGCGATGGAGCGAGGGCGGCCCCACCAGCCCGGCGACCTCGCAACGGGCGATGTCGGCTTCGCCCTCCACGGGTGCGGCCCGTTCCGCATGCGCGGGGAGCAGCGCTGCGGCGACCTCTGCGCCATGGATCGCGGCGACGGCCTCGCGCGGGTCGCCGGAGCCGGGCGAGGCGAGGGCGCTCCGACCGTCCGCGGTGAGCCGGAAGGCGACCTCCGGGTAGGCGAGGGCGTAGTCCGCGACCACGCGCGCCACGGCCTGGGTCTCGCTGCGCGTCGCGCGCAGGAACCGCCGTCGTGCCGGCAGCGACGCGAAGAGCTCCCGCACCTCGATGCTCGTCCCTGGCGCGGCGGCGGCGCTTCCCTGCCGTTCCGTGCGGCCTCGGCGGAGGTGGAGGGTGGCGCCCGCCGTCTGTGCCGCGGGGCGCGTGATCAGGTCCACGTCCGCCGCGGCTGCGATCGCCGCGAGCGCCTCGCCGCGGAAGCCGAGCGTGCGGACGGCGTAGAGGTCATGCTCCGAGCGGAGTTTCGAGGTGGCGTGCCGCTCGAACGCGTCCGCCACCTGCTCGGGCGGGATCCCATGGCCGTCGTCCCGCACGCGGATGCGGTCGGCCCCGCCACCCTCAATCTCGACCTCGATCCGCGTGGCGCCCGCGTCCAGCGCGTTCTCCACGAGCTCCTTCACCACCGAGGCGGGACGCTCGATCACCTCGCCGGCGGCGATCCGCGCGGCGACCTCCGGCGGCAGGATTCGGATCGGGGGGCGGTCGGTCATCGCGGGAACCTGACAGTTGCGGGTCGTGGGATCTGAATCTGGTTGCCGCGGGATCGGGCGCTCCGTAGCATGACAGCGGCGGCCCCCGACAGGCGAAGGGACGGATGCACCTCCCCCGACTGAACCGTCCTCTCGCAACCGCCACCGTCGCGCTGCTCGCCGGTCTGGCGTTGCTCTCCGTACGCGACGTCCCCGCCGCGCCCGCCGACCCCGCGCGTCCCACCGAGCTCGTCGTCCCCTCCCAGTCCGCGGGTGGCCTCGCCCTGCAGCCGCGCGAGGGCCTGAGCGCCCCGGCGCTGGTCGAGGCGCTCACCCGCCTGGGCGTCTCCGCCCGCGCGACCGGCGGCGCCGCCGATCCGGTGCAGGTACGCATCCCCATGGGTCAGGACGCCCGCGCCCTGGCGCAGCGGCTCGCCGCCAGCGGCCTCGCGGCCAGCGTGGAAGAGGACGCCGTGGTGCGTGCCAGCGGGACGCCGGACGCCACGCGCTACGGGGGGCAACGCGCGGTGTTCGAGGCGCTGCGCCTGCCGCCGGTGTGGTCCGCGCGCGGCGGCGAAGGGGTCGTCGTCGCGGTCGTGGACTCCGGAGTGGACTGGGACCACCCGGCGCTCGCCGGGCGGATCGCGGTCAACCCGCGCGACGCGAACTTTGACGGGCGCGACGACGACGGCAGCGGCTGCGCGGACGACATCGCGGGCTGCTCGTTCGTCTCGCCCGACACCGCCGACCCGTCCTGCGGCCCGCTGTTCGACGCGCCGCAGTGGCGCGCCCGCGACGACGACGGCCACGGCACGTTCGTCGCGGGGCTGATCGCCGCGGCCGGCCCGCGCGCGGAGATCGCGGGCGTCGCTCCGGCCGCGCGCATCCTGCCGGTGAAGGTGCTCGACTGCACCGGCACCGGACGGATCGCCGAGGCATCCGCCGGTGTGCGGTACGCGGCCCGTATGGGCGCGCGTGTGATCAACCTCTCGTTCGGCACCCGTGCGGACTCCCCCGTGCTGCGTGCCGCGGTCGAGGAGGCGCAGCGGCTCGGCGCGCTGATCGTCGCCTCGGCCGGGAACGACGGACGGCGCGGGGTGACCTACCCGGCGGTCTACCCGGGCGTGCTCTCCGTCGCCGCGAGCGGGGACGCCTCGTCGGGCAGCGTGGACTACACGCGCGTTGCGCCGTTCGCGGAGTTCGGCGCGGGCGTGGGGTTGCTCGCCCCCGGCGTGGGGCTGCTCTCCGCCGTCCCCCAGGCACGCTGCGGCCAGGACGGCTGGGTGTGCGAGGACGGCCCGTACGCGCGAGGCGACGGCTCCTCGTTCGCGACACCGATCGTCGCAGGCGCGGCGGCGCTGTTCTGGTCCCGCCACCCGGACCTGCCGGCCGCGCTCGTCGCCCGGGTGCTCGCCGGCGCGCACCGCCCGGCACCGCCGGGCGAGGCGGCGCTGCTCGATGTCGCGCTGGCGATGGAGGCG
>VGPD01000027.1 GCA_016875635.1 Chloroflexota bacterium
CCGGCGGAGTCCGGAATGGAGTGCGACACCGAGAAGAACTCGACCGTGAACGGGCCGACTTCGATCGCGTCGCCGGGTTCGACGACGGTGACGTCCGCCTCGATCCGGTGCTCCTTCAACTTCACCTGCACGAGGCCGCGGGTGAGCTTCAGGCAGAAGACGGGGACGTTCACGTCACGGAGCAGGAACGGCATCGCGCCGATGTGGTCCTCGTGCCCGTGCGTTAGGAAGACGGCACGCAGGCGGTCCTTGTGGTCCAGGACATATTGCCAGTCCGGGATGATCAGGTCGACGCCGGGATGTTCCGAGTCGGGGAACATCAACCCCACGTCCACGGCGACCATCGTGTCACCGTACTCGTAGACCATCATGTTGCGGCCGATCTCGCCGAGGCCGCCGAGCGGGATCACACGCAGCGGGGTGCTCGCGGCCATCAGACCGTCCCCGCGAGCAGCGACGGAAGCTGCGCGAAGTCCTGCTTGATCACGGCGCGCAACGAGCCGTCTCGTAACGCCGCCGCCGGGTGATACATCGGCACGATCCACCGCCCATCACGCTGCACCGCGCGGCCGTGGATCTGGCTGATCCGCTCTGCCGGAAACCATTTCGCCATCGAAAACCGCCCGAGCGTCGCGATCACGCGCGGCGCCACGAGCGCGATCTGCCGGTCGAGGTAGTCCCCGCAGGCGGCGATCTCCTTAGGGTTCGGATCGCGGTTCGCGGGCGGGCGGCATTTCACGACGTTCGTGACATAAACGTCGGTACGGGTCCGATCGATCGATGCCAGCAATTCGTCCAAGAACTGACCGGAGCGGCCCACAAAGGGCAGTCCCAACTCGTCCTCGCGCTGGCCCGGGGCCTCGCCGATCAACATCAGGTCACATGGGGCTGGCCCGGAGCCAGGGACCGTACGTGAACGAGTCTTCGCGAGGACGCATGCAGGGCAGTCGGCGATCTCCTCATAGGTGGCTGCACAGCCCGCAGGCACCTGGTAGAGGGGCATGAGGGCCGCGGGCGCGACCGGATGCACCCCGTCAGGCACGGTGGGCCGCAGCGGCGCAGAGATGAGTGTCGGGCGAGAGTTCGCCAGCGTGGTCATGGCGAGAGGGTAACAAAGGGCGCAGGCGGGAGCAACGTATTCGCTTGAACGCATACACAGATGCGCAGTTTTTGCTCATTCCCGCCGTACCAGCCACGCCAGGCCGATTCCGACGAAGTACAGGATGACGATCGGCCCGCCGACCAGGGACTGCGTGATCGGGTCAATCGTCGGTGTCACGACGGCAGCCACGAGGAAGGCCGCGACAATCGCCAGACGCCACCACTTCAGCAGTTTTCTGGCGGTGACGACGCCCGCCTTCGCCAGCCCCATAACCAGCAGGGGCGTCTCAAACACGAACCCCATCACCAGCAGGATCCGCGTGACGAAGCCGATGTAATTCCCGATCCGCCAGTCCGCCTGAGCCACATCGTTGCCGAACGAGAGCAAGAACCCCAGAGTCACCGGCAGGACGATCCAGTACCCGAACGCGAGCCCGCCGATGAAGGCGACCGTCGCCATGACGACGATCGGGAAGAGCCAGCGCTTTTCCGATTTCGTCAGGGCGGGTGCGACAAACCCCAGCAACTGGAACACCAGCATCGGCATCGCGACGGTGACGCCGCCGAGCAACGCGACCCGGAAGTACACGGCGATGTTCTCCATCGGTTCGATGTACTGCGGCCGGAAGTCCGGGATCGTCTCGCGAGCCGGCGCGAGCATCCACCCGATCACGCCGAAGCCGACGGAGGGGACGAAGAACACGACCATCGCGACCACCACCGTGATCGCGGACCACATCACACGCGTGCGCAGTTCGAGCAGATGCTCCAGCAGCGTCATCTCGCCGCCGACCGCCTCCGCCGCCTTCTCCTTCGCGCGATCAAGGGCTGTCGTCACGCTCCGCCTCCGGTGATGCGCGCGGCCGCTTCACGGGCCGCCGCTTCTCGGCGCTTCACCTCGGCGTCGTCGAAGGGGTCGCCATAGGCGCCATTCGATGGCGGGGTAAGGCTGGGGGGGGGCGAGGTGACGACTTCAGCCGCAGGCGCGACCTCGGTGGTGACAGCCTCGGCCACGGGGACGGCCTGTGCCGGAGCGGATTCCGTGGCTGATTCTGTGGCTGTGGAGTCAACGGCGGCCTGGGCTGAGGACGTCGCGGCCTCCGCGTCAGCACGGGCTTCGCTCAGGATATCCCCTGCCTCGGTCAGTTCGCGGATGGAACGCAGGCCACCACCGGTAGAGGCATCGACCTCGGCTTCGAGTTCTTTGACGGCCCCCTGGACGTCCGCCATCACGTCGGTCGTGAAGGCGCGGGCGACGCGATACCACTTGCCCGCCTGTCGGGCGAGCTCGGGGAATCTGTCCGGCCCGACGACGAGAAACGCGATCACGCCGACCAGCAGCGCTTCCAGCGGGCCGACGCCAAAGAGTTCCATGATGGAATGATACGCCCCGGGCCGTCAGACGGACTCCGGGGCGTTTCAAAGTTCAGCCCATGCGGACAGGGCCCGAGGAACTAGTCCTCGATGCCCTGGTCTCGCAGGTAGTCGACCGCGTCCTGGACGTTTCGGATCTTCTCCGCATCCTCGTCCGAGATCTCCAGCTGATTTCCGTCCTTCGAGAATTCCTCCTCAATGGACATGATCAGTTCGACGAGGTCGAGCGAGTCCGCGTTCAGGTCGTCCACGAACGAGGCGTTCGCGGTGACCTCGTCCTCCTCGACACCCAGTTGTTCGACGATCAACGCACGCACGCGCTCAAATACAGTTGCCACTAGCAGTCCTTTTCCTGTCATCCGCCCTCAGGCGGTCCGGATTCCCCCTGGCCGGCAGACCCCTGTCGTTCCGCCGCCTCTAGGGCGACCGCGCCCAGCACGCCGTTGATGAAACGGCCAGACGACTCCGAACCGTACCCCTTGGCGATCTCCACGGCCTCATTGATCGCTGCTCGGAGCGGAGCGCGGTCAGTATCGAAGAGCACTTCGTAGACCGCAAGGCGCAGCACATTTCGGTCCACCGCGGCCATCTCCGCCAGGGGGAAGGCGGGGGCGTGGCGCTGGATGACGGCGTCGATGGCGGTCAGGTTCGCCTGGACCCCCTCCGCCAGCCCGCGGGCGAACCGGACGCCCTCCGCGTCCAGCCCGGCCTCCATCAGATGCCGCGCCAGGACCGGCTCCAGCGGGTGTCCGCCCAGATCGGCCTCAAAGAGCGCCTGGAAGGCGGCAATTCGGGAGCGGCGACGGCTGCTGGCCATGGTGACCTCGATGCGGTGGCGGTGGGAGGGTAGGCGACGGGGGAACGGAGGCGATGGCTAGGCCATCACCAGCCCGCCATCCACGTTGATCACCTGTCCCGTGATGTAGGAAGCGCCCTCGGACGCCAGGAAGGCGACCAGCGGGGAGATCTCCCCGGCCTCCGCGTACCGCCCCATCGGAATTCGCCCCCTGATGGCCTCTTTTTGGTCGTCCGTCAGCCCGGAGGTCATATCCGTCAGGACGAACCCGGGCGCCACCGCATTCACCGTGATGTTCCGCGAGGCGACTTCGAGAGCAAGCGATCGGGTGAAGCCAATGATTCCCGCCTTCGCTGCCGCGTAGTTCGCCTGCCCGGCGTTTCCCGAGACCCCGACGATCGAGGTGATGTTGATGATGCGGCCCCAGCGCTCGCGCAACATGTGCCGGATCGCGGCCTTGCTCGCGAGGAAGGTACCGCGCAGGTTGGTCTCGATCACATCGTCCCATGCCTGCTCAGACATCCGCATAACCAGGTTGTCCGCAGTCATCCCGGCGTTGTTCACGAGGATGTGCAGACCGCCGAGGTTGTCCTTCGCCTCGTTGATCAGGCGTTCCACGTCAGCGGACTGCCGGACGTCGCACTGGACGGCACGGACGCGCACCCCGTGGGTGGCAGCGAGTTCCGCCGCCACGCCTTCGGCCTGCGCCGGGTCGGAGCGATAGGTGAGCGCGATGTCGGCGCCGGCGCGGGCCAGGTCGGTGGCGATCGCACGGCCGATGCCGCGTCCGCCGCCGGTGATGACTGCGACACGCCCACGCAGGGAGCCGGGTGCGGGCTCCATCACGCGCGGACTTCCTCGACCGTACCGATGTTCTTGACCTCGAACGAACGGTCGATGCGCTTGAGCAGGCCAGAGAGCACCTTGCCCGGGCCGAACTCGATGAACTTCGACACGCCAGCCGCCTGCATCGCTGACACGGAAGCGAGCCAGAGCACCGGCGCGGTGATCTGCTGCTCCAATTCGGCGGCGAAGGCCGCGCCGGAGGTCAGCGGGGTGGCGGTCACGTTCGAGACAACGGGCATCGTGGGGTCACCGAACGCGGTGGCTGAGAGTGCGGCACGCATCCGCTCCGCCGCACCACCCATCAGCGGGGTGTGGAACGCACCCGCGACCGAGAGCGGCACGACACGCGATGCGCCCGCTGCCGTGGCCGCGGCCGAGGCCGCCTCCACCGCCGCGGTCGTGCCGCCGATCGTGATGTTGCCCGGGGCGTTGATGTTGCAGAGCGAGGCCCCGTGCGGGGCGATCGCCGCACGCAGCGCATCCGGTTCCAGGCCCAGGACCGCCGCCATCGTGCTCGGCTGCGCGTCGCACGCGGCCTGCATCGCTTCGCCGCGGGCGCGCACAAGCCGCACGCCGACATCGAAGGTGACCGATCCTGCAGCCACCAGCGCGGCGTACTCGCCCAGCGAGTGGCCAGCGACGAACGCGGGGCGGTGGGTGAGTGCGCCCGCATCGAGGGCCGCGACGAGCGCCGCCACGGCGTGTGTCACGAGCGCCGGCTGCGTGTTCACCGTCTGCGTCAGGTCAGCCTCCGGACCAGTGAAGCAGAGCGACGACAGCGAGATCCCGAGCGCGGCGTCGGCGACGTCAAACACGGCCCGGGCAGCGGGCAACTGTTCGTACAGGTCGGCGCCCATCCCCACAGCCTGGGCGCCCTGCCCGGGGAAGACCCAGGCAGTGTCTGCGGCCACGGGGAGTGAAGCGACGCGGGCGAGGGTTGCGGCGACCGTCTCAGCAGGCGAGGGCACCGGGGGTTACGCCTCGCCGCGCTCGATGAGGCGGCCCTTGGCGTCGCGTGCGCCGCCCGCCGTGTGGTTGATCTTCACCCCGCCGGTCGCGGGGTCGCGGACCAGGTTCGGCATCGCCACGCCGTCGTGGCCCTGGCGAGACTTTCGCTTCGACACGGGTGTCCTACGCTTCGGGAGAGCCATCGCCATCCTCCATCTGGAGCCGCTCGGCCAGAGACCGCAACGGACCCCATGGATCACTCCTGCCTACCGGAAGGCAGGCGCAGGTTTCACGGTTCAGATTGCGCCCGCAGGTGGGGCACAGCCCTCGACAGTCCGACCGGCAGACCGGCTGGATCGGGAGGGCGGACTGTTCATATTGCCGGACGGCCTCGCTGAGGTCGAGGTGCCGCGTCTCATCGATGAGAAAGTCTTCCGCGTCCACCGGAGGGGCCACCCCCGTCACCGGGTCGCGTGGGAGCACGTACTCCTCGTCGAAATCGACATGGAGCGGCATCCGGAACGGCTCCAGACAGCGCCCGCACTCCAGGGTCACCGGCGCCAGGTCGAACGTCGCCATGACCAGGATGCCCCGCTCGGAGCGGATCAGGCGCACATCCCCGGTCACTTCCTGCTCGAACTTCTCCTCGGGCACGACGCAGCGTTCCCGCTCCGCGTGGAGACGACGCGCGTGGCCCACCGGCTCGGTGAGCAGTGTGGAAACGTTAATCAGCACGGAAACCTCCGGGACGCCTCGGATGAGGCTCCTCCATCGTACCTCGACCGCCGTCAGGCGCACCGGGCGGGCCGTCCCGGCGGCGTAGACTCCACGTATGCTCGTGAATCTGGCCGGTCAGGGGCGCCCTGCGCTCGTCTACCTCCGTCCGCTGCCGGACGCCGCCCCCCCGCTGGGCCTCTCGCTCCAGCGCGCAGCAACCTCCGCGCTGATCAACACGGAGGGCTACCTCCTCGCCGGAACACATCAGGACGCCCCGGACGCGCCCGGGCTGCCGGGCTTCGTCGCGCTGCTCGAGACCCTCGCGACCGCCGCAGACCGGCCAACGGTCGTGCTGGCGAGCGCCGAGGTACTGGGGGAGCGGGCGCTGGAGCGGGCGGAGCGGCTGCTCGCCCTGCTGGCCGCCGGGGCCGCCATCCGCCTGGCCGACGCCTCCACGCCGGAACAGGCGCTGAGGGCGGCCTGGCTCGGGCGAGCACCGGATGAACGGCGGCGCGAGCGTGCACGCGAATCGATGCGGAAGCGGGCGCTGAGAGGGCAGGTCCTCGGGCGAGCGCCGTTCGGGTACGCCGTCGAGGGCCGCAACCTCGTCGTGGACGACCTCGAAGCTGAGGTGGTGCGGCGCATCTTCGGGCTGTACCTGGACGGACACGAAGGGGTGCGACGCATAACGCGCCTGCTGAACGAGGACGGGATCCGCACTCGCCTCGGCAAGCCGTGGAGCGCCGGCTCGGTGCGCACCGTGCTCCGGAACCCCACCTACACCGGCACCTACCGCCGGCTGGGCGTCGTGGTGACGGGCGCCCACCCGGCGCTGATTCGTCGAGGGCAGTTCGAGGAGGCACAGGCGCGGATGGCCCGCCGCCGCACCGCCCCGGCCGAGCAGCATCGCCACGCGTACCTCCTGGCCGGGCTGGCGCGCTGCGGGTATTGCGGCGCACGCCTGCTGGGCGCCCGACGCTACGTCCCCGGCGGGGAGCCGAGGACGTACTACCGGTGCGCCTCCGCGACGAACCAGGGGCGCTGCGCCTACCGCTCCCAGCGGACCGAGGTGCTGGAGGCGGCCGTGCGTGACGCGCTGGTCTCCGGTCGCCTCACCGTGGCACGAAAGCCGTCCTCGCCCCGCACCACCGAGGCGCGGCGCATCGCCCTCGACCGCGAGGTCGCGCACACCCTCGAGCGGTGGGTCGCCGGCGAGCTCACCTACCGCGACGTGGTGCGTGGGGCGGGGCAGCCGGCGCTTGAAGCCACCCGACTCGGCGCAGCCACCCTCGGAACCCCTGAGAGGCCGGACGCAGCCACCGCGACCGCCCGCCTGGTGTCGGATTGGGACCGCCTCGAGTTCGCCGAGCGGCGCGCGCTGCTGTTGGATGCGGTCGGGGAGGTCGTCGTGCGCGACAGACGTGTGCGGGTGATCCGTCGGTATGAAGCGACGTAATTCTCGATCAGGGAATCTCAGGCTGCGTGAGTTAGGATTGAGAAGTCAGGGGGCCGGGCGACCGCCGGTCGTCCTTCGGGACGGCGGGAGGAAAGTCCGAACTCCGACCGGACAGGGTGCCGGCTAACGGCCGGGCGGCGTGAGCCGACGGACAGTGCCACAGAAACATACCGCCAGGGATCCTCGGATCGCCCGGTAAGGTTGAAATGGTGCGGTAAGAGCGCACCGGCGTCGCGGTAACGCGGCGGCCGCGGTAAACCCCACCCGGAGCAAGGCCAAATAGGGGAGCGTGGGCGTGTCCGGCGCTGCTCCCGGGTAGGCTGCTGGAGGCGCCGGGTAACCGGCGTCCTAGATGGATGGTCGCCGCCGCACCTCGTTGGGCGCGAGACGCGGTACAGAATTCGGCTTACAGGCCCCCTGACAGCCCATAGCCTCGTCAGCCCTCTGGGTGAGCTTTGTGAGAAGGGCCCGCTCGGGCCCTCCTGAAGGCTGCCTAGTCCGCGGAACCAGTGTCTCCGTCGCGGGCCATGATCACCTGGCCGCGCTGGATCACCCGGACGACATCCACAATCACAGCGGTACCAAGGCGGTCCGGGTCGGCCTTCTGTTCGGCCTCGGCAGAGTGCTCGTAGACGTGTTTCTTCACAGCCGGGTCGTCGACGCGATGGGCCTCGCCGTGGATCTGGAAGGTCAGACGCGCCGGGGCGTTGCGGTACATCATCGCGACCTGCGGGTTCTCCTCGATGCGGGCGAGGAACCCGCGGTTGGTGGTGCGCATCCAGATCGCGACCTCATGGTCGGAGTAGGCCTGGGTCGTACCGAAGAACGCAAGACTCGGCTGGCCGTTCGCGCCGGCGCTGGTCCAGATGATCGGGAACCCATCTGTGAACGCGTTGTTGATCGCGGTCTGGAATTCTTCCGGCAATTCAATGGCCATGCGGACGCACCTCGATCAACGCGTGTGTGTGGTTGCAAGGGTAGAGGCGGAAGGGGGCTACCGCGAGGTTGCCGCCCCCTCCGACTGCAGTCGACTAATCGCGGGAGGCAATCACCTGGCCGCGCTGGATCACGCGGACAATGTCCACGATCACGGCGACGCCGGCCTTCGCCTCGTCCATCTTTCGTTCGGCCTCAGGAGACTCGTCGTAGACGCGGTCGCGGATCGCCGGGTCGTCGACACGACGGGCCTCGCCAACGATCTGGCAGGCGACGTTCGTGGCGGTGTTCCGGAACCAGCCGAAGACCTTGGCGTTCTTGCCGGTACGCTAGAGGAAACCACGACCCTCGTTCCGCAACCAGATCCCCAGTTCATGGTCAGAGTGGACGTGGGTTGAGCCGTAGATCGCGATCGTCGGCTGGCCCGACTCGTCGACAGACGCCCAGAGGATCGGGAAGCCGTCCGCGCGGGACGAGTCGATCGCGGCCTTGAGTTCGTCAGGCAAGACAATCGCCATGGAAGTTCCTCCCGGGTCCGGCCCATACTTCTCTTTCGTGAGCCGCTGGAGAATATACAGCACCTCCTCCGAGGCGCATCAGCACCGAGGCTGTAGGATTCTGAGCATGACCCAACCACTCTCGAATCTCGCACGTGGCGATTGGCGACGCGGCCTGCCGGCTTCCGTCCCCGCCGAAGTTCGCGAGGCGCTTCCACCGGCGGTCCGGGCGATCCAGTTCGACTCCCGCCAGGTGGAGTCCGGCGACCTGTTCATCTGCATGCCCGGGGAGCGGGCGGATGGACACGCGTTCGCACGGGCCGCAGTCGAGCGCGGCGCGGTCGCCCTCGTCTGCGTCGCGGGGCGCGAGGCTGAAGTGAGCGGGCTCGGCACCCCGGTGGTGGGGGTCCCCAGCCCGCGAGCGACCATGGCGCAGATCAGCGCGGCACACGAGGACTACCCGGCGAAGAAGTTGACCGTGATCGGGGTCACAGGGACGGACGGGAAGTCCACGACCTGCTTCTTCGTGCTCGCAGCTCTGGAAGGTGCACGACTGAAGGCGGGACTGCTCACCACCATCGAATGCCGAATCGCAGGCCAGACGATCCCGAACCCGACGCGGCTGACCTCGCAGGAGGCGCCATTTGTGCAGCGACTGCTCGCGGAGATGGTCGACGCCGGCTGCACACACGCCGTGGTCGAGGCGACCTCGATCGGGCTCGACCTGCATCGGGTGGACGCGTGCGAGTTCCGCGCCGCGATCTTCACGAACCTGACCCCGGACCACCTCGACTACCACGGCACCGTGGAGGCGTACCGCAAGGCGAAGGGGCAACTGTTCGAGATGCTGCCCGCTGGCGGGCACGGGCAGTCGCAGGGGATCGCCGTGATCAACCGCGACGACAAGGCATGGCGCTACTTCGCCAGCCGGACGAAGGCGCGCGTGATCACGTACGCACTACACGACCGCGAGGCCGACGTGGTCGTCGACGACGTGATGCTGTGGGACGACGGCTCGACGTTCGCGCTGACCGCAGATGAGGAGGACGAGTCGGTGGAGGCGAGCGTCCGTCTTCCCGGCGAGTTCAATGTGGCGAACGCGGCAGCCGCGATCACCTGCGTCACGGCGCTGGGAATCGATGTCGGCGCGGCGGTGATGGGCGTGGCGGCCTGTACCGGTGTGCCGGGCCGGATGGAGCGGATCAGCGGCGCGCCGTTCGCGGTGGTCGTCGACTACGCGCACACCGGCGAGGCGCTGCACAAGGCAGCCGAAACGCTCCGCGAGGTGACCGACGGGCGGCTGATCGCGGTCTTCGGCTGCGCGGGGGAGCGAGGGAAGGAACGCCGGACGGGGATGGGCGCGGCGGCCGCCGCCAGCGTGGACTTCACGATCCTCGCCGATGAGGACCCACGGTCCGAGGCGCCCGAAGCGATCATCGATGACATCGCCCAGGCCATGCTCGCCGCGGGGGCGACCGAAGGTGAGCGGTTCGAACGCATCCCTGACCGCCGGGCCGCGATCGCCCGCGCGTTCGAGATCGCGCAGCCGGGCGACCTCGTCCTGATCGCGGGCAAGGGGCACGAGAAGACGATCGAGTACGCCAGCGGCGCGGTGCCGTTCGACGACCGCGTGGTGGCGCGCGAAGAGGTCGCACGGCGCTTCGGGTAGACTCCGAGTCCGCCCCGTCTTCTCGAAGGAGCCGTCCGTGGCCATCGACCCGCAGACCTACGCAGACCTCACGCGCGAGGACCTCGCGCACCTGCTGCACCCACAGTACTACGCACCCGACCACCAGCAGCCGGTGATCTTCGACCACGGCGATGGAGTATGGCTGACCGACCTGCAGGCCCGCCGGTACATCGATGGCCTCTCGTCGCTCTGGAATGTCGCCGTCGGGCACGGCCGAGGCGAACTGGCAGATGCAGCGGCGGAGCAGATGCGGAAGGTCGCGTTCACCAACAACTACGTGGGGTTCTCGAACGTCCCGGCGATCAAACTCGCCTCGAAGGTCATCGACCTCTGCTACGACAACATGGCAGCGGTCTTCTTCACAAACTCCGGGTCAGAGTCGAACGAGGGCGCATTCAAGACGGCGCGGTTCTACTGGAACCTGAAGGGCCGTCCGACCAAGGTGAAGATCATCGCGCGGGAACGCTCGTACCACGGGGGCACCCTCGCGACATCCTCGATGACCGGGCTGCCGGTGTTCTGGAAGTACTTCGGGCCGCTGGTCCCCGAGGTCGTGCACACGAAGAAGCCGGACAACCTGGAGTGCGACTGCACGCCGAACACGGACGGTGAGTGCGCGCACTGGCTGGAGGAGGCGATCAAGCGCGAGGGCGCGGACACCGTGGCCGCGTTCATCGCGGAGCCGGTGAAGGGCGCGGGCGGGGTCTGGACCCCCGCCCCGGACTATTTCGCGAAGGTCCGCGAGATCTGTGACCGGTACGACGTGCTGTTCATCGCGGACGAGGTGATCACGGGCTTCGGACGGACCGGGTACTGGTTCGCCCTGCAGCGCTGGGGCGTGAACCCGGACATCGTCTCAATCGCGAAGGCGATCACCTCCGGCTACATCCCAATGGGCGCGTTCATCGTCTCCACCGAGATCAGCGAAGCGCTGCACGACCTGCCGCCCGACGCGCGGTTCATGCACGCCTACACGAACTCCGCCCATCCCACGGCGGCTGCCGTCGGCCTGCGGAACCTGCAGATCTTCGAGGACGAGGGACTGCTGGAGAACGCGACCAGGATGGGCGAACGGCTGGGCGAGGGGCTGCAGGCCGCTCTGGGCAAGCACCCACACGTCGCGAACCTCCGCTGGCTGGGCCTCATCGCCGGCTTCACGCTGATGCGAGACGCTACCGCGAATAGGCCGTACGACGCATCCGAGACGATGGCGATCAAGGTGCAGCGGCACATGCGCGAGCAGGGCTCACTCATCACCCGGGTGGTGGGGGACAACGTGCTCTTCGCGCCGCCGCTCAGCATCAAGGGCACCGAAGTCGACCAGATGGTCGCCTCTGCGGTCGCCGCGGTGACGGCCGTCACCGGTTCATAACCTGTCTGAAACAACTGATCACGTTTCCTATCGAGACCTGTTGACAAGCGGATCGCGAATCTCTAGTGTCGGTGGCAGGAAAGGGGGTGATGCGCGTGACCGATGACAGTAGTCACCAACCGGGCCGGCCACACGTGGAGGTGGCCGAAACGTAACCCCCGGTCCTGAGTGGCCTACAACGGAGGGGCGTCCCACTGCGACGCCCCTCACGCATTCCGTGTTATTGGGTCGGGGCGTCCCACTGGGACGCCCCTAACGCATTCCGTGTTATTGGGTCGGGGCGTCCCACTGCGACGCCCCTCACACATCCCGTGTTGTTGGGTCGGGGCGTCCCACTGCGACGCCCCTCATGCTGATCCGGGCATCCGAACACTCGCCGGGACGTGCACGCCTCGCTTACGGTGCGCGCATGCCGTTCGACCTGGCCCGGTATCACGCCCTTCGCCGCTCCTCCCGTATCGGCGTGGAGGTCGCGTACCTCGAAGCCACGACCTCCACCATGGACGATGCACACGCAGGTGCCGCTGAGGGGCGACCGTGCGGGACGGCCTACGTCGCCGGTGAACAGACGGCCGGGCGCGGCCGCCAGGGCCGATCATGGGTGTCCGCCGCCGCCGCGGGGCTATACGTCACGTACCACCTCTGCCCCGCGCGGGCGGAGGTCGCACCACTGCTCGGACTCGCGGCCGCGGTCGCGGCCGCCGAGGCGGTCCAGGCGGCGTGTGGGCTCGCCGTCGATCTGAAATGGCCAAACGACCTCCAGGTGGAAGGGAGAAAACTGGCGGGCATCCTCGCGGAGGCACGCCCGCGTGACGCCGGACTCGACGTGTTCGTGGGGATCGGGATCAACCTGAGGACAGCAGCAGAACTGCCGCCGGACGTAGCGGCAATCGCGACGAGCATCGAAGGCGCGGGGTACCCCGCCCCAGCCCGGGAGGTCCTCCTCGCCGCGCTGTCGACGGCCCTCGACCGGCGGACTGTGCAGGCGGAGGCAGAGCCGGGGACACTGCTGGCGGAGTGGCGCAGACGGCTGGTCACCCTCGGACAACGGGTCCGCTTCGCGACCCCGTCCGGGGAGGTTGAGGGCGAGGCGGTGGACGTCACCTCGACGGGCGAGCTGGTGCTGGCGCTATCAAACGGCGAGCGTCGTGCGTTCGCGGCCGGTGACGTGACGACGATCCGCCGGTAGGTTGCCGGTAACCGAGGGCGCCCGTAGCCTCGGATTCATCATGCAGCAGACGCACACAGTTCACGCGCGCGCCGGCCACGCGCACTCCGCCCACGCGGCTCATGCGCATGGCACGCCGTCGTGCGCGCGTCTGCACCGCTAGCGATCCAATCGATCCAGGCACGCAGGAGCGCCACGACGGCAGGCCGTCGCGGCCGCGTTGCCATGCCCCGCTTGGCCTCGATGTCCCGCACCCGTCAGAGAGTGAGGCCCGTAGAATGACCGCAAACCCGTCCGCCCCGCAGCGCACCGCAGCCGAGGAGCCACCCATGCCCGATCGCGGCCTGCACAGCCCTGGCATGCGCGACTTCGGACCGGAGGAGATGCGACGGTTCCGAGGGATCGAGCGGCGATTCCTCGATGCCGTGGAGGGTGCGGGCTATCTCGAGATCCGCACGCCTACGATCGAGCCCCTGCACCTGTTCACGGCGGCGGGGACGCTTTCCCCGCAGGCGCTGGAGCGCGTCTACTCCTTCCTCGACTGGGACGGGTGGAGCGGCGAGCGCGTGGTGCTCCGGCCGGACGCGACGGTGGCAGCGGCACGCTGGTACGCGGACGCGGTACGCGCCGGTGGGGCCTCGACGGCGCGCGTGGCGTACGTCGCCCCGGTGTACCGGTTCGCCGTGGACGGTGACCGCGAGGTCTGGCAGTGCGGCGTCGAGTTGTTCGGATCCGCCACCGCCGAGGGCGATGCGGAATTGCTGACGCTTGCCTCCACGTTCCTGCGCGGCCTCGGCGTGAGCGACTTCACGGTCGACCTCGCGCACGCGGGGCTGGTGCGCGCCGCGTTTGCCGCCGCCGGACTGCCGGCGGCGCAGCAAGTGGAGGCGTACGACCTGATGCTGGAGGGCGACTCGGGCGTGACGGAACGGCTCGCTCAGGCGCACCCCGACCAGGCGGCGAGCCTGCGACTGCTCGCCGGTGTCGATGGCGCTTCGGCCGGCTACATCCAGAACCTGCGCGCAGCGATGCTCGCCACTGTGCCGGCCGCAGCCGGGCCGCTCGACGACCTCGCGCGGGCTGCTGCTGCGCTTGACGGTGCAGGGGTGTCCTACCGGGTGCTGGCCGCGACGGCTCGCAATTTCGAGTATTACAGCGGCGTCACGTTCCGCTTCCGCCAGGGCGCCGGGACCGAGGCGCGGACGCTCCTCGGCGGCGGACGGTACGACGGCCTCACCCAGACTCTGGGCGGCGCGGCTGCCCCCGCATGCGGATGGGGCGCCGACCTCCTGCGTCTCGCCAAGGTCGCATCGTGAGCGCCTCGACGCGTCCCGTGCGTGTGGCGGTGCCGCGGGGCGACCTGCGCACACCAGTCGGTGAGCGTCTGGCGGCTGCGGGGTTCCGCGCGCAGGGCTATCTCGAGGGTTCGCGCACGTATCGGTTCGACGTCGACGGGATCGAGGGCGTGCAGCTGCGCGTCTTCTCCGACCAGGACATCCCGATCCAGGTCGCCCTCGGCCAGTACGACCTCGGCATCGCGAGCGGGACGTGGATCGACGAACTGCTGGTGCGGTATCGACACGACTCCGTGGTGCCGCTGCGCCCACTCGACATCGAGGGTGAGACACTGGTGATCGCGGGCGCGCCGGGCGCCAGCCTTGCGGGCCTGGCGGGCGCGGGCGTGGTGCGCGTCGCGACACAGTACCCGCAGATCGCACACCACTACCTGACGCGACAGCGAGTCCCGGACTACCGGCTGTACGAGGTCTGGGCGCAGGCGGAGGCATGGCCGCCGCGCGACGCGGAACTCGCCATCGCCTCCGCAGCCGCGGTCGCGAAGGAAGGGCTTGGCGTCCTGGGCACCGTCCACCGCGGCGGCGTCTGGCTGATCGCGAACCGGGAGGCGCTCGCGACCCGCGACCTGTCGGCGGCGCTCAGGCCGTTGCTCTCGCTGGCACGGGCGACGGCGGAGGGCGGCCTCGTCGACCCGACACCGCTCGCGGTCACGCGCGGGACCTCGCAGGTTGTCCCGGCGCGCGAGCGGTTCCGGATTGCCGTCCCGGACGGGCACGCGCAGCGCCACACGGTCGCCGCGCTGGCGGACGCGGGGATCGCGTTCCCCGGGTACGAGGCGGCCTCGTCTGTGCGCTATCCAGAGTCGGGTGACCCGGAGGTCGAGGTGAAGGTGATGCGGCCGCAGGACATGCCGCGCGCGGTCGCCCTCGGTCACTTCGACCTCGCGATCAGCGGGCGGGACTGGCTGCGGGCGTTCCTCGCGACGTTCCCGGCCGCGCCGGTCACGGAGTTGTGCGACCTGAAGCGGTCGAAGTACCAGATGGGCGCCGTGATCAGCGACGACCTTCCGGTGGAGAGCATCGAGGAGGCGATCGCGCTCTGGCGGCGCGACGACCCGGAGTTTCCGATCCGTGTGGCCTCCGAATACGCTAGCCTGGCGGACGAGTACGCGCGGACCCGCCACCTCGGCCGGTACCGGGTTATCCCGATCTCCGGAGCGTCCGAGGGCTTCGTGCCGGAGGACGCCGAAATCCTGATCGAAGGGACCGAGACCGGCACGACCCTGCGGGCCAACCGGCTGCGTATGATCGACGTAATCATGGAGTCGACGAACTGCGTGATTGGCCACGCCGTCGCACCCGACGGTGCGCGCGGGGCGCGCCGCGCGGAGTACGTCGAGCGACTGCGCGCGGCGGCCGAAGCCGCGGTCTGACGTCCGGAGAAGGAGCGAAACGATGCCTTCGCTCGGTTCACACCTCGCACGCGCACGGCAGCTTGCTGACCGCCTCGCGTTGCCCGAGGTGGACGCCGACCGTGGCGCATTCTACCTCGGCGCGACGGCGCCAGACATCCGCGTGATCACCCGGCTCGACCGCGCCGTCACGCACTTCTTCGACCTGAAGGACTTCGGCGAGCAGGACGGCGTGGCGCGGATGTTCGAGGCGCACCCTGCGCTCGCGACGCCCGCGGGTCTCGACGCCGCTACCACCGCGTTCATCGCGGGATACCTCACGCATCTCGTCCTGGACGAGACTTTCATCAGCGAGGTCTACCGGCCATCGTTCGGAGCGTCCTCGCCGTTGAAGGAAGAGCCGAGGGCGAACGTCCTCGACCGCGCGCTGCAGTACGAGCTGGACCGCCGCGACCGCGAGGACGAGGCGGCGATGGCGGAGGTGCGCGCCGCCATCGAGGCGACGGCGCCGGTGAGCGGCATCCCGTTCATCGCGGACGAGCACCTCGCGCAGTGGATGACCGTCTCGGCGGATGTGGCCGGACAGGCGGCAGACTACTCGCGCTTCCGGCGGATGATGATGCGCCACCTCGAGGGTGCAGGGTACGACGCCGCCGCGATCGAGGCCTCCTGTGAGGATCCGCACGGCCTGATCCGGGAGGCGTTCGGGGTCGTCTCGGAGGAGCGGATCGAGCGGTTCTGGCGCGACGCGACTGACCGAATGGAAGCGCGCGTGCGCTCGTACCTGCGATGATGTCCCAACGATGACTTCCTCTATGCGCTCCCTGCGCGTGGTGACCGACCTGGACGAGGCGCGGCGCACCGTCCTCCTGCGGACGGCGCTCGCCGAGCCGGTGCTGCCGGACGCCGTCCAGCAGGGCATCAACGACCTGTGGGGCACGCCGACCACCGCCGCCGAGCACGTCCGGCAGATCATCGAGGCCGTGCGCACGGAGGGTGACGCCGCGGTCACCCGCTTCTCCCAGCGCTTCGACGGTTCCTCGTACGCGACCATTGAGGTCAGCGACGACGAGGTCGGCGATGCCTTCGAGCGCGTGAGCCCCGAGGAGCACGACGCCATCGCGTTCGCGGTCGAGCGCGTGCGCCGCTACCACGAAACCCAGCTGGAGCACGCGCCCACCTCATTCAGCGCGCGCGGCACGGGGATGCTCGTGCGCCCGTTGCAGCGCGCGGGCATCTACATGACCGGGAACGAGGCGGTGCTGCCGTCCTCGGTCATCCACACGGCCGTGCCGGGCGTCGTCGCGGGTGTCGAGGATGTCATCGGGGTGACGGCGGCGCGCGCGGACGGCAGCGTGAACCCGCTGAAGCTGGTCGCCGCCCGGCTCTCCGGCGTGAAGCGGATCTTCCGGGCCTCGGGGGCGCAGGCGGTTGCCGCGCTCGCCTTCGGGACGGAGTCGATCCCGCGCGTCGACAAGATCTTCGGCCCCGGCGGCATCTTCGTGACGATCGCCAAGCAGCAAATGTACGGACGGGTGGGGATCGACTCGGTCTATGGCCCCACGGAGACGCTCGTGCTCGCCGACAACTACGCCGACCCGGCGATGTGCGCCGCCGACCTGCTCGCCCAGGCGGAGCACGACGTACTCGCGACGCCGGTGCTGATCACGATCTCGCTGGCGCAGGCCGAGGCGGTGGCCGCCGCGGTCGAGGAACAACTGCCATCGCTGGAGCGGCACGTCATCGCCCGAACGGCGATCGAGCGCGGCGGCGCGGTCGTCGCCCGCGACCTGGAGGAGGCCGTCGCGCTCGCCAACGAATTCGCGCCGGAACACCTCTGTCTGCTGGTCGATGACCCAGAGGCGCTGCTGCCGCTGGTGCGGAACGCCGGCGGCGTCTTCCTCGGAGAGTCGTCGCCCGAGGTTCTGGGCGACTACACCGCGGGGCCGTCACATGTCATGCCCACGGGCGGCGCGGCGCGGTTCGCGTCGCCGCTCTCGATCCTCGACTTCCTGAAGGTGACCTCAGTGGTCGCGCTGACGGACACCGACCTCATGCGCCTCGGGCCATACGCTGCGAGCCTCGCGCACGCCGAGGGGCTGACGGGGCACGCCCGCAGCATCGAGCGCCGGCTGGAGGGCCGATAGGTGGCCGCCCTGCGTCGCTTCGACCCGCTGGAGGCGCTGCGCCCCGCGCTGCGCTCGATCCCGGCGTACGCCGCGCTCGAGGATCCCGACGAGGTCGCGCGCCGGTACGGTGTCGACCCGGCGACGGTCGTCAAGATCGACGGGAACGAAAACCCGTACGGGCCGTCGCCGAAGGCGCTGGAGGCGCTGCGAGGCGACTACCAGCCGCACCGCTACGGCGACGCCGACCAGCGCCGGCTGCGTGCCGCGATATCGAGGTACCTCGATGTCCCGGCGGAGTCGATCGTGTGCGGGAGCGGCAGCGACGAAATCATCGACCTGCTGTTCCGGCTGTTCATCGGCGACGGCGACCGGATCGTGACCGCCTCGCCCACGTTCGGCATGTACGCGTTCGACGCGGCGCTCCACGGCGGCGACGTCGTCGACGTCCCGCTGCTCGAGGGGTGGGCGTTCGACTTCGAGGGGCTGGCGGCGGCCGCGCGGGAGTCGAAGGCCATCTTCATCCCGTCGCCGAACAACCCGACGGGGAACACCGTCCCGGTCGCGCTGGTCGAGCGGCTGCTCGGCACCGGCGCGCTGGTCGTGCTGGACGAGGCATACATCGAGTTCTCACACACGCCCTCGCTCGCGAAGCGCGCGGCGACGGAGCCGGGGCTCGTCGTGCTACGCACGCTCTCGAAGTGGGGCGGGCTGGCGGGGCTGCGCTTCGGCTACGGCGTGATGCACCAGCAGGTCGCCGATCTGCTGATGCGCACGAAGCAGCCGTACAACATCAACGCCGCCGCCGAGGTTGCCGCGCTCGCCTCGTTCGAGGACACGGCGGTGCTCGACGAGCGCGCGCGCACGCTGGCGAGGGAGCGCGAGCGGATCAGCGCGGCGCTGGCCGGCCTCGGCTGGGTCCATCCGTACCCCTCGGAGGCGGTCTTCGTGCTGCTGCGGCTGGGACGCGAGGGACGACGGATCGAGGGCAAGGCGGTGCGGGACAGCCTGCGGAAGCGCGGGATCTTCCCGCGGTTCTTCGACACGCCGAGGCTCGCCGACCACATCCGCATCTCGATTGGCACGCCGGAGCAGAATGACCGGGTCATCGCGGCATTCCGCGAGATCGGTGAGGAGCAGGCCCGTGGCTAGTCCGAATTCCAGGAATGCAACTGTGTCCCGCATCACCTCGGAGACGAACATCTCCGTGGCGTTGAGCGTGGACGGCACCGGCCAGGCCGACGTGCAGACCGGCATCGGCTTCTACGACCACATGTGGACGGCATTCGCGAAGCACGGCCGCTTCGACCTCACGGTGCGCGCCGCCGGCGACCTGCGCATCGACGCCCACCACACGATGGAGGACGTGGCGCTCGCCGTCGGGCAGGCGTTCAACGAGGCCCTCGGCGACCGCGCAGGCATCGTCCGCATGGGGGATGCCCTGGTGCCGCTGGACGAGGCGCTGGTCCAGGCCGTGATCGACATCTCCGGACGGCCCTTCGCCGCCGTCGACCTGAAGTTCATCGGCGAGCGGATCGGCGAAGCCCCCACGGAGATGGTGGCGCACGTCCTGCGCTCGTTCGCGACGGCGGCGCAGGTCACGCTGCACGTCCGGATGCTCGCCGGCGCGAACGACCACCACGTCGCGGAGGCGACGATGAAGGCGCTCGGCCGCGCCCTCGATGCCGCCACGACCCTCGACCCCCGCATCGCCGGCACCGTGCCGTCGACCAAGGGGACGTTGACGACGTAGGGGGCGAACGATGCGTATCGAGGTCGATGGGCCGCCACCGGTGAAAGACGGAGGGATGTCGAGCCGCGGCGAATCACACCCGCACTTTCCGTACGTCCGTCGGCTGCGCGAGGCAATACGCGAACAAGTTGCAGAAGACGAACGCATCACAGGAACTCACGTCGTCCTGAGTGTGCGTTTCGAACGCGCCACGTCTCGAGCCGATGCGCTCAATCTAGTGAACGGTATTGCCGACGTGATCCAGGCCAGGGGCAACCCCGGCCAGCCGTGGATGATCGACGATGACGCGAACATCACCGAGTTCCACTACACCGAAGCCCGTAGTAATGACACCGACAGGTACTCCGTCGAAGTCACACCCCGATTGACCTCCGACCTCCTCGCCTTCGCACTCGAACTCGCCGATGAGGCGGACCGCGTCTCTATGGGGTTCTATCGAGGTGAACTCGGGACCGAGGCGAAGGCGGACGGGTCGCTCGTCACGCTTGCGGACAAGGCGGTGGAGACGCGGCTGCGCGAGTTGATCCTCGCGCGGTACCCGGAGCACGCCATCCTCGGCGAGGAGCATGGGCACACGCCTGGGGCCTCGGGCACGCGGTGGATCATCGACCCGATCGACGGGACGCACGGCTTCACGCGCGGGCTGCCTGTGTGGGCCTCGCTGATCGCGGTCGAGGTAGACGGGCGGATCGAGGCCGGGGTGGCTTCGGCGCCGGCGCTCGGCACGCGGTGGTGGGCCGGGCGCGGGCTGGGGGCGTACCGCGGCGCGACCGGGACGCGGACGCACGCGGGCGAGCGGATCCGCGTCTCGCCGGTCGCGCGCCTCGATGCCGCGCAGGTGCTGTACGGCGCCTGGCGGTACACGGCAGACCGCTGGCCGGGATTCGAGGCGTTGCTGCGCTCGGCGTGGCGGACGCGCGGCTACGGCGACTTCTGGCAGCACTGCCTCGTCGCGGAAGGCGCGGCCGAGGTGGCCCTCGAAGGCGACATCAGCCCGTGGGACATCGCCGCGCTAATCGTGATCCTCGAAGAGGCGGGCGGCCGCCTGACCGACGACCGAGACGTCCCGACGATCGACGCCGGCCACTGCGTGACCTCGAACGGCGCACTGCACGAGGAGACGCTGCGCGTGCTCCTCGGTGGTGCTGCGACGACCGGAGCGGGGTGGTAGGCGGGTATACTCGCCCGAGGAGACCTCTTGCCGACTGAAATCATTTTCATGGTTGAGGAAGATCCCGAGGGAGGGTACACGGCCCATGCCCTTGGCTACTCGATCGTGACCGAAGGCGACGACATGCCCGAGTTACGCCGGAATGTACGTGATGCGGTCCACCTTCACTTCACGGACGAGGAGCGCCCAGCGGTAATCAGACTTCACCTCGTGAAGGACGAAGTCATCTCGGCGTGAGGACGCCCCGCAACCTATCGGCGGACGAGTTCATTCGGATGCTCCGGCGGTACGGGTACGAACCCGACCGGCAAACCGGCAGCCATGTCACCCTCACATCAACGGCCCGGGGCTACTAGCACCATCTGACTATCCCGCAGCATCGACCGCTGCGAGTTGGCACCCTGAACACGATCATCCGGATGGTCGGCGAGTACCTCGATCGCGACCGTGACGAGGTTGCTGAGGAACTCTTCGGCCGCTGACCTTATGCCGTAGCCAGCGCCGCGACCTCGAACTCGAAGTCCTCGATCACGGGGTTGGCGAGCAGCTTCTGGCACATCTCGCGGACGGCGGTGGTGGCGGCGGCCTCCGAGGCGGCTTCAATGGTGATGTCGATGCGCTTGCCGGCGCGGACACTCTCGACGCAGGTGAAGCCAAGCGACTGCAGGCCGCCGGCGACCACGAGTCCCTGCGGGTCGTTCACCAGCGGGCGAAGCATCACGTTGACGTGGGCGATGTAGCGGGCCATCAGGACTCCTCGTTGGCTCAGACTGCGGACGGCGGCAGGTCGTCGCCGGTGATGCGTCGATACGCCTCGATGTAGCGAGCGGAGGTCGAGGCGACGACCTCGGGCGGCAGGACAGGCGCGGGGGGTGACTTCGACCAGCCGGTGGCCTCGAGCCAGTCACGCAGCGGCTGCTTGTCGAAGGAGGGCTGGTCGTGGCCGGGCTCGTACTGGTCGGCGGACCAGAAGCGGCTGGAGTCAGGTGTCATGACCTCGTCGATCAGCACCGGCTCACCGTCAAGCACCCCAAACTCGTATTTCGTGTCGGCGACGAGGATTCCGCGCTCGGCGCAGAGGTGTGCCCCGTACCGGTAGAGGGCGAGCGAGCGCAGTTTGACCGCGTTCGCCGCTGCTTCGCCAAGGAGCGCCACGACCTCGTCGTAGGTCATCGGCGCGTCGTGGGCGGGCGGCTCGGCCTTCGATGAGGGGGTGAAGAGCGGGTCCATCAGGCGGTCACACATCTTCAGACCGGGCGGGATCACGTTGCCGGAGACCGCGCCGGTCGCAAGGTAGTCCTTCCACCCGCTGCCTGTGAGGTAGCCACGCACCACGCACTCGACCTTCAGCACCTCGGCACGGCGCATCACCATCGAGCGTCCGAAGTAGCACGGGTCGGCCACGCCGAACTCGGCGGCATTCGAGGCATCGACGACGGCGATGAACGCGTTGGGGACGACCTCGGAGGTGCGCGCGTACCAGTAGGCGGAGAGGCGGGTCAGCACCTCGCCCTTCCGGGGGATGCCATTCGGCATCACGACGTCGAAGGCGGAGACGCGGTCGGTGGCTACCAGCAGCAGGCGGTCGCCCGGCAGCGCGTAGAGGTCGCGCACCTTGCCCTGGTGCACCTTCGGCAACGGCAGATCCGATGTGAGCAGCGGCTCGGTCGCCATCGAGGTCATCGCGCAACCTCCTTCGCGGGCTTCTGAGTGGTAGGAGAGGCCGGACCCAGGAGGCCGATGCGACGGAACGTGTGGTCCACCCAGGTGAGGAACGCCTGCGGGTCGAAGATGGCGTCGAGCTGCTGCGCGGTGAGCCGCTGGCCGACCTCGGGGTCGGCGTCGAGCAGCGCACGGAGCGGGCGTTCCTCGCGCCAGGCGGTCATCGAGTTCCGCTTCACGATGTTGTACGCGGCCTCGCGGGTCATGCCGGACTCCAGCAGCGCGTTGAGCACCTTCGAGGAGTAGATCAGACCCTGCGTCCGCTCGAGGTTGCGGAGCATCCGCTCCGGGTAGACGACGAGGCCGTCCATCACGCCGGTGAAGATGTGCAGCGCGTAGTCCAGCAGGCCGCAGGCGTCCGGCAGGATGATCCGCTCGGCGCTCGAGTGCGAGATGTCGCGTTCGTGCCAGAGGGCGACGTTTTCGAGGCCGGTCACGGCGTAGCCGCGCAGCGTGCGGGCGATGCCGCAGACGCGCTCGCACAACTCCGGGTTGCGTTTGTGCGGCATCGAGGAGGATCCAGTCTGCGCGCCCTCGTCGAACGGTTCCTCGGCTTCGAGGATGTCCGTGCGCTGGAGGCCGCGGATCTCCGTGGCGAACTTCTCCAGCGACGCGCCGACGCCCGCGAGCACCTCGACGTAGAAGGCGTGGCGGTCGCGCTGGATGATCTGGGTGGTCACCTTCGCGACCTCCAGGCCGAGCGCCGCGCACGCGTACTCCTCGACGCTGGGGGGCACCGAGGCGTGCGTGCCGACGGGGCCGGACATCTGGCCCACGGCGATCTGCTTCCGCGCCAGCGCGAGGCGCTCCTCCTGGCGGCGCAGCTCCTCGACCCAGACGGCGAGCTTCATACCAAAGGTGGTCGGCTCCGCGTGGACCCCGTGCGTGCGGCCGATGCAGACGGTGTCCTTGTGCTTCAACGCCTGGCGCGCGATCACCTCGCGCAACCGCACGACGCCGGCGGTGATGAGGTCGAGCGACTCCACCATCTGGAGGCAGGTGGCGGTGTCCCAGACATCGTTCGAGGTGAGCCCGTAGTGAACCCAGCGCGACTCCGGCCCGAGCGACTCCGCGACGGAGCGCAGGAACGCGGTCACGTCGTGGTGGGTCTCCTCGATGTAGCGGTTGACCGCGGCGACATCGACCTTCGCGTTCGCGACGACCTTGGCGACATCCGCCGCGGGCGCAACACCCTCGACGCCCCACGCCTGCACAGCGGCGACCTCGACCTTCAACCACAATTCGAACTTGCGGTCGTCCGACCAGATGCGTTCCATCTCGGGACGGGAGTATCGGGGGATCATCGGCGCACCTCCGGGGAGTCGGGCGCTGGGACCTGAGCCAGCAGGTTAGTCATAGTCATGCGCGAACTCCTCACGGACGGGCGCGAAGACCTCGACCAGGCGGGCGGTCTCCAGCGCGCGCACCTCGTGGGGCAGGTCGCCGGGGATCAGGTAGGCACCGCCGCGGGCGACCTCGCGCTCGGGCGAGCCCGGCGGCCCGACACGGAGCAGGATGCGGCCGGCGATGACGGTGCCGGCCTGCTCGTGCGGGTGGACGTGCTCCGGGACGACGGCGCCGGTCTCGATGTCGATCTGGACGAGGGTCAGCCGGTCGCCTGAGGCGAGCGTGCGGCGCGTGACACCGGGGAACGCCGCGACCGCGCGCATCGCCTCGGCGGAGCGAAGGGTTTGCTCACTCACAGGTTCTCACCTCCACGCGCGACCGGGACCGCAGGATCAGCGCCGAGCAGTGCCTGTGCGAAGTCGAAGGCGACGCGGTTCCGCTCGTGCTGGTCGCCGAAGAGCGCACCTGTGCCATCACCGGCATCGACTTCGTGCGCGAAGCGTGCCGCGGCGAGGTCGAGGGCCTGGCGCACGTTGTCGATTCGCGCGTGGTCGACATCGGCCGCTCGAAGGTTGCGAATCAGGAACTCGCGGTTCCCGTTCAGCGCCCAGAGGACTGCGGTCGCACGGTCGCCTCGCTGCCCGCCCCACGCGGCGATGAAGTGGAGGCAGGGCAGGGTGTCGGACGGCAGCGCGTCGAGGTCGATCCGCTTGCGGCATTCACGCATCGGGCAGCGCACCTCGTGCGCCGGGGCGGTCATCGAGGGCTCGCGATACTGAGCGGCTCGTCGGCGCGGGCGGCGATGTCGGTGCGGTAGTACGCACCCTCGAAGCGGATGCGCCGCACGTTGTCGTAGGCGCGGGCGCGCGCCTCGGCGACGGTCGCGCCGCTCGCCACCACGCAGAGCACGCGTCCACCCGCGGTCACGAGGCGGCCCTGCGGATCGCGCTTCGCTCCGGCAAGGAACACCTGCACGCCGTCGTCGACACCATCGATGCCATCGATCGGGTGGCCGGTCGTGTAGGCGCCGGGGTAGCCGCCGGAGGCCATCACGACACCGACGGTCGCGACGTCGTCCCACTCCACCGGCACATCCGCGAGGCGACCGTGGGCGCTCGCGTCGCAGATCGCGAGAAGGTCGCTGCGCAGCTTCGGCAGCAGCACCTCGGCCTCGGGGTCGCCGAAGCGGGCGTTGAACTCGACGACCTTCGGGCCGCCCGCGGTCACCATGATGCCGGGATAGAGGACGCCCCGGAACGGACGGCCGGCGGCGCTCAGCGCCATCAGCGCGCGCTCCGTGATCTGCGTGCGGATCGCCTCGGCGGTCGCAGCGTCGAGCCAGCCGGGAGGCGAGTAGACGCCCATGCCACCGGTGTTTGGTCCGCGGTCGCCGTCCAGCGCGGGCTTGTGGTCGCAGGAGAACGGCATGTGGCGCACGGTGACACCGTCCGAGAACGCGTGCGCCGAGGTCTCCCGGCCGTACATCCGCTCCTCGATCACCATCCGCGCACCGGCTGCACCGAACGCGCCTCCGCGCATCGCGGCGTCGATGGCGGCAACCGCCTGCTCAGTGTTATCGCAGACGGTGACGCCTTTGCCCAGCGAGAGCCCGTCCGCCTTCACCACGCACGGCTCGCCGAGGCCGCGCACGTACTCGATGGCGCGGTCAGCATCGTCGAAGGCGGCACTGGCAGCGGTGGCGATGCGGGCGTCGCGCATCAGCGATTTGGCGTAGGACTTCGACCACTCGATCTCGTCGGCGGCCTTCGTCGGGCCGAACGCGGCGATCCCAGCGACGGTCAGCGCGTCCACGACACCCGCGGCCAGCGGATCGTCGGGCGCGACCACCACGAGGTCGGCCTTCACCCGCTCGGCGAGCGCGACAACCTCGGCGGGTTCGGTGATCCGGACGCCCTCGACGCTCTCGCCGAAGATCGCGGTGCCCGCGTTGCCGGGGGCAACCCAGAGTTTGCCCAGGAGCGGGGACTGCGCGAGCCGCCAGGCGATGGCGTGCTCACGTCCGCCCGAGCCCAGCAGAAGGACGTTCATTCCCACTCGATCGTCCCGGGGGGCTTCGAGGTGATGTCGTAGACAACGCGGTTGATCTCGCGCACCTCGTTGGTGATGCGGTTCGAGATCTTGGCGAGCAGGTCGTAGGGAAGGCGTGCCCAGTCCGCCGTCATCGCGTCCTCCGCCTCGACGCAGCGGATGGCGACGGTGAAGCCGTAGGTGCGGAAGTCGCCCTGGACGCCGACGGACTTCGTATCGGTGAGGACGGCGAAGGCCTGCCAGAGGTCGTAGTAGACCTGCGCCTTCTTGATCTCGTCCATCACGATCCAGTCGGCGCGGCGCAGCACCTCGAGCTTGTCGCGCGTGACCTCGCCGATCACGCGGATGGCGAGGCCGGGGCCGGGGAACGGCTGGCGGAACACCATCTCGTCGGGGAGGCCGAGTTCCTTGCCGACACGCCGGACCTCGTCCTTGAAGAGGTTGCGCAGCGGCTCGATGAGCGTGAGGCGCATGTCCTTCGGCAGCCCGCCCACGTTGTGGTGCGACTTGATCTTCACGGCGGCATTGTTGCCGGTGGAGGCTGACTCGATCACGTCTGGGTAGGTCGTCCCCTGCACGAGGAAGTCGACGCGGCCGAGGGAGCGCGTCTCATCTTCGAACAGGCGGATGAAGGTCTCCCCGATGCGCTTCCGCTTCGTCTCCGGGTTCGTGACCTCGGCGAGCTCGCCGAGGAAGCGATCCGTCGCGTCGACGTGGCGGAGTTTGATCGCCATGTGTCTCGTGAAGGTCTCGACGACACGTTCCGCCTCGCCCATCCGGAGCAGGCCGTTGTCCACGAAGATGCAGGTGAGCTGGTCACCGACCGCCCGGTGCACCATCGCGGCCGCGACCGCGGAGTCGACGCCGCCTGAGAGCGCGCAGATCACCTGGCCGTCGCCCACCGCCTTGCGGATCGCAGCGACCGACTCCTCGACGAAGTTGCTCGCGGTCCAGTCGCCTCGACAGCCCGCGACCTCAAAGAGGAAGTTGCGGATCAGGGCGTCGCCCTGCGGCGTGTGAACGACCTCCGGGTGGAAGAGGATGCCGAAATACTTCGCGCCGTCCGTCATGACCGCGACGGGCGCGTTATCTGACTGGGCGATCCCTCGGAACCCCGGGGGCAACTGCGTCACCTTGTCGCCGTGCGAGGCCCAGACCGGCAACGAGCCGGGCAGCCCCTTGAACAGCGGGTTGGACGCCTCCGTCAGGCTGAGGATGGCGTGGCCATACTCGCGTTCGTCTGAGGGCTCCACGCGCCCACCGAGGGTGTACGTGAGCAACTGCATCCCGTAGCAAATCCCCAGGACGGGGACTCCGGAGTTGATGACGTAGGCAGGAAGCGTCGGCGCACCTGGCTCGTACACCGAGGACGGGCCGCCGGAGAGGATGAACGCCTTGACCCGCAGGTGACTGAGCGCCGCCGCCGGGGTATCCCAGGGCACCATCTCCGAGTAGATGTTCGCCTCCCGGATGCGGCGAGTGATGAGCATTGAGAACTGGGAGCCGTAGTCGAGGACGACCACCGTCTCCGGAGCATTCGGGGCGGGGGTCAGCGCGGCACCCGGCTCGCGTGCGCCCGCGACTTCGAGGTACGTAGCGACCTCGGTGTCGCCGGAAGTGCGAACCCGATCCGCCGGGGCGGAGATGTCGGTCGTATCGACCATCAGACTGCCTGACCGGGGAGAACGCCGCTAGGCACAGATGGTACCGGCGCGCCCTCCGGGGGGTCAACGCGAATCTGGAGAACCCTCGATCGGGGGACGCGAGTGCCCTCCACGGGAGCCACCAGCGCGACCCTGCGATACGATTCGAGTCCACGACAAGACGGTGAGGGAGCCCGGCACGATGCGCATCGCCATCGGCAGTGACCATGCCGGCTTTGACCTGAAGGCCATCCTCACGGACGAACTGCGCGCCCTCGGAGACGAGGTCACCGACTTCGGCACGGATTCGACCGAGTCCTGCGACTACCCGGACATCGCGCTCCCCCTCGCCGAGGCAGTCGCAGGCGGGAAGCACGATTTCGGCATCCTGATCTGCTCGAACGGGGTGGGGCCCTCGATCGTGGCGAATAAGGTGCATGGCGTGCGCGCCGCGATCTGCCATGACACGTTCTCCGCGAAGCGCGCGCGCGAACATACAGACGTGAATGTCCTCTGCCTGGGAGCCTGGGCGATCGGCCGTGGCGCGGCCTCCGAGGTGCTCCGCGCCTTCCGCGACGCCCGTTTCGAGGGCGGCCGCCACGAGCGACGCCTCGCCAAGGTGAAGGCGATCGACGACCAGACGCGCGCCAGCCAGCGCGCCGGCGCCTAGCCATCCTCTCGGACGCCTCGTGATCCGCGCGTCGGGACAGGCCGCACGCGTGCTGGGCACGTTCAACGCCGTGCGGGGGGTGGCGCAGGCCGCGGCACGGGTCGCGGCGAAACGCGGATTCCCGCGCGTCGAAGGCCGGATGGCCGTCCGCGGACTCACCGCGGAGGTGCAGATCGTCCGCGACCAGCACGGCGTGCCGCATGTCTTCGCGGCCACCGAGGCAGATGCGCTCTTCGGCCAGGGATTCGTCCACGCGCAGGACCGGCTGTTCCAGATGGCGGGCGCGCGACGTCTCGCCTCCGGTCGGCTCGCCGAGGTGCTGGGGCCGAGCGCGGTCGGCAGCGACCGCTTCATGCGTCGTGTAGGCCTCCATCGCGCGGCGGCCCGCGACGCCGCTGCGCTGGACGACGACTTTCGCGGGCTGCTGGCCGCGTACTGCGCGGGGGTCAACGAGGGCGCGCGCACACTGTCGGAACCACCCCCCGAGTTCTCCGTCCTCGGGCCATGGGCGCCGTGGACACCTCAGGACGCGATGCTCATCGGACGCCTGGTGCTGTTCGGCTTCGCCGGCAACTGGGACAGCGAGTTACTGCGGGAGCAGTTGCTGCGTGCCCTGGGGCCGGAACGCGCCGCGCAGGTAGACCCCACGCATCCGCCCTACAGCACCGTCACCGGCGCGGCATACCTAGACGGTGCGGCGGTGGACCGGCTCGCCCGCGCGTACCGCGATGCGGTGGCGCACGGCCTGCCGCATGGCGGCGCCTCGAACGCGTGGGCGGTCGACGCCTCACGGTCCATCTCCGGCGCGCCCCTGCTCGCCTCCGACCCGCACGTCGAGGTGCGCATGCCGGGCCTGTTTCACGTCACACACGTACGCGGAGGGGTGTTAAACGGGGCAGG
>VGPD01000028.1 GCA_016875635.1 Chloroflexota bacterium
TGCTGTCCGAACGGTTGAAGGAACTCGCGGCGGAGGAGATCGTGGTGCGCACCGTGCACCACGACACTCCGGTGCGTGTCGAGTACCGTCTGACCCCCCGGGGTGAGGCGTTGACGCCGGTCATCCAGGCGCTCGCGGAGTGGTCGGAACGCTGGCTCCCCGCTCCGGCTGCCGTGTATCGCTCATAGGGATTCGACGCCGACCGGATGAACCTCGACTACCGCGCACTCGCCGACCACTGGATGCGTCGCATCGACGAAATCGGACTGATCGCCGCCGTCGACGAGATCGCGGCGCCCATGATGATGGTCCACTCGGGGATGGGTGCGCAGGATGTCGAGGCGCTGCGCGCGCGCTTCGCGGAGATGGCAGTCGCGTTCCCGGACGCGACCGTCACGCTGGACGACATCCTGGTGGACGGCCCCAAACTGTGCATGGTGATCGGGTGGCAGGGGACCCATCTCGGGCCACTCCGCGGCTTTGCCGCGACCGGACGTCCGGTGAATTTCGAGATCATCATCGTGCTCCAGATGAACGGCTTCCTGGTGGAGCGCGTCCGGTTCTTCGCGGAGCCCTACACGCCCGCCGTGCAGATGGGGATCATCCCCTCCTTCGACGACCTCGCGAACGAAGGTCCGATCTAGGCCACCGCCGCCTCGCCTCGATCGCAGGGGTAGGCTCCGGTAGACTCGCCTTCTCGCTCACCGCTTCATGACAGGCTCGCCCGTGCGCCGGAGACTCGTCCGACCGTTCTACGGCTGGTGGATCGTGGCGGCCGCCGTGGTGGTCCAGGCGTTGCCGGCGGGGCTCCTCCAGCAGGCGTACGGCGCGTACGTGGTGCTGCTGGAGCGCGAGTTCGGCTGGAGCCGCACGACGCTCTCCGGCGCGTTCTCCATCGTCCGCATGGAGGAAGGCCTGCTCGGCCCGGCGCAGGGGTGGCTGCTGGACCGGCTGGGCCCGCGTTTCGTGATGCGCATCGGCACCGTGATCTTCTCCGCTGGCTTCTTCCTCTTTGCCCGCATCGATTCGGTCGCCGGGTTCTACGCCGCCTTCACGGTGATGGCGATCGGCGCGTCGATGGCCGGGTTCCTGTCGATCACCACGGCGATCGTCAACTGGTTCGACCAGAAGCGCTCGATGGCGATGGGCATCGCGCTGCTCGGCACCGCAGTGGGAGGACTCCTGCTCCCGCTCGTCGTCCTCGGGCTGGAGGCGTGGGGCTGGCGGACGATGGCGAACGTCTCCGGCGCCGTGATCCTCGCGGTCGGCCTGCCCTTCGTGCAGATCATCCGCCATCGCCCGGATCAATACGGGCTGCTCCCCGACGGCCGTCTCCCCGATGCGCCGTTCGCGCGCGCGGACGGCACGCCGCTCGCCCCGGAGGAGCCGGCCTCGTTCACCGCGCGCGACGCGATGCGGACGCGCGCCTTCTGGTTCATCTCGCTGGCCCACACGGGGTCGGTGCTGGTGGTCTCGGTCGTGATGGTGCATTTCGTCGCATACGCCACCACGTCGCTCGGCTACTCACTGAGCGCGGCGGCCGGGATCGTGACGCTGCAGACCGTGACGAACCTGATCGGGCGTCCGCTGGGCGGGTGGGTGGCCGACCGAACCAGCTCGCGACTGGTCACCGCGGTGGCGATGCTCGCCCACGCGGTCGCGTTGCTGCTGCTCGCCTTCGCGACGGCGCCGTGGATGGTGATCGCGTTCGCCCTGTTGAACGGACTGGCCTGGGGCGCTCGCGTGCCGGTGATCGTCTCGATGCGCGCCGAGTATTTCGGCTCCCGCTCGTTTGGCGCGATCATGGGGCTGTCGTCGCTCGTCGTGACCTTCGGCGGCGTCATCGCGCCAATCGCGGCGGCATGGGCGTACGACGCGACCGAGTCCTACACGATCTCGTTCGCGATCCTCGCCGTGCTGGCCGGCCTCGGGTCGCTGTTCCTGCTCTTCCTGCCGAAGCCCGGGCAGGCCCCCGCGACCGCCGGCGCCTAGCCGGCGCCTAGCCTGGCCCGAGGGCTACGCCCGGATCGACCGCAGCAGCCGGTCGACCGCGTCACCCACCGCCTGGCGGGTCTCCGCCGGATCCGAGGCGAGCGCGATCATGTGCGCGGCCTCGCTCGCCACGCCGCGCAGCAGATGGGCGACCTCCTCGATCCCCATACTCGGGTCGAGGTCTCCACTGGCGCGCAGGCTGGTGAGACCATTGCGGAGCATCGCGAGGCTCGCGTCGATCTCACGCCAGCGCTCCCAGCCGAGGACGCTCGGCGCGTCCAGCAGCAGGATCCGCCGCACGGTGGGGTCCATCGAGTGGTCCAGGTAGACGTCGAACCCGGCGCGGAACCGGTGCCACGGTTCGTCGCCTGCGTTGCGCGAGGCCGCGCCGATGCGCTCGCGCATCTCCTGCTGCACCTCGACGAAGACCGCCTCGAACAGGTCACGCTTGTCGCGGAAGTGATGGTAGAGCGCGCCCCGTGTGACGCCGGCCTGCTGCACGATCTCTTCGGTCGCGCTTCCGGCGTAACCCCGCTCCGCGAACAGCGTCCGTGCGACCTGCATCAAGTTCGCACGCGTGCGGTCGGCCTGTTCGGCCTTCCGGCTGCGCTCCGTCGTCTCGGTGGCTGTGGTCACAGGATCCTCGATCTCAGTCGCGCCATGGCGATCGTGCCTCGATACTTACTCTACGTCCGCGTTCAGCGTTCGGGCTATGCGTCCTCTGGTGCGGTCGCACTAGACGTGCGCCACCAGTTTTCGCACCTCGCCGAGGCGTCCGAGAGATTCGAGGACCAGCGCCGGGTCGCTCACCAGGTCTCTCGTGACGATCTCCGTGTACCCTGCTTCCGCGTAGGTGCGGAACTGCTCCGCCACCTGCTCCACCGAACCCCACACGAGGGCGGACGGGTGGAACCCGCGATACCCGCGCGCGAGGATCGGCGCGACGATGCGGCGTGCCTCCTCCGGGTCGCTGCCCACGTAAATGTCGCGGCGGATCGCTACCGCCTTCGGCTTCCGTCCGTGCGCGACCGTCCGGTCGAGGTACATCGAGACATGCTCGCGCGCCTGCACCGGCGTCAGCCCCGGGTCGGCGAGCCACCCGTCGCCGAGGCGTGCCGCGCGGTCGACCGTGGCCGGGACGGACCCGCCGATCCAGACCTCGATTGGCTCGCTGGGCAGCGGCGCGATCCGCGCGCGGTCGAACGGATACCGTCGCGTCCCGCTCACCGGCCCGCCGGCCCACAGCGCGCGCACCGTCTCCAGGCACTCCTCGAACCGCGACGGCCGCTGCGAGGGCTTCACCCCCATCGCCGGAAACGCCGGGTCGTCCTCGGCGCCCACCGCGCACTGCATGATGAACCGCCCCTGCGCGATGCTCGCCAGCGTCGCGACCTGCTCCGCCAGCAACACCGGGTGCCACAGCGGCAGCAGGTAGAGGGCGCCCGCGGGACGGCCGTCCCACTCCGCGAGCAACCGGCCGAGGATCGGCGAGTTCTGGTAGTACTTCCCCGGCCCCGTCGCGTGGTGGTCGCCCACGAACAGCGAGTCGAGGCCGGCGTCGCGTGCCGCCCGCGTCCGCTCGATCATCCAGCGGGCGCCTTCGCGCGCATCGTCCGTCCGGTGTGAGCTCGACAGCGATACCCCGATGCGCACGGTGACCTCCAGCGCCCAGATCTCCAACGCCCAGTACCCGTTACCTCAATACCGAGAATGCCGGGCCGGATGAGTGTAGAAGGGCCTTCCGGAGACGTCGCATACCGCCGGTACGTCCCCGCTACACTGCCCTCGGACCCTCACGGAGATTCGATGTCAGCCCTGCAGCGCATGATCCGCCCGCTGGCCATCCGCGTGCTCGCCTTCAACGAGCGACGGAAGACTGGCGTCGTCTGGAACCCCCTCGCCGAGGCGTACCAGCAGGACCCCGTCCCCACCTACGAGGCGCTGCGTGAGGGCGACCCCGTCCACTACTCCGAGATCCTCCGCGGCTGGGTCGTCTCCCGCTTCGACGACATCGACGCCATCCTGCGCGACCACCGGCGCTTCTCGAACGCCTCCCGGCTGACGAACGCCGCCACCGGTGCGCCCATCGACGTCGAAATCGCGCCATCGATGCTGCTCGTCGACCAGCCGGACCACACCCGGCTGCGCTCGCTCGTCAACCACGCCTTCACGCCGAAGGCGGTCGAGGCGATCCGCCCGCGCATCGAGGCGTTCACGGACGCCTTCATCACCGAGGTCGGCGACGCGAAGCGCTTCGACCTCATGCAGGCGATAGCCGTCCCGCTCCCGGTCGCCGTGATCTCTGAGATGATCGGCGTCCCGCAGGCCGACCGCGCGCGCTTCAAGACCTGGTCGGACGCCGTCGCCCGCTCGCTCGAGCCGACGATGTCCCCGCGCGAGCTCACCGAAGCGATGCAGGCGCGCGCGGCCCTCCGCCTCTACTTCACGCCGCTGATCGAGGAGCGCCGCGCGCAGCCGCAGGACGACCTGATCAGCGCCCTGGTCCGCGCCGAGGAGCAGGGCGACCGCCTCTCCCACGCCGAGGTGATCTCCACCCTCAACCTGCTCCTCATCGCCGGCAACGAGACCACCACGAACCTCATCGGCAACGGCATGCTCGCCCTGCTCCGCCACCCCGGCGCCCAGCGCCACGTTGCCCATCACCCCGAGGCGATCGAGGCCGCCGTCGAGGAGATGCTGCGCTTCGACTCCCCCGTCCAGACCAACGGCCGCATCGCCCTCGAAGACGTCGTCATCGGCGGCCAGCGCATCGCGAAGGGCCAACGCGTCGTCCTGCTCCAGGGCGCCGGCAACCACGACCCCCGCCACTTCGAGCACCCCGACGCCTTCGACCCCACCCGCGGCGGGCCCACCGGCGGCGACCCCGGGCACGGCGACCCGATGCGCGGAGATAAATCCCACCTCGCCTTCGGCCGGGGCATTCACCACTGCCTCGGCGCGCCCATCGCGCGGCTGGAGGCGCAGATCGTCTTCCCCCGCATCCTCGCCCGCTGGCCGGACATCCGCCTCGCCGCCGAGCCCCGCTACCGCGACAGCGTCGTCCTCCGCGGCCTCACCGCCCTCGACGTCGAGGTCTGACACGTTCTGGACTCAGGCTCCCCCTCCCTTCTGGCTCCCCCTTGCCCCTTGAGGGGCGAAGGGGTTGGGGGGAGGGGGTTCTGAAGCCTCCTTCCCCCTCATGAATGGGGAGGGAGGTTGGGAGGGTGAGGGTCCCTAAATACTCAGCCCGATCTCACGCAGAAAGGCTGCGTTTGACGGCTCACGGCCGAGGAACCGGCGCACCAGCACGTCGCCGTCCTCTGTCCCCCCGGCTTCGAGGATGACGCGGCGGTAGTCGCGTCCCACGGCCTCCTCGCCCTCAGGGCCGCCATCGAGGCGAGCCTGCTCGAAACGCGTCACCATATCGTCGCCGAAGACCTGCGACCAGAGGTAGCCGTAGTACCACGCGTCGTAGCCGAAGAGATGGCCGAAGCCGGCCTGGAAGTGCGTCTCCGGCGGGAACGCGAACCCGGTGATCCCGTGCATCGCCTCGGCGAGCGCGTCCGTGTCTTTCACGGCCCCCGCGTCGTGGTAGGCGAGGTCGAGCCGCGCGAAGTAGATCTGGCGGAGGTAGTGCAGCCCGCTCCCCACGTTCTTCGCCGCCACCATCTGCGCCAGCAACGCCTCGGGCAGCGGCTCGCCCGTCCTCACGTGCCGGGTGAACCCTCGCAGCACCGACGGCTCCCACACCCAGTGCTCCAGCATCTGCGACGGCGCCTCGACGAAGTCGCGCTGCACGTTCGTCCCGGCGAAGCGGACGTAGGGCGAGCGGGTCATCACCTGGTGCAGGATGTGCCCGAACTCGTGGAACAGCGTCTCCACCTCGGAGTGGCGCAGCAGGCTCGGCGACTCCGCCGAGGGCTTCGTGAAGTTGGCGACGATCGCCGCGGCGGTCGCCTGGTAACCGCCGTCCGGCAGCGTGCGGCCGGGGCGGAGGACGAACGCGGCGGCGTGGCCGTACTTGTCCGGCCTCGGGTGCAGGTCCATATAGAAGTGCCCGATGAAGTGCCCTGTGCGGCCGTCCGTCGCGTCCTCGATGGCGTCCTCTACGGCGTACAGCCGCACGTCCGGGTGCCACGCGCGCGTCTCGGCGACCGGCACGAAGCGGACGCCGAGCAGCCGCTGGTAAACCTCGAATAGTCCGTCGAGGACGGCGTCCAGCGGGAAGTACTCGGCGACGGCGAACTGGTCGACCTGGTACCGCTCGCGCATCAGCCGCTGCTGGTAGTACCGCCAGTCCCAGATCTCCAGCCGTGCTTCTGGATTCTCGAGGTGGCGTCGTTTCTCCGCCCGCAACTCCTCGATGTCCCGCTCCGCCTTCACCCGCACCTGCCGTTCGAGGTCCACGAGGAAGTCGAGCGCCGTCTGAGGCGTGCGCGCCATCTTCGTCTCGATCACGTAGGCGTCCCACGAGGGGTAGCCGAGCGTCTCCGCGATCTCGTGGCGGGCCGCGATCGCCTCCGTGAGGAGCGGGAGGTTCACGTCCGCCGCGCGGCGGTAGTTCTTCAGGAACAACTCGCGGCGTAGCGATTCGTCCTCGGCGGCTTCGAGGAACGGGTAGAACTCCGGGTAGTCGAGGGAGACGCGGTAGCGCGCGTCCTCGGGCGTCTCCACGACATCCAGCCGCTCGATGTACGACTCGGGCAGCCCGCGCAGTTGCTCGCGGCGGAGCAGCAGCGCGTCGTCGTACTCGTCGATGTTCCGCCGGAACTCGATCCCGAGGTGGATGAGGCGTTCCTTCAGCGCCCGCACGCGTGCCCGGCGCTCCGGGTCGAGGTCGAAGCCGTTGCGCCGGTGGTCGCGTCGCGTGTGCTCCAGCAGCCGCGCCGTCCCGCCGTCGAGCGCCTGCGCCTCGGCTGTCTCCGCGAAGGCGCGCACCGCCGCCGCGATCTCCTCGCGGAAGCCGATCGAGATGCCATAGGTGTCGAGGCGCTGCTCCGCCTCCAGTGCGGCCTCGCGCAGCGCCGGGGCGGCGGCGACGTAGGTGAGGAAACCGTGTTCGCCGCTGGCGAGGGCGAGGAGGTTCGCCACCTCGTCGAGCGGCTGGAGCGTGTTGGCGAACGTCCGCTCGCCCTCGACCCGCGCGACGCCATCGATGATCGCCTCGCAGCGGGCGATCGACGTCTCGACGCCCGTCCGGATGCGCTCCGGTGTCGCCAGCGTGTAGTCGAACGGCGGCGTCGTGGCGAGAGGCGAGGAGTGCGGCGAGGCGAGATCCGTCATGGCCGAATGATAGGGGGCACGCCCCGCGAGCCTAGATCGCCTCGTCCGGGTGCTGGCGCGGGATCCCGCTGAGCACAAACGCGGTCTCGACGAGGTCGGCGGCGCCCTCGATCTCGGACTCGATCGTGAGGAACTCGGTGTCGTGGTGGACGAGCTTGTAGCGGGCGTTGCCGAGGTACTCGACCTTCTCGATCCGCTGAAGGTCGGCCCACGCGACCTCGTGCAGTGGCTGGCCGAGGTGGAGTGCCGTGGCGCCCTCGGTGGTGAGCACGATCGAGGTGGCGGTGCCCCGCCAGGTGAGCAGCACGACCGGCACCATGAAGAGGGTGACCGCGAGCGCGAAGAGGCCGAACCCCTTCGCCTCCGTCGAGTCGAGAAGGAACCCGAGTACGAGTGCCACCACCGTGACGAGCAGCGGGAGCGCGAACGAGGCGTTCTGCCACCAGCGGTTGGGGTTCGCGAAGACGCGCACCACCTGGTGCATCGAGGCGATGGCGCGCGCGTCGGCGTCGTGCAGATTGAGAGATGGCGTGGGGAGCGGCGGCTCGTCGGTCATGCGGCGAATCATCGCTCGACGTGGCCGGAAGCACGAGTCCGCGTGCCCTCGGCTACTATCAGCCCGGTAAGGGAGCCGCCATGCCGTCACCGACCGGGCCCGCGCTGCGACTGAGCGTCCTCGACCAGGCCCCCATCCGCGAGGGCGGGACGGCGGCGCAGGCGCTGCGCGAGTCGATCCTGCTCGCGCAGGCAGCCGAGCGCTTCGGCTACTCCCGCTTCTGGCTGGCGGAGCACCACGCGAGCGGCGGACTGGCCTGCGCCGCGCCCGAGGTGGTGATCCCGGCGGTCGCGTCGCAGACCTCGACGATCCGGGTCGGCTCGGGCGGGGTTATGCTCTCGCACTACGCGCCGTTGAAGGTGGCGGAGCAGTTCCGTGCGCTGGAGGCGCTCTTCCCCGGGCGGATCGACCTCGGCATCGGGCGCGCGCCGGGGAGCAGCATGCAGACGAAGCAGGCGCTGGAGCACGGGCCGGGCAACCTGCCGCTGGAGGCTTTCCCCGACCAGGTCGAGGACCTACTGGGCTACCTCAGCGACACGTTGCCCGAGGACCATCCGTTCTTCGGCATCCACGCCAGCCCGGTCATCGACGGCACGCCCGAGGTGTGGTGCCTGGGCTCCTCGCTGGACGGCGCGCAGATCGCCGCCAGCCTCGGACTGCCGTACTGCTTCGCGCAGTTCATCTCGCCGGAACTCGGCGCGCGCGCCGTCGCGCTCTACCGCACCCGCTTCAAGCCCTCGAAGTGGGCCTCCGAACCGCGCGTCTCGGTCGGCGTCTCCACGCTGTGCGCGGCCACCGACGAGGAGGCGGAACGCCTCGCGCGCGTGCGTTACGTGTGGCGTTTCCGCCGCGGCGCGGTGCCCTCGCCAGAGACGGCTGCGGCGTTCGAACTCACGCAGCCCGAACTCGACTATGTGACGTATTCGATGTCGAAGGCGGCGGTCGGGTCCCCCGCCACCGTAAAGGCACGCCTCGAGGCGATGGCGAACGAGTTCGGGGCGGAGGAACTCGTGCTGCTCACGATCACCTACGACTTTGCCGACCGCATCCGTTCGTATGAACTGGTCGCGCGGGAGTTCGGCCTCCTCAAGTAGCCAACGGACAGGGGCGGGCGATGGTCGGGCGCAGGATCCAGAAGACCGAGGACGACTTCATTCGCGAGGCGATGCACGAGTTGCCGTACGGCATCTATGTCGTCGGCACGACGCGCGACGGCAAGCCGAACGGGATGATCGCGGACTGGGTGATGCAGGTCTCGTTCGAGCCGCGGCTGGTCGTGGCGGCCTTCGAGCGCGACTCGTCGTCGCTGGGCCGCATCCGCGACCACGGCTACTACACGGTCAACCTGTTGCCCCAGAAGGACGGCCTGCTGATCGCGCAGCGTTTCGTCCAGCCGTCGAACGCCGCGAAGGTGCGCGGACGCAGCGACGAGGCGGCGGCACAGCAGCACGATAAGCTCGCGGGCATCGACTACCGGCTCTCCGAGCGCGCGCCTGGCTGCCCGATCCTGGAGGACGCCGTCGCCTACCTCGAGTGCGCCGCCGAGCAGTTCATCGAGGCAGGCGACCACATCCTCGTGACCGCGCGCGTCCTCTACGGCGAGGTGCAGCACAGCGCCGACCCGCTGACCTCGACCTTCACCGGCTGGTCGTATTCGGGATAGGCCCCAAGCGTCCTTATCCCCTGAGGTGCTGCGAGAGAAACGCCCTCGCCTGCTCGACCAGCGAGGCGGGCGAGTCGCCGTGGTTGCCGTCGAACCAGTGGAGCGCCTTCGGCTCGGCGAACGCGGCCTGGAGCCGCTGGCCGCCCTCCAGTGTGACGAGGGTGTCCTTGAGGCCGTTTGCGACGAACTTCGGGATGTGCGCGGTCAGCGGCGCGAAGGTGATCGGGTCGGTCAGGTCGAAGATCCGCTGCTCTTCATCAGCGAGGCCGGCGAAGGGTGTGCCCTCGACGACGAAGCGGGAGTACGCCGCGCTACCTCCCACGAAGAGCGAGGCGGCCTTCACGCGGTGGTCGAGCGCGATGAAGGGGACGCCGAGACGGCAGCCCATCGAGACGCCGTGGTATCCGATCGCGTCTCCGCGCACCTCCGACCGGGTGAGCAGGTAGTCGATGGTGCGCATGAGGTCCTGCACCCCCTGGATCCGTGCGTCCCGCGTGCGGTACATGAGGTCGGGACGGTTCGGGGTGAGCCGGCCGCGGTTGTCGGCGCCCTCGCGCGAGCCGAAGCCGTACGCGTCCACGGTCACCGCGACGAAGCCGGTCAGCGCCCATTGCACGGAGAGCGGCTGCGTCAGCGCGGGCGTGGGGGTCGTCATCTGGTGACGGCCCGAGGGGGTGGAGCCGTGCTGCATGATGACGGCGGGGTACGGGCCGCCTTCGGCAGGCATGGTGAGCGTGGCGAGGACCCGCTCGTCATGCGTGGAGGCGAAGGTGACGCGTTCGCGGCGGAGGCCGGGGACGGCCTGGCGGGTGCTCGGGTCGGTGACCGGGTCGACCTCGCTGGTTGGCACCAGCGGCAGCGTGCGGTCGTAGGCGTAGAGGTGGCGCAGCAGGGCCTCGTCGATGGCCATCGTGGCCTCCTTGTCGTTGGACCATCCTCGGCGTCGTCTGACGCCGGGCGCGCGCACGATAGCGCATGGGGTTCGCTGGCGAGCGGGATGGTGCCAGATCGACATTGACATGCGACCGGTGCGGTTACACGATGAATGCCCGCTCCATCTGGTGCCCTCGGGCATGCGAACTGATCCCGGCCAGCGACGCCTGGTTTGTCCACAGGTGGCATCGACAGCCGGGCCGGCATTCGAGAGGGCACGAGATTGACCACCGGTACGGCGGGTCCCGCCATCCTTGTCAGAGGGCTGACCAAGTCGTTCGGGAACGTGGTGGCGCTGCGCGGCGTTGACCTGGAGGTCGAACGGGGCGTGGTGTTCGGGTTGCTCGGGCCGAACGGAGCGGGCAAGACGACGCTCGTGCGCATCCTGACGACGCTGCAGCGGCCGACGAGCGGCTCCGCCACCATCGTCGGGCTCGATGTCGTCCGCGATGCCTCCCGGCTGCGTCGCGCGATCGGCGTCGCCGGACAGTCCGTCGCCGTGGACGATCAGCTGACCGGGCTCGAGAACCTCGAGGTCGTGGGACGCTTCCATCACCTCGGTGGTGCGGAGGCGAAGCGCCGTGCGCGTGCCCTGATCGAGCGCTTCGACCTCGTCGAAGCGGCAGGTCGACGTGCCGTCACCTACTCGGGGGGCATGCGTCGCCGTCTGGACGTGGCGGCGAGCCTCGTGGGCGAACCGGAGGTGCTGTTCCTCGATGAGCCGACGACGGGGCTCGACCCGCGCAGCCGCCTCAGCCTTTGGGTCGCGATCGAGGAACTCGCACGGAGCGGGACGACGGTGCTGCTGACGACCCAGTATCTGGAGGAAGCAGACCGGCTCGCCTCGCGGATTGCCGTGGTCGACCACGGCCAGGTGATCGCGGAAGGCACCGCAGCGGAGCTGAAGGGGCGCGTGGGCGGAAGCGTGCTGGTGGTGCAGGTGGCCGACCGCTCACGGCTGGACGCCGCCCGTGAGGTCCTCGGGCGGTACGGGGCGAACCCGCACGTTGATGAATCGACCCTCGATGTGAGTGTGCCGATGTCCGCAGGGGCGGGGGCGATCGCGGAGGTCGTGCGTGCGCTGGACGCGGGCGACATCGCCGTGTCGAACCTCACGCTCCACCAGCCGAGCCTCGACGACGTGTTCTTCGCTCTGACCGGGCACGCGTCTGAGGCCGAAACCCCGGACGCGGGCGAGAGGGGCGAGAAGTGAATCCGAGCCTGATGACCCGCGTGCGCTGGGGTGTCGCGGACACGCTCGTGATGGTGGGGCGGAACCTGTTGCGGTACGTGCGGCTGCCCGAAAACATCGTGAACATCACGGTGTCACCGATCATGTTCCTGTTGCTGTTTACCTACGTCCTCGGCGGAGCGATCCGCACCAGCACACCGGACTACATCACCTTCGTCCTGCCTGGCATCCTCGTGCAGACGCTCCTGTTCGGTGGGTTTGGGACGGCGCTGGGACTGGCCCAGGATGTGCAGAGCGGCCTGTTCGACCGGTATCGGTCGCTTCCGATGGCGCGGTCAGCCGTGATCGTGGGCCGGCTGATCGCTGATCTGCTGGCGAACATCTTCGTTGCGGTCCTCATGATTTCCATCGGGACGCTGATTGGCTTCCGGTTCGGTGGCAGTGTCCTTCAGTCGATCGGTTCGCCAGCGGTGGGGATCCTGTTCGCGCTGCCGGCCGCGGCGATCTTCGCGGCGGTCGGGCTGACCGTCCGGAGCGTGGAGGCGGTGAACGTGATCGGGTTCACGTTGATCTTCCCCATCACGTTCGTCTCGTCGGCGTTCGTCCCGGTGGAGTCGATGCCTGGTTGGCTTCAGCCGGTCGCGGAGGCCAACCCGTTTACGCTCGCGGCCAACGTTTCACGGGCGCTGGCGCTGGGCCAGGATCCGGGCGGTGACCTCGTGGGTGTCCTGATCTGGACCGCCGGGCTGGCTGCCGTCGGCGTGCCACTCGCGGTCCGTGCTTACGGCCGGCGAAACTGAACGCGCGATCGTGCTCAGGTCACTCCGGACTTCGGGAGACTGTCGCGAGGGGGATGACCCGTCCCGACCGAGCGTTACCAGAAGCCCGCTTTGAACTTCTCCGCGCCATGTGCGTAGCCGTTCGGGCCCGCCTTCTGGACGCGTTGCATGTGCTTGCCGCAGAGCCAGACGGTCAGGCGCTGCCGGTCGTCCGGGTCGGTGGTCCACTTCGACACTGCGACTTCGCGCAGCGGGGTGGAGGTACAGAAGGCGCAACGGGCGACTGGCATGCATCGATGGTAGCCTCCGCGCACCGAGGCGTCAGTCGTGTCGTATCCGATCCGGAGCCCCTGTGAGCGTGCTGCACGACCCCGCGTTCTACGTGGTCGCCTCGATCGCCGTGCTGCTGGTCGGCATTGGCAAAGGCGGCTTCGGCGGGGGGCTGGGCTCGGTCGGCGTGCCGATCATGGCGCTCGTCATCCCGGCGACGCAGGCGGCGGCCATCCTGCTTCCGGTCCTCTGTCTGATGGATCTGGTTGGGCTGATCACGTATCGACAGCGTTTCGACCGTCGGATGATGCGGATGCTGTTCCCCGGCGCAGTGCTCGGCATCACGCTTGGCGCGGCCACGTTCGCGATCACCTCGGACGACGTAGTGGGGCTACTCGTCGGTGCGCTGGCGGTCGGGTTCACGCTCGACCGGTGGTTTGGGCCTCGGCTCCGACGGATCGAGGAGACGGCGTCGAAGCCGGGCCCGGCGAAGGCGGCGTTCTGGTCCAGTCTGGCGGGGTACACCTCGTTCGTCGCGCACGCCGGCGGACCGCCGCTGAATGTGCTGCTGCTGCCTCAAAGGTTGGACAAGAGCGTCTACGTGGGGACGACCGTGATGTTCTTTGCATTGGCGAACTACGTGAAGCTGATCCCGTACACAGTCATCGGCCAGTTCGAAGGCGTGAACCTGGGGACGTCGCTGCTGCTGGCGCCGCTGGCGCCAGTGGGGTTCGGGCTGGGGTATGTCTTCAACCAGCGGGTGGATGAGGCGATGTTCTACCGTATCGCCTATGGGGCGCTGTTCCTGACCGGGCTGAAGTTGTTGTGGGACGGCCGCACCGCCCTCGGCCTGTGACCGGGACGGTGAGCGCGGTCCGGGGTTGCGGTGTCTAGCGGCGCTTGGCTGCCGAACGCAGCACCCATCCGCCGCCCGAAGAGTTCGAGAACTGCTTCTCGGCTCCGCAGTTCTTACAGGTACCCACGCTGGTGAGCCCTCCAGGTGCCGGAAGCATCCAGTGATGTCCGGTGCAGGGCGCCGTCACGCTCGACTCACTCACCTGAGAACCTCCCCCGCCTTGTCACCCGTATCCCCGTGCCGGGCGACAAGGCGCACGATACCAGATTCGCGATACCCCTGTGACGAATACGTGAGGGTGAGGTGGATCCGGGCCCTCTCCGAGCCCTGTTCCGAATCTGCACCTAGGTCGCGAGGACGATGAATGTCCCGGCGACGCAGAACAACGTGCCGATGCCAACCCGTCCGGTGGGGCGCTCCCGCAGCACGAGCATGGAGAGCGGCAGGGCGATCAACGGGGAGATCGAGTTCAGGATGACAGCCCGTGCCGCACCAGCCTCGGCCACCGCGAAGATGTAGAGCACCGAACCCATCCCCGTGCCGAGGATGCCGACCGCGGCGATGAGGGCCAGGTCGTGCCCCTGGGGCAGCCGGCGCAGGATCGCGCCACGCGTGGCGACCGACATCACGAGACCGATCGCGAGACCCCCTGCCGGGATGCGCACGATGCCGGCCGCAGCCGCGCCGAGGTCGCCACGCCCACCTGCGAGCACGAGGGTCGCCACCGTCCAGGCGAGCGCGACGGCGCAGATCGCGAGGATGGAGCGGGGCGTGCCCCATCGCGCGGGGCCTGTGGCCGCCGCGGCAGCCGACTGGGCCACGATGAACCAGGTGCCGACGATGACGAGTATCCCGCCCGCGATGAGTCCCCACGAGAACGGCTCGTCCAGCAGCCAGATTCCGCCCGCGGCGGAGAGCGCGACCCAGAGTGCGGTGGTGGGTGGCGCCATGCGCTGCATCCCCACGCCCCCCATGGAGCGGATGTAGGTCGTGTCCCCCAGCCCGTACCCGACGAGCCCGCTTCCGACCATCGCCAATAGCACCAGCCAGGAGGCGTCCCGCAGTTGCGAGGTGGCGCCGGTGGCGAGGACCAGCAGGAACAGGAACGGGGTGGCGGAGAGCAGCCGCAGCGAGGAGAGGACGGGGGCGGGGTAGCGCGTGCCAAGGCGCGCCAGCGTCACGCTGGTGCCTGCCCAGGTCACCGCCGAAGCCAGCGCGGCCGCCTCGCCCATGTGTGTGCCCCTTGCAGCCATCATCCGCGCGGATCGCGCAGGCGGGAAGCGCGGGCTACGGGCTCGCAGGCTCCCACGAGACGACGCCGAGGAAACGCCGCCCGGGGGGAGCGCGATGCCGCCGGGCACCGTCCACCACTCCTCGATGAGCGAGCGCATCCGCCGCTCCTTCTCGGAGCCGGGGGCAAGCCAGAGGAGGCGACGCGCGGCCGCGACCGCCTCGTCGAGCGACACTGTTGTCGCCGGTTCACCGGTGACGGTGGCGACGTCGAATCGACGGCCACGCGCGGCGAGTAAAGCGATGAATTCGCGGAGCGCAGGAAGGGTGGCGAGCGGTTCGCGATGCACCGCCTCGAACAGCCGTGCGAGCTGAGCGCCGCGCGGTTGGTCGGCCAGGACTGCGATGCAGAGCCGTCGGGTGTGTCGTTCCATCGCGGTCGAGGAACGGCGCGATCTCCCGGATGTCGTAGATCGAATGGGCCGCCAGCGAGACGTCAGCCGAGGTGGTCCAGCCAGCGGCCGGCCAGCGTGGGTCGTGGACCTCGATATTCGTGCGGCCGGCCTCCGTCGCGGCGGAGGCAAGCGTGGCGCGCATCGCCTCCGACGGCTCGATGGCGACCACGCGGGCGACCCGGCGGCTGAGCGGGATGGCGAACCGGCCGCCGCCAGCGCCGATGTCGAGCCAGGTGTCGTCCGGCCGCGCGTGCGCCTCGAGCAGCGGGAGTTCGAGGGCGGCCCGTGGGCCCGGGCGGGACCGCTCCGCCATCGGGGCGTAGAAGTCGCCGGGTGGTTCCGGCTCGCGGACGCGGGCGACCTGAGCCGCGTCCGCGTCGACGAGCGCCGCCCACGCAGCGATGGCGTCTGCCTCGGATGGCCTGAGCAGTCCGTCGGTCATGTCAGGAAAGGGCGGCCTCGATCTGGTCGATGTGGTTGTTGTCGTGGCGCGGGCCGCCGCCCAGCATCAGGTCGCTGGCGGCGGACTCGCCCGGCCGGAAGCCGAGCGGGAGCATCGCATCGAGGATCGCCTGGTCGAGTTCGCCGATGGCGGTAATGGCCGCGGCGTGCCCACGGGCGATCTCATCGAGCAGGTCCGCGACGCTCTTCGTGGAACGCTCGGAGACCTGGTCGGCGTTGATCTCGTCGATCGTCCGTGGGGCGGCGGGCGCCTTGCCTGCCTGGGTGTCGCGGACGCGCTGGGCGACGCGGTCCACGCCGTTCGCCCGGGCCGCGAGGTGCGAGAGGGCCTCCCGCACATGCCATGTACCGTCCTTCAGCGGCGCATCGCCCTGAGCAAGGATACGCGGCTTCAGACCGTCCAGCCGCGTGTCCACCGCGCGGATCGCGGCCACTATCTCGTCTCGTGTTGCCATGAGGACACCTGCCTGTTCCGTGATTGGTGCGGTCCCGGCGTCGGTACCTGGTTACTGGCCATCGTACGCGCGCCTGAGCCCCGCAATGTCGATCTTGGTCATCTGCAGCATTGCCTGCATGACACGGCCCGACTTTTCGGGGTCCTTGTCCTGCAGCATTTCACCGATGGCAGTCGGGATGATCTGCCACGAGAGACCGAATCTGTCTTTCAGCCAGCCGCACTGCTGCGTCTCGCCGCCTTCGGACAGTCGATCCCACAGTGCGTCGACCTCGTCCTGGGTCTCGCAGTTCACGAATAGTGAGATGGCGGGGGAGAAGGTGAACATCGGGCCGCCGTTGATGGCCTGGAATTCCTGGCCCTCGAGCACGAACGTCCCGGTGAACATCTATCCCGCTGGTGCGGGGCCGTCCTCGCCGTGCCGGCTTACGCTCACGACCTTCGAGTTCGTGAAGGTGCCGACGTAGAAATCCATGGCTTCTTCGGCGTTGCCGTCGAACCACAGGAATGGGGTGATCTTTTGCACCGTGCCCCCTGTTTATCGGGCCTTCAGACGCGTCCCAACACGCCATGAGGCTGGAGTGTACCTGCCGGAGCGCGTCGTGTGGCTAGGCGCGGTGGCCGGTGAACGTCCCGTTACCCATTGCGCCGAGGATGACCTCGCCAGCGAGCGCGTCGCCCTGAACGACCGCCTCGAACTGCATCGTCATCTCGCCCATCGGCCCTGATGAACGCACCGACCAGCGGAGGCGGTCACCGTCCTGCTTTCCGTCGATGAGCGGTGAGGTGCCCATGGGGCTTCGCCATGTGCCATGGATCGTGCCGTTGGAGGATTCGATGGCCAGCGTGGCCTCACGTGTCCCGCGGGCGGTGGTCATCGTCACGGTCCACTGGCCGGCCACCGGTGGCGGAGGCGTCCCGTCCGCGGTGAGGCTGTCCGTCATCACGCCGTCCTAGCCGGTCGTTGCATAGGCCATCCGGTAGAGGCGGGCGTAGATCCCGTCACGGTCGAGCAACTGCTGGTGGGTGCCCATCTCGGCGATCTGCCCGAGTTCCAGTACGACGATGCGCGAGGCGTCGCGGATGGTGGAGAGCCGATGGGCGATGACGAAAGAGGTGCGGCCGCGCAGCAGTTCCTTCAGCGCGCGCTGGATGATCACCTCGGTCTGGGTGTCCACGTTCGCGGTCGCCTCGTCGAGGACGAGGATGCGCGGCCGCGCGAGGATGGCGCGCGCGAAGGAGATCAGCTGGCGCTGGCCGACGGAGAGGTTGTGCGCCCGTTCCGCCAGGACGGTGTCGTAGCCTTCCTCCAGGCGCCGGATGAAGTCGTGCGCGCCGACGAGGCGTGCCGCCTCCTCCGTCTCCGCGTCTGTGGCGTCCAGCCGGCCGTAGCGGATGTTCTCGCGGACGGTGCCAGAGAAGAGGAACGGTTCCTGGAGCACGACGCCCATCTGCTGGTGGAGGTTCGCGATCTTGATGTCGCGGACATCCACGCCGTCGATGCGGATCGCGCCCTCCGTCACGTCGTAGTACCGGCCGATGAGGTTGATCATCGTGCTCTTGCCCGCGCCAGTCTGGCCGACGAAGGCGATCGTCTCGCCCGGCTCCACGTGCAGGCTGACGTCGTGCATGACGGGGCGGCCTTCGAGGTACTGGAAGGTGACGTGGTCGAAGTCGACGCGACCCTGCACCTCGATCGTGCGGGCGTCCGGGCGGTCGACGACGTCGGGTTTCGTGTCGAGGACCTCGACGATCCGGAGGCCGCCGGCCATGGCTCGCTGGATCTGGGTGTACTGGAGGACCAGGTCGCGTACCGGGTCGAAGAAGCGCTGGATGTAGAGGACGAACGAAACCACGATGCCGGCGGTGATGGCACCCTCGGCCACACGCACGCCGCCGACGACGAGGACGAGCGCCGTGGACATCGCCACGATGCCCTCGACCATAGGGAGGACGGCGGCGGAGAGCCGCCCGGCGTTGATGTTCGCGCGGAGATTCTGCCGGTTGATCTGGTCGAACCGGCGAGCGTTCTCCTCCTCGCGGGAGAGCGACTGGATCACGCGAACGCCGGAGACGTTCTCGTTCAGCCTGGCGTTCACGGTGGAGATCGCCTGGCGTACCTCGACGAACGCGCTGCGGGCGCGTCTCTGCCAGAGCACCATGATGAGTACCAGCAGCGGCACGGCGACGAAGGTGACCAGCGCGAGTTCGAGGTCGCGCTGCAGCAGTACGAACACGACCACGCAGAGAATGAGGAGGTCCGAGAAGATCGTGAGCGCGCCCGACGTCAGCAGTTCCTGCATCGACGTCACGTCGCTGGTGACGCGGGACATGATGCGGCCGACCTCGTGCCGGTCGATGAACGAAAGCGAGAGCGAGTGGATGTGGTCGAACATCTGCGTGCGGAGGCGGTAGAGCACGCGGTGGCCGATATAGCCGGTCTGTGTCAGCTGGAGGTACTGGAATCCCCATGCCACGGCCACCAGCACGACGAGCTGCACGCCGATGCGGGCAATCCCGTCGATGTCACCCTTGATCGCCCTGTCCACGGCGAGGCCGATGAGCAACGGCTGGAGCGTGGAGGTGGTGGCGAAGCCGAGGACACCCAGCACGGCGAGGAAGGCGCGGAACTTGTACGGTTTGAGGTACGGAAGCAGCCGCGAGACGACCCGTGAGTCGTAGACCTTGCCGAGATCGTCGTCGCTCCAGCCGTCCATACCACGACGGGCGTTGGGGCCCATCGAGGTCGCGCTCTGGCTCCAGCCGCCGGCGGATCCGCCGCCCCATCCGCCGCCACCCATCATGGTCGTGGTCCCCTCGTGCGGGAAGCGCTATCGCCCTGCAACGGCAGCGGCGTCCCCGCGGAACGCCTCTTCCTGGTCGCGCAGTTCGAGTTCATAGATCTTCTGGTAGAGCCCGCCAGTGTGGATCAGTTCGTTGTGTGTCCCACGTTCCACGATTTCCCCTCGGTCCAGGACGAGGATGGCGTCGGCGCTCTTCACGGTACGGAGGCGTTGCGCGATGACGAAGGTGGTACGCCCGCGCATGAGCTCCGCCAGCGCCTGCTGGATCAGGTACTCGGTCTCCATATCCACGCTGGAGGTGGAATCGTCGAAGATCAGGATGGCCGGATCCATCAGGAGCGTGCGCGCGATGGAGATGCGCTGCTTCTGGCCGCCGGAGAGGGTGACGCCGCGCTCCCCGACCCAGGTGTCGTACCCGTCCGGCATCGTGAGGATGAAGTCGTGGATGCGGGCCGCCTTTGCGGCCTCTTCCACTTCTTCGTCAGTGGCGCCCTGCTTGCCGTAGCGGATGTTCTCGCGGATCGTGTCGATGAACAGGAAGACATCCTGTTGCACGATGCCGATGTTCCGTCGGAGCGAGGTGATCGTGGCGTCACGTACGTCGACGCCATCCACGCGCACGGCGCCGCCGGTCACGTCGTAGAACCTCGGCATCAGGTTCACGAGCGTGGACTTTCCGGAGCCGGTGGGGCCGACGAGGGCGAAGATCTGGCCTGGCTCCGCGACGAGATCAACGTCGCGGATGATCGGGTGCGACGCTTTGTAGCCGAATGCGACGTGGTCGAACTCCACGCGTCCGCTGACGCGTGGGAGGACGACGGCGCCCGGCTTCTCCTTCACAGCGCTCTCGGCGTCGAGGATCTCGAAGATGCGCTCACCGGCGCTGACGGTGCGGCTGAGGATGTTCGCGATCATGCCGAGCATCCGGACGGGTTGCGCGAGCAGATAGAGATAGCCGAGGAAGGCGGTCAGCTGTCCGGCCGTCAGCGTGCCATTGGCGACCTGCTCGCCACCGACCCAGATCGTGGCGACGAGGGCGGCAGCGTTGAGTGCCGTGAGCAACGGCTGGTTGATCGCCTGGATCCGGTTGGTCGCGTATGACCAGGTGAACTGGTTTTTCGCTTCCACGTCGAACTTCTGGCTCTCAAACTCCTCGCGACTGAACGCTTTGACCACGCGGATGCCCGAGAGGCTTTCCTGAAGCGTGGTGCTCAGGCGGCCCTGGCTGTCCTGCACAGCCAACCAGAGCGGGCGGAGGCGCATGCTCATCACGGTCGATACGAAGGCGATGATCGGGAGGAAGCCCCACGAGACCATGGCCAGCGTCACGTTCGAACGGAGCATCAGGTAGAGGGCGACACCGAGCAGGATCACGATGTATCCGACGCGGACGATGCCGAAGTTCACGTACATCCGGACACCTTCGACGTCCTGGGTGGCGCGCGACATGATCTGGCCGATCTCGGAATGGTCGTGGTACGCGAAGGAGAGCCGCTGCAACCGGTTGTAGATCGCGTTGCGGATGGAGTAGGCGACGGACTGCGAGAGGTTCTCGCCGAAGTACTGCTGCGTGTACGCGAAGAGGCCCCGCAGGCTCGCGGCGCCCAGGATCAGCAAGGCTGCCCTCAGGAGCGGCTCCCAGGCGACGTGGCCGTCACGCTGTGCCTCGAGTGCCGTGTCCAGCGTCTGACCCACGATTGTGGGGACCGCCAGCGCGAAGAGACTCGCGCCGATCATGGAACCGACGGTCAACACCACCTGGCGTTTGTACGGGAAGGTGAACCGGAGCAGCCGGACGAGAACGCGCATCGCGACATGACCTCCCGGGAGCGCACTCGCCGCCTGACTCTCACCCTAACGCACGCGTGAGGTCTGCGCTACCCGCATCCGTCGCCGAGTGCCGTGCGCCATCTCCATCTCGGGTTTCGCCGTCCGCCCGGATAGCGTCGGTCCGGACCGGGAGGGAGGAATTATGGTCGACACACCTCTGGGCCGCCCGAGCGGGACGGTGCGAGCCTACCTCGCGCTGGCGATCGTCGCAGCCTTTCTAGCCGGCCACGTGGCGGGCGCCGTGTGGCTGCTGGCGCGTGGCCAGGTGGACAGCGGTCTCGCGCTCCTCGGCGCCCTCGCCCTGGAGGCGGGGACGGTCATCGGCTTCTACTTCGGCGCTCGCGGCGCCGAGGGTGGGCGCGGCTAGACGGCGAGCGTTCGGCCCCACTCGCGCAGCCTGCTCCGGCGCTCGCGGTAATCCGGCATCGTCCGCGCGACGGCCTGCCAGAAGGCGGGGCCGTGGTGCGGGTGCCGCAGGTGGGCCAGTTCATGCACGACGACGTAGTCAAGGAGCGCGGGCGCGCCGAGGACGAGGCGCCAGTTGAAGCGGATCACGCCGTCCGGCCCGCAGGAGCCCCAGCGCTGCTTCTGTTCCTTCACGACGACACGGCTGGGCTGGCAGCCCATCGCCTTCGCCCACCCCTCCACACGCAGCGGGATCACCTCGGCGGCACGTTCGCGGTACCAGGCGAGGACGGTGGCCCGCACCGCCGCCTGACGACGCTCGGCCTCCAGCCGGGGTGGTACGGAGACTCGCAGGTTGAAGAAATCGAGCGCGGCTCGCGCACGTCCTGGCCGCTCGTTCACCAGCAGCGGTGTCGGCCGCCCGAGGAACGTCAGCGGTTCGCCGTCATCGTAGGTGGCGACGCGCGGCGCCTCACGCGGGGCGGCGAGGTGGCGGCGGATCCATGCCTCGCGCTCACGGACGGTGGCCTCGATTTCGGCGTCGGGGGTGCGCATCGGTGTGGAGACACGGACGCCTTCCGGTTCGATGGTGATCTCGATGGTGCGCCGGCGACGGCTGCTGCGCACGAGCCGGTACTCGATCACACCGTCCGCGCACAGCAAGGCGCGGTGGTCGGTCGTCGTCACGCGTCGGGCAGTGGTCCGTGGCACGGTCTCCCTCCCGGTCCCCGCCGTCGAGGCGTCATGCGGTGAGGATAACGGCTATTGACGCCGCTGGTTCGCCACGGCGCAGACGGTCGAGCGTCCGAAGGGCCCATCCATGTCGTACAACACGCACTCGCCGATCGCGATCCCCTCGGAAGCGAGGTGGGCGGCGACTTCCATGCCGATCCACTCTCCCGCGGGGTTGCGGTGCAGATAGAGCGAGGCGTCCGCGTTCACGTAGTTCAGCCCTCGGTCGCCGGAGTTGGCAAACGGGTTGGCGAAGTCGGACACGAGTGCGGCTCGTACCAGGGGGCTCGGCCGTTCGTCGTCGACGAAGTTCATGTTGTCCCGGACCCACATGCGTTTCTGTACGGGCGGTCCGCTGTTGGCGAATGCCATCTGTCCGGTGATCGCGCGTGTCTCCCACGCGGCCGGGCCGAACTGGGCCGGTGGGGGCGGCGGTGGGGGCAACGTGTCGGGATGGGGAACGTCCCACAGCGGTGGCGCCCAGACGTTGCCCTCCGGCGCTGCGGCGCGGCGGAGCATCACGACGCTCGCCCGGGCGATCTCCATTCCGTCCTCGAGACGCAGGGAGGCATCCGCGACGCGGATGCGGTTGCCGTCGCGCACGACGCTGGTGACCGCGGTCACGGGGCGCATAGGGGCGACGCGGAACATGTCCACGGTCAGGCGCGCGACCTGGAACGCGGGGTCGAGGTGGAGGCGTTCCACTTCGTACATCAGCAGGCCGGCGATGACGCGGCCGTGCAGCGAGTCCGGATCCCATGGACCGCGCGTGCGTGCGGTAGGGAGATAGAAGTCGCCGTCGCGGTGGAACGAGGTGTCGGGGGGCGTGATGCCCTCGTTTGTGGTCATGCAACTCACTCTACGGGTGCCTTGTGACACGAGGAAGCCGCGGGATGCGCACTAGTCGAGGTGCTGGCCGCGACGCAGCTTGTGCAGTTCGGCGGCCACGACGCCCCGATGGACATCGAGGATCGCGAACGTGCCCACGTCGTCTGGCGCGTGGCGCATGCCGGGCCGGCTGGGGCTGCCGGGGTTGAGGAACAGCACGCCCTGGTACCAGCCGATGTACTCGTCGTGGGTGTCGCCGAAGCAGACGACGTCAACCTCGGTGCCGAAGCGCGGTCGCAGGTGATCCTGGACAGGGCCGGGTGGGAAGCCAAGGGTGTGGGTGAAGGTGAGCGGGAGCGGCCAGCGCGGGTCATGCACCATGCCGATCCGGACGCCCTCGGCTTCGACGACCCGGAGCAGCTCCGCCAACCGGTCGCCGTCCTCGTGTGGGTCGGGGTAGCCGCGCACCGCGAGGACGGGTGCGACCGTTTCGAGGTGGTCGAGCACGCCGAGCGCGTCGAGGTCGCCGCAATGGAGAATCAGGTCGACGCCACGCAGGGCGTGGAGCAGTTCCGGTGGGGAGTCCCAGCCGTCGCCCTGCGCGTGCGTGTCGGAGACGACGCCAATCCGCATGCCGCCCAAGCGGACGCGGCCGGGACGCGCGGAGGGTGGAAGCATCACGAGCGGGCCTTTCCGTTCCTGTGGGATGCTAACTCCCGATGATTCCGGTGTCGTGGCAGCGAACGCGTACCGGCTAGGTTCGTTGCCTCAGGTGCGCGGCGCGAGCGGGGGGAGTCAGATGCGAGCAGTGAGACGCGCGACGGTGCATGCGGTGTGGGCGGTCATCGCGCTGAGCGCGTTCGCTGGCGTCGCGCTGGCCTCCATCCCCACGCACGCTTCAGCGGAGGTGACGCTGGACCGAGAAGAGCAGGCGGCGCTAGACCAGCTGAACGTAGAGCGCACCAGCCGAGGGTTAAACGCGCTCAAGGTTTCGCCGACGCTCCAGGCGGCGTCCGAGTGGATGGCGAACGACATGGTCGGCAATTCGACGCCGACCAGCCTGTCGCACACCGACTCCCTGGGCCGGGACATCCGGCCGCGATTCACCTCCTTTGGGTACACGCCGAACTCCTCGATCCGGGAAAACATCGCCGCCGGACAGGCGACGGGGCGCGAGGTCGTGCAAGGGTGGATGGACTCCCCTCCGCACCGCGTGAACAGCCGGCCACCGACCCGACCGTCGTGGGGATCGCCCTCGTTGTGCGATCGGGCACCACGTTCATCTATTACTGGGCGCTGGCCTTCGGTTCCGTGGACGACAGCGAGCTGGTGACGCCGTCGCCGCCGGCGGCGGTCGCGATCACGGGCAGTGTGCCGGCATCGGGTGTGGCGCTGCTCCAGGCGGGCGGTAGCGGCACGGCGGACGGGGTGATCGCCGGGCTTTCCCAGCGCGGCTGCTCAGCGGCCTCGATCTGGCTCGTGACCGGCGGGGCGCAGACGGGGTATCTGGCGGGTGCGCCGTCGTTTGTGAACGCGGGCTTCCCTGCCAGCATCGCCGCGGGCACGCCGTTCATCGCGGTATGCAGGTAGCGCCGCGCGCCACCAATTCGCTACGGGGTAGCGATTAGACATAACGTGGAGTCAGGCGTGTGGACTCGATTCGCCGGACCGTGCGAAATCCGGGTGAACGCTCGTATGGCGTCCCCGATTCCTGCCGAGGATCACCAGCGCAGGCAGGAGTGAGCGGTGATCGAGCAGGGCGAAACAGGTCGAATCGGGCCGGTGCGACGCGTCACCGCGGTGGCGACGCCGGCGCTGGCTATGTACGGCTGGTCGCTCTTCGTGAGCGGGTTGTTCGTCCTCGCGTCCGCGGGTACCCGGTATCCGCTCGCGGTGTACGCATGGATCGCGATCTTCGCGGCCGCGGTCGCGCTTCCGCTCCTGGACCTGGGCGTGCTGGCCGCCGCGGTGGAGCGGGCCAGTGGCCGAGCATGGCTCAACGGCGCCCGACGCATCGAAGGGAAAGAACGCGGCGCGACCGCCACAGCCGCGCGCGGGGTCCGCTACGCCTCCTGTGTCTGGTTCGCGAACGGCCTTGCGCTCTGGGTCGCGACGATCGCTTCCCAGTTTGCGGGATAAGCCGCTAGCTGAACGGCTTCAAGGCCATCACGACGACGACCGAGAGCAGCATCAGTCCATCGAAACGCGCGACGAGCAGGATGCGAGTGAGCAACGCCTGCACTTCGGCGGCCTACGCGCCCTTCGCCTCGATCAACTGTGCGAGTTTGCCGGACTGTGGCCCCAGGAAGCCGGCGCCGACGGCGATGGTGATGACGATGGCGGTGAGGCCGTACTGGATGAAGAAATCCGTGACCGCCACGTTGTCCATGTCCCGGACGAGCAGGATGCCGAACAGCAGGACGAGCAGGGAAAGCGGCGTGAAGTAAAACTTCCCGAACCACTCCAGATTCTTTGCGTAGTCCCCCATCTGCGCGCCGCCACCGGCATGCCTGAGCCGGAGCGCCATCAAGATGAGGGCGATCGAGCCACCCACCCAGAGGACGGCAGCGGTGACGTGCCCCATCAGCAGCCATTCATAACTCACGAGACGTTCCTCCCTTGCGGTCGAAGGTTGTGATGTACGCGCGGTGGAGACGACCGTCAACATGGACGTCGCTTGCGGTCTGGGCACGGGCAGAGTCTGATCTGGTGATGCGCCCGGTGGCGCCGGAGGTGCCATGACGGCTCCCAGCGACGGTGACCCCTCCGCGGGGGAAGAGACATCTAGCCCTCGGCCGGTGACCCGCGCGGGCCGGATGATTCCGGGCAGCCGCGTGGGGTCGCGTCGTGTCCGGATCGGGCGGGCCCTCCGTCCGGCCGATGACGGTCGTCTCGTTGCCACCGAGGCGGCGGACCGTCCCACGACCCAGGGTGGGGAGTGGGCGCGCCGGGTGCGCAACGCGCTCTTCGGCCCGCCGCTGTCGACGGAGCGCGAGTCCGGCGAGCGTCTGAACAAGGTGCGCGCTTTGGCGATCTTCGCGTCGGACGCGCTTTCCTCCTCGGCGTATGCGACGGAGGAGATCCTGCTGGTCTTGGTGACGGCCGGCGCCGTTGCGCTGAGCCTGGGACTCCCGATCTCGATCGGGATCGCCGTCCTACTGGCGATGGTCACGATGTCCTATATGCAGACGGTGCGCGCCTATCCGAAGGGCGGCGGCGCGTACTCGGTGTCGAGCGAAAACATCGGGCCGTGGGCGGGCCTGATCGCCGCGGCGGCGCTGCTCTCGGACTACATCCTGACCGTGGCAGTGAGCATCTCGGCGGGGTCGTTGGCGGTGATCTCGGCGTTGCCGGCGCTTGCCGACTTTCGGGTGTACATCGCGATCGTGGCGCTCATCCTGCTGACTCTGGGGAACCTCCGCGGGGTGCGCGAGTCGGGGACGGTGTTCGCCGTCCCGACCTACCTGTTCATCTTCTCGTTCGGGGCGCTCATCGTCGTCGGGCTGGTGCGTCTGACCGTCGGCGTCGATGGCGCGACGCTGACCACGTCAGCGGCGCCATCGCATCAGCTGGAGGCCACCGCCGCCGTTGGAATGCTATTGGTCCTCCGTGCGTTCGCGTCTGGTTCCACTGCCCTGACAGGTGTCGAGGCGATTGCCAACGGCGTCACCGCGTTCCAGGAGCCATCCCCGCGGAACGCCCGGATCACCATGGCGATTATGGGTGCCATCCTTGCCTTCTTTTTCGTCGGCGCAACGTTTCTCTCGTGGCGGCTGGGCGTCGTCCCGATCCATGACGAGTCGGTGATTTCGCAGATCGGCCGGACGATTTTCGGAAACGGGAGTATCCCGTACTACTTCCTCCAGGCGACGACGGCCTTCGTACTGATGCTCGCGGCGAATACGGCGTACAACGGCTTCCCCCGCCTCGCATCCATCCTGGCGGAGGACCGGTACATGCCGCGGCAGTTCGCCTACATCGGCGACCGCCTGACGTTCGTGACCGGGATCATCGTGCTCACCCTGGTGTCCGGTGTGGTCATCGTGCTGTTCAACGCGGACACACACCGGCTGATCCCGCTGTACGCCATTGGCGTGTTCATGGCCTTCACGCTGTCCCAGGTGGGCATGTTCCGCCACTGGCGTTCGGGTGGTGAGCCCGGCTGGTGGCGTGCGGCGACGGTGAACGGTATCGGCGCAGCGATGACCGGCGTCGTGACGCTGGTGGTCGCCGGGACAAAGTTCACGCACGGGGCCTGGGTCGTCCTGATCCTGGTCCCGGTGATGGTCTGGTTGTTGCACAACATCCATGCCCATTACGCCGAGGTGGCGCGCATCTCCCTCATGTCAGATGAGGACGCTCGCCCCCTCACGCGCCCCGCGGGGCTGGGCTCGGAGCCGGTGGTCGTAACGGTGCGTGACCTGAACCGCGTCTCATGGCGCGCGGTGCAGTACGCCCGCCGGATTTCCTCGAACGTCACCGGGGTGCATATCGCCCGTGAGGGCCACGAGGACATCGAGGCGTTCCAGGCACGCTGGGCACGCCTCGTGCCGGACGTGCCGCTGGTGGTGGTGGAGTCGCCCTACCGCACGTTCGTGGGGCCGCTGCTCGCCTACATTGACCGAGTCGGCGTCGACCCACGTGATCCGGTGCTCGTACTCGTGCCGGAATTCCGGCCGCGGCACTGGTGGGCACGCATTCTGCACAACCGCACGACGGAACAGATCCAGACGGCAGCCGAGCAGCGCCCCAACCTGCTGGTGGTGCAGGTGACGGCGCACCAGGACACGCTTCGCCGGCTCTCGTAGGCCCGGAGTCCTGAGCAAAGAGCGAGGGCGCCCAGGGGAGGGCGCCCTCGTTGTGGGGGGGCACATTGCCGGCTGGACGGCCCGTCGCGTCCACCGCTGCCCCGGGCCGTCCAGGGCGATCAGCCTGCGTTGCCTCGGCGCTGCTGCAGTCTTTCGAGCGCGGGCTTCTTCTGTTCCCGCTTCTCGTCCTTACGCTCGAGCTTCCCGCCGCGTCTGGCGTCACGACGCTCGTCGCGGTCCTGTCCCTTCTGCTCATGGAGCAGTGAGCGCAGACGCTTGACGACCTGTTCCTGTTCTTCGCCCCCAAGATCGTACTGCACGAGGATTTCATCGGCCTGTGACTGTGTGATCACGTCTGCCGCGACGAGACGGTTGAGCACCTGGAGGAAGTACTCCTTTGCCTTCTCGGTCGCCGCCTCACGACGCTCACCTTTCTTGGCCTGAAGGTCAGCCTTGGCCGTCGCCTGGGCGGCGTTGAACGCCTCTACGGTGATGCCGAGGTGTTCGGCAATCGCGGCCTCGATGGCGGCGGCGTGGGCCTCGCGCGCCGCGGTGTCTTTCTTCTCCTGCCCGGTGAGGGGCGGGACGACGGCCCGTGCGGCCTGCACGGCTTCCGCGAGCGCATCCGGGGTGACGCCGAGGGCGTCAGCGAGTTTGCGGCCGAGGATCTTCTCGTGCTCGTCGCGGTCGCCGCGCTCACCCTTCAGCGAGTCGATGGCCGCGCTCAACTGTTAAACGGTGACGCCGAGCTCCGCCGCGAGGTTGGCCCCAAAGGCGGTGCGGTAGGCGTCCCGTGCAGCGGGGTCTTTCTTCTCTTCGCCCGCGGGCCTGGGCGTGGTTTCGAGGGCGGCTTTGACCGCGGCTTCAAGGGCGGCCGGTTCGACGCCGAGGGCGGTCGCGAGCGCCCCCGATGCGCCGATCTTGGCGGGCATCTTCACGCTCTGGGCCGTCCGCTCACCGCCTTCGGAGGCGTGCGCAGAGGCAATCATGGGGGTGGCCGCGGAGCCGAGTACGGCGACGGCCGCCAGTCCGGAGAGCCACTTCGTTTTGTTGATCATCGTTCTTCCTCACGTTGCCCGGATGGATGGGCGGGTTACATGAGGGAGAACGAGACGGGACGCGGGGCGTTTGTTGGCGTCCGTCAGAAATCTGAAGGGGCGTCCATTGGACGCCCCTTCTGTTGAGTGCGAGTGGTCGATGTTAGGCCGCGGGGCCACGCCTCGGCTGGCCGCTGGGGCCGCCCGGCCCTCGGTGCGGACGCCCGGTGGCTCCGATGGCCTCGTGGAGCGCCTTCATTGCCGTCTTCGCGGCGTCCCCACCCTGGGCGAATTGGGCCTTCAGCTCGTCGG